>SICG01000132.1 GCA_009691525.1 Candidatus Latescibacterota bacterium | reverse complement strand
TATCTCTCCGGCGGAGAGCGTGTCAAGAAGGTCGCTCCCCGACCCTAACCGTGCAGGATGGGGTGGCCGTTGCCGGGAAAAAAGAGGGCATCGATGAGGAAGGAGAGACCCACCCCGAGGAAGTGACCCAGGATCAGACCGATGAAGAAAGGGGCGGCCCGGCGGTAGAGGTCGATGCCGCCCAGGCGCATGAGCAAACTCTTGGCGGCCCAGGCGACGAAGATGGCGGCGGCCTGGTTGCGGATCATCCACGCCGAGACGATGGTCAGGCCGATGGGGTGCAAGGGCCACCAGGGCAGACGGTAGTGCAGGAAGGTCAGCACCGACATGGCCAGGGCGCCGGCGCCGAAAAAGGCCAGCTTTTGGTACTGAACCCCGGCTGGGTTGATGATGCGCGAGGTGGCGTAGTCGAAGGCCAGCACCCCGGCCCCGCCCGAAACCCGGAAGAACCAGGAACTGAAGTTCGAAGCCCCCTGGTCGTAGGCCATATAGAGGATGTAAAGAGTGGACACGGCAAAACTCAGCCCCAGGGCCAGGGCGATGGCCAGGCAAAGGTTTCGCCGGCCCAGATCCAGGGTGTCGTGTAATTTGGAGGCGTGGGCGGCGGCGGGCATGAAGATGGACTGCACGTCGCCGAAGAAGGAAAAGGTCAGGCCAAGGGCCACCAAACCGGGGGCCGTGACCGCTTTGGTGCCCAGCACCGCCAGGGTCATGGCCTGGCTGACCATCGGGGTGGTCAGGTAGTAGACCCCGGCCTGTACCACCAGGCGGGTGATGCCTAAATATGCGATGAGCACCCCGGCCAGGAAGAGGGCGGCTGCGCCCAGGGGCAGGCCGGCCCGGCACAGCCAGGCGAGCATATAGAACACCGCCAGGGCCAATCCCACTACCGCCACCCGGTAGGAGAGCAACTCGCGGGTGTCGTCCACCGCAGAGCCGGGGTCGCGGGCCTTGCGCCAGACCTGGCGCAGGTGATCGCGGGCCATCCATAATCCCCACAGCACCATCGCCACAAAGGCGCCCCAGCACTGCCAGGAGGTGGTGGGGAAACCGCCCACCACAAAGGCGTCGCCCTCGGTGATGCCCAGGCCCAGGCGGTTGCAGAGTCCTTCTTCAAAGAGGGCGACCAGGTAGAAGAACCAGATGCTGAAGGAGACGTTGAGGTTGGCGAAATACATGAAACCCACCACCGGGAAGTAGAGGCGGATGTTGATCGGAGGAAAATTTCGGCCCACCTGCACCGCGTAGTCCCAGCTGATCTGCGGCACTAAAGGGTAGAAGAAGCCGGCGGCGTTCCACAGGGTGATGAAGAGGGGCAGGGCGGCACCCAGCCAGAGCAGCCGGTGGCGCAAGATGGCCGGGACGCGGCTGGCTGGGTCGGGATCGGCCAGCAAGGTCTGAGGCAGTTCCATGAGCGGGTAGGCCAAGCGCTCGCGCTCGATCCACTGTTTTCGCAAGATCACCACCAGGGCGAAGCAGGCGAAATACAGGGACCAGATGAAGCTGAACCACCAGAAGAGGGGCATGACCCAGGCTTCCAGTAGGGTGCCCCAGGGCACGGGTTCGCCAAAGGGCAGGCCTTCGAAGAACCAGGTCATGGCCAGGCCCTGGTTGCTGGGGATGAGCCAGCGGGGCAGGTTGGGCAGGATGTAGCGGTCCCACTGGTTTTCGGGCGAGGCGAAGTAGAAGGGGGTGGTGGGGATGGCCAGCACATACCCCATGATGAAGAAGGGGGTGCCGGCGACCACCAGGCCCATGGCCAGGACAATAGCCAGCTCGGCGGGGCGCAGGGCCCAGCCTGGGCGCAGGGACTTGAGGGCGATGTTGAAGAAGAGCAGGCAGAGGAAGGGGAAACCCACACCGATGGGGAAGAAGGACCAGGTGATCTCCGAGGAGCCCAGCACCCAGGTGGCGCCGGGGGCGCCCAGGCTGACCACCAGTACCAGGAGAACACCCAGGAGCAGGGCGCGCCCGCTCAGGTTGCCGCGAGTGGTGGGCATGGGCCTCAGTCCTGGCGGTAGTCTTCGGCCGAATCCTGGGGAGCGAAACCTATCAATCGGCGGGCGTTGGCCAGGCTGCGGTAGGCCCAGCGGTTGTCGGAGGCCACGTAGAAGATCTCGAAGCGCAGGTCTGCCGGGGCGGCCAGGCATTTTTCGACTATCTGCGCTGCGTCGCGCTGGCTGCACCAGGCGCCGAACTCGCGCGGCTGGGTGGGGCGGTTCTCGGGATTGACCCGGCCCAGGCGAAGGCAGAAGATCGAGAGATGATAAGTTTCGGCATAGTGGCGGGCCAGGGCCTCGCCCCAGACCTTGCTGCAGCCGTACAGACCACCTGGATAGATGGGGGCCTGGTCGGTGATCAGGGGCCAGACGGAGGGAACTTGGTCGTAGCGGCCGGCCGCCAGGTCGGAGTAAGGGGGATGTTTCTCCCAGCCAATGACCGCGGTGCCGCTGCTGGCGTAGACGATGCGTTTGACCCCGGCCTGCCGGGCGGCCTCGAAGACGTTGTAGGTGCCCAGGAGGTTGTGCTTGAGTACTTTCTCCCAGTCGTCACCCAGAAAGGCGGCCAGGTGTACCACCGCGTCCTGGCCTTCGAAGGCCGGCAGGATGGAATCGAGGTCGGCGATGTCCCCCTGGTGGCAGTCCACGCCGGACAGCGGGCGGCGATTGAGGGCCCGCAGGGTGTATTTGCCTTCCAGCTGCCGGCGCACGGCGCTGCCGATCAGGCCGCTCATGCCGGTGACCAACACTTTTTGCAATTCCATGGATCTTCCTCCTGGTGGGGAAATGGCAGGAGGATACGGCGGGCAGCGGTCTCTTGTCAAACCAGGCGCGGTGCTTGCGGGGCTCTCCGGCATTGGCTAATATTGGAGCTGGAAAAACTTTTTAGAGGGCGGGAATTTGAGCGCGATTTGTTTGGTACTATTCGCCCTCCTGCTGGGCCTACCCGCCGGGGGAGCGGCAGAGCCGGTGAAGGTGGTGGTATGGGATTTTGGCGGGGTGCCCGGCCACCAGGTCTGGATCAAGCAGGCGGTCAAGGATTTCAACGCCAGCCGCCAGGACATCTATATCGAGCTGGAGATCCGCGATTGGGCGACCCAGCGGGAGAGTCTGATCAGCACCACCATTGCCGGCGATGGCCCGGATATCATCCGCGTCCACCACAAGTATTCGGTGGAGTTCGGCCAGTTGGGCGGGCTCTATGCCCTGGAGAATTTTCCTGACTTCCCCCAGGTGGCTGAACGTTTCTTCCCCAACGTTCTGGAGCAGGTCGAGTACCAAGGAAAACACTACGGGCTGCCCATTACCATGCTGCCCTTTGTGCTGGCGGTAAACCGGTCCATCCTCGACAAATATCATCTGCAGATCCCCCGCACCTGGGAGGAAATGAAGGCCATGGGGCCGGTGCTCAAGGAGCAGGGCATCGAGGTCTTCACCATGCCCGGCGTAAACCTGGACACCGCGTACCGCTTTCTGCCCCTGCTCTACAAGGCCGGCGGCCGGCTCTTCGACGAGGGCTGGACCCACGCCACCTTTAACGGGCCGGCCGGGCTTGCAGCCCTCACTTTCGTGATCGAGATGAAGCAGGCCGGATTCTTCCCCTCGGCCAGCGCGGCCTATGCCTTCGATGAAAACGCTGCCCACTGGTGTACTGAAAAAGCAGCCCTTTCCATCGAGGGTCCCTGGTGGCAGGATATCGTCCTGGGCAACTACAAGTTCGACACCAGCAAGCTGATGCTGGCCCAGGTGCCTGGCCCAGCCCAGTCCATCGAGTCCAATCCGCCGCGCACCTTGTTAGACGTGGTCATGGTCGCCATCACCGGGTACAGCAAGGTGCCCCAGGAGGCCTGGACGGTGCTCAAGGCCCTCAACGTGGACGACTCAGTGTGGAAGGTGCCCAACCCGGCCATGGGGGGCATCCCGGCCCACAAGGCGGCGTACGAGCCGGGGGTGCAGTCCAAGTATATCGACCTGGAAGTGCTGGCTGAGGCCGGCCGCAACGGGCTGGGCTGGCCCGGACATCCGGGGATCACCGAGATCCAGCGCAGCATTGCCGATGCGGTCAACATGGCTCTGACCGGGACCTTGAGTCCCAAAGAAGCTCTGGATACCGCTGCCGAGGAAGTCAACGAGATCCTTAATGATTACTAGTAGGCTGCAAAAACAACTCACTCCGTACTATTTCCTGCTGCCGGCTCTGCTGGTGCTGGCCGTGATCATCCTCTGGCCCATCTGCAACAACCTGGTCATGAGTGTGCAGAAGGTGCGCCTGCTCAAGGGGGGGGAGAGCGAATGGGTGGGGCTGGCCAACTATGCCAAGCTGCTGGGCAGCCGTAGCTTCCTGTCGAGCATCGGCAGCTCGCTCAGGTTCACCTTTCTCTCCCTGCCCATCGCCTTGGTGCTGGGCCTCTTCCTGGCCCTGGTTTTTAATGAGATCAAGAAGTACCGCCCCTTTTTCACCGCTTTCCTGCTGGTGCCCTGGGCCATCGCTCCGGTGGTCACCGGATACATGTGGCGCTGGCTCTTCCACGACAGCTTCGGGCTGGTGAACTATTTCCTGCTCAGCGTGGGGCTCATCGATGCCAATATCCCCTGGCTGGCGCAGCCGGGGCCGGCCATGGGTGCGGTGGTGGTTGCCAATGTCTGGCGTTTCATGCCCTATATCACCATCATGCTGCTGGCCGGTTTGCAGGGCATCTCCACCGAGTTGTACGAGGCGGCCCAGGTGGACGGGGCCAATGTGGTGCAGCGCTTCTGGAACATCACCCTGCCTCAACTGCGGCATGTCATCGGGGTGGTTTTCCTCTTCGCGACCATCTGGATGGTCAATGACTTCGGTCTGATCTTTATCATGACCGAAGGCGGACCGGCCGCTTCCACCCAGGTGGTGCCCATCACCATCTACCGCATCGCCTTCGAAAATCTCCAGTTGGGCCGGGGCGCGGCAGCGGCGGTGCTGCTGCTGGCCTTCCTGCTCTCCCTCAGCGTGCTCTTTATCCGGGTGTTGTTCAAGGAGCGGAGGCAGGCCAATGAAAACTAAGACCCAGGCACAGATCCGGGCCTGGATAGGGTACGGCCTGGGGGGCTTCAGCGCCTTCCTGCTGGTCCTGCCCCTGATCTGGGTGGTCAGCACCTCGCTGCGCCCCCTCAGCGAGGTGACCAGCACCCCGCCCATGGTCTTTCCGCGTTCCATCACCTTCAAGGCGTACGTAGATCTGTGGGACGCGGCGCCCTTTGGCGCCTATATCGTCAACAGTGTGGTCATCTCCCTGGCCACGGCGCTCATCGCCCTGGCCTTCAGCATCAGCGCGGCCTATGCCTTTGCCCGCTTCCGCTTCCCGGGCAGCACCCTGCTGCTGATGCTGGTGGTGATGTCGCAGATGTTGCCCGGGTCCTCCATCCTCATTCCCCTCTTCCAGGTGATCCGCAACTTGGGATTGCTGGATACCCGCGCCGGTATGGTGCTGATCTACACCGGCTTCGCCATCCCCTTCTGCACCTGGTTGCTCAACGGCTATTTCCGCGCCATCCCCGAAGAACTGGAGCAGGCCGCGCTCATCGACGGCTGCTCGCGCCTGCAATTTCTCTGGCGCATCCTCCTGCCTTTGGCCGCCCCGGCGGTAGTGGCGGTGGGCACCTTCGCCTTTTTGCTCTCGTGGAATGAGTTCCTCTTCGCCTTTGTGTTCACCAAGTCCAAGGCCCTCACCATCGCGGTGGGCCTGCGCTCGGCCTTCCTGGGGCAGTACGTCAACAAATACGACCAGCTCTTTGCCGCCTCGCTGATCTTCAGCCTGCCGCCCATCGTGCTCTTCGTTTCGCTGCAGCGCTACTTTGTGCAGGGGCTGACCGCCGGCGCCGTCAAGGAGTGAAAGGAACACCATGAGCAAGATCCGCCTGGGTTTTGTGGGGTATGGTGGCATCACCGGGGCCCATTTGCGCGGCCTCAAGATCCTCCGCCAGCAGGGCTATGACAACTTTGAGGTCAGTGCGCTCTGCTCGCGCAGCCACGACAACGCCGCCCCTGCCGCCCATCTCGCCCTCGCCCCACGATCCCTTGAGTATCCGCGATATCTACGTGCGGGATTTTCAGGACACCGATCCAAAAATTTACACCGACTACCGCCCGCTTTTGGAGGATGGGGCAGTGGACGCCCTGGTGCTGCTCTCGGCGGTCTCGGCTCACTACCCGGTGGCGGTGGCGGCCCTGGAGCGGGGGGTACAGGTCTTCATCGAGAAGCCCTTTACGACGACGGCCCGCGCCGCCCGTCGGCTCATCGAGAAGGCCGAGGCGAAAAAGCTCGCCTTGGGGGTGGCAGAAAATCTGCGCTACTACGAGAGCACCCGGTCCACTGGCTGGGCGGTGCAGAGCGGCTTGCTGGGCAAGGTGCAGATGGTGCTCAGCGGCGGGGTGGGCAATATCTGGTCGCCCGACGTGATCGTGGCCAAGACCGCCTGGCGCCACCGCAAGCTGGAGGCCGGAGGCGGGGGCAGCATGGATATCGGTGCCCATATCTTCGACCGGTTGCGCTACCAGTGCGGCGAGGTCGAGACCGTCTCGGCCCTGGCCCGCGCCGTGGAGCCGGTGCGCTACACCCGCGACGAGGCGGGCGTGGTGATCGAGGAGGTGCAGTGCGAGGTGGACGACACCTTCTTCGCTTTGCTGGAGTTCGCCAGCGGCGCTATCGGCAACCTGCTCTTCTCCTGGGCCGGCCACGGCGAGCACACCGGCTTTGAGGGCGGGGGCGCGATTTATGGGAGTAAGGGCAGCCTCAAAGGAGAATGTGTGCAGCTCGACGGACAGGAGCCGGTTGAGGTGGGTGCCCTCTTCCGCCAGCAGGTGGGAGCGGCCCAGTTGGATAAGTTCTTCCCGCGCGGCATCCAGGACGGTTTTGCCCTCGAATTGCTGGAGTTTATCTCCGCCATCGAACAGGGCCGCCAGCCGGAGACCAGCGGCATCGAGGGGCTCAAGGACATTGCCCCTGGGCTGGCCATCCTCGAATCGTCTGCACTCGGCCGGCCAGTGAAGGTGGCCGAGGTGGAGGAGTGCCGCATCGAGACCTGGCAGCACGAGATCAACCAGCACTTCGGCATTCAGTGAGCGAGGACATGGGCTGGGGACTTGGACCCTTTGTCAAACATCCGGGCAATCCCATCCTGGCGCCCACCCAGGAGGGCTGGGAATCGCACGCCCTGTACAATCCCACGGCCTGGTGCGACGGCGAACAGGTCTCTTTGCTCTACCGGGCCGAGGGGCCTTGTTCTTTTTCGGGACGGAGTTTCACTTCGCGTGTCGGCCTGGCTCTCAGCCGCGACGGCATCCACTTCGAGCGCCAGCCCGTGCCAGTGCTGGAGCCCACGGAATGGTACGAGACGCCTGGGGGCTGCGAAGACCCGCGCCTGGTGAAGATCGGCGACACCTTCTACCTGACCTACACCGGGTACGACGGCAAGGTGGCCCGGCTGTGTATGGCCATCAGCAAGGACCTGCGGCAGTGGGAGAAGTGGGGCCCGGTTTTTGCCGACGAGGCCTGGGATGCGTACTTCCCTGCCCAGGAGTATCCTGGCACCCCGAGGGGTTGGTCCAAGTCCGGGGCGATTTGCGACCAGCCAGTGAAGGGGCGCTACTGGATGTACTTTGGGGATACCCATATCTGGGCCGCTTCCTCGGCGGACCTACGGCACTGGGAGATCGAAGCCCAGCCAGTGATCTCGCCCCGCAAGGGGTACTTCGACGCGCGGCTGGTGGAGCCGGGGCCGGCACCAGTGCTGCTGCCCGAGGGGTTGTGGCTGGGGTACAATTCGGCGGATGAGAAGTTGCGCTACGCCTTTGCCCAGGTGCTCATTGATCCGGCTGATCCCTGCAAAGTGTTGCGTCGCTCAGAGACCCCCTTGCTCGAACCCACCCGGCCCGATGAGCAGGTGGGCCAGGTGCCGCAGGTGGTCTTTGCCGAGGGCGTGGCGCAGTTGGGCGGGCGCTGGCTTCTGTACTATGGCATGGCTGACTCGCGCCTGGGTGTGGCCATCGCCGAACATCCCATCTTGTAGAGGAGGCTTCCGTGAAGGCAGCGGTGTGTTACGAGTTCGGCAAACCCCTGGTGGTCGAAGAGGTGGAATTGGAGAAGCCGGGCCGGGGCGAAGTGGAGGTGCGCCTGGCGGCCTCGGCCATCTGCCACAGCGACGTACACTTGATCCGCGGCGAATGGGGCGGCACCCTGCCGCTGATCCCCGGCCACGAAGCCTCTGGCGTGGTCGAGGCGGTGGGTGAGGACGTAGTGCTGGCCAAGCCCGGCGACCGGGTAGTGGTCTGCCTGATCCGCTCCTGCGGCCGCTGCCACTACTGCACGATCGGGGCCCAGTATATGTGCGACGGGGTTTTTGCTCTTGACACCGAGACCCGGCTGCACAACAAGAAAGGACAGATGTTGGGGCGGGGCATCCGCTCGGCGGCTTTTGCCGAGCGGGTGGTGGTGGACCAGACCCAGCTCATCCAGGTGCCGGACGGCATGCCTCTGGAGGGCGCGGCGCTCTTGGGTTGCGGGGTGATCGCCGGCCTGGGGGCGGTGGTCAACACTGCCCAGGTCAAGGCCGGCCACAGCGTGGCGGTGATCGGCATTGGGGGTGTAGGGCTCAACTCGGTGCAGGGGGCAGCCCTGGTCGGGGCCAACCCCATCATCGCCGTAGACGTGGTGGAAAGTAAATTGGAGGTGGCCCGGCGCTTCGGGGCCACCCACGCGGTCAACGGCAAGAGCGGCGATCCGGTGGCGGCGGTGAAAGAATTGACCGGCGGGCGGGGCGTGGACTACAGCTTTGTGACCGTGGGCAATACTCGGGCGGTGGAGCAGGGCTTTGAGATGTTGGCTGCCCGTGGCTCGGAGATCATCCTCGGCATTCCCGAGGGCGGGGCCCAGGCCAAACTGGCCGTGGGCAACTTCATCGCCGAGCGCAAGGTGATGGGCAGTTGGAACGGCTCCACCCTGCCCCGGGTACACATCCCGCTATGGATCGCGCTGTACCAGCAGGGCCGGCTCAAGCTCGACGAGCTGGTCAGCGGGCGTTACGCCCTGGAAGAGATCAACGAGGGCATCGCCCAGATGGAAGGGGGCGGGGCCCTGCGCAACGTGATCGTCTTCTGAGTGGGGTCATGATGTTGCCCCGCTGGCTGCTGGCCGTCTGGCTGCTGGCGACCGCCTGCGGCAGTGGGCGCGAGGGGACGCCGGGCAAGCCGAGACAGATCCTGCTCTGGGCCTTTGGTGGAGTGCCCCGCACCCAGGTCTGGCTGCGGCAGGGGGTGGCCGAATTCAACGCCAGCCATCCCGAGATCCAGATCACCTTTGAGAACCGCGACTGGAACACCCAACGCGAGAGCCTGATCACCGCCACGGTGGCCGGCGAGGGACCCGATCTGGTCTACGTCCACCACAAGTACTCGGTGGAATTTGGCGAGCAGGGCGGACTCTATCCGCTGGAAAATTTCCCCGACTTCCCCCAGATCCGCGAGCGCTACCTGCCCCACATCCTCGAACACGTGCAGTTTCAGGGCAAACATTTCGGCATCCCGGCCACCACCCTGCCTTTTGTTTTGGCCTACAACAAGAAGATCCTCGCTGAGCACCATCTGCAACTGCCCAGCACCTGGGAGGAGATGGAGGGCATGGGGCCGGTGCTCAAGGCGGCGGGCATCCACACCCTGACCATGCCTGCCAGTTCCCACGGGGACACGGCTTATCGCTTCGCGGCCCTGCTCTACAAGGCAGGAGGGCGGGTACTCAACGAGGACTGGACCCGGGCCGCCTTCAACGGGCCGGCGGGGCTGGCGGCGCTGAGTTTTTTGCTGAGGATGAAAGAGCAGGGCTACATGCCCGAGGCCTGCACTGCCTACGCCAACGACGAGAATATCGCCCACTGGAGCGGTGGCCACGCGCTCTTCTCCGTCGAAGGCCCCTGGTGGCAGGACGTGGTGGTGGGCACCTACCATTTCCCGCTGGAGGATATGGGACTGGCCCAACTGCCGGTGCCGGTCCTGCCCCCCGAGGCCAATCCTTCCCGCACCCTGCTGGACATCGCCATGGTCTCCATCACCGGGTACACCCCAGACCCAGAGGCGGCCTGGACCGCGCTCAAGGCCCTCTTCGTGGACAACCCGGTATGGCAGTTGCCCGATCCCACCCTGGTGCTGTTGCCGGCTCTCAAGGCGGCGTATGCGCCGGGGGTGCATTCTGACTACGCGGACATGGACGTGTTGGCCGCCGGGTTGATGAACGGGCTGGCCTGGCCGGGACACCCGCGCATCTCCGAGATCCAGGCCCTGGTGGCCGAGGCGGTGAACATGGCCCTCACTGGAGCGAGGACCCCGCAGCAGGCCTTGGACGACGCGGCGCGGGACGTGGATGAGATCCTGGCGGAGTAGCCGCGCTTGACGCTTGGGGAACACCTCTGTAACTTCCGCCACAACTAAGCGATAACCAGGAGGGATGAGTTGAGAAAGCTGATGGTATTCCTGTGTCTGCCGCTGCTGGCGATTGCCGGCTGCGGCAGGGGCGGCGACGACGGCAAGCTGAAGGTGGGCTATGTGGTCAACTACATGTCCCACGAATGGTATCAGAATATCTGCAAGGCCGCCCGGCAGCGGGCCAGCGAAATGGGTGTGGACCTGGTCATCGCCGACGCCAACCTCGATGTGGCTGCCCAGATCTCCAAGGCCGAGAACCTCATCGCCCAGGGGGTGAAGGTGCTGATCCTCACCCCGGTGGACGCCAAGGCCCTCGACGCGCTGGTGCGCCAGGCCAAGGAGGCCGGGCTGTACGTGATCACCGAGTCCAACCCGGTGCCGGGCAGCGACACCTATGTGGGCATCGACAACAAGGAGAGCGGCAAGAAGGCCGGGCGCTGGTACGCCGAGTATGCCAAGTCCAAGGAGATCACCCCGCAGATCCTGATCATCGGCCTGCCCAACTTTGAGGACTGTCGGCTGCGGGCGGAGGGTTTCAAGGAGGCGATGGCTGAATCGGGTATCCCCTACACCATTGCCCAGGAGGTGGACGGCCAGGGGCTGAAGGAGAAGGCCTTCAAGGCGGCCCAGGACGCCCTCACCGCCCACCCGGAAGTCAACGCGATCTTTGGCATCAACGACGACTCCACTACCGGGGGCATGGCCGCGTATCAGGCCGCCGGCCTCGACCAGGCTGAGCTGACGGCCATCGGTTTTGGCCTGGAAGGTATAGTCGGTCAGACGGCACTGTTGGGCCACACCCCGTACAAGGCGGCCCTGGCGATGTTTCCCAACTTTGTCGGCCTGTCCCTGGTCGAGGCGGCGGTGGCCCTGGGCAAGGGCGAGGTGCTGCCGCCCCACTACGAGACCCCGACCACCATGATCACCTTCGACAACTTCACCACCTTCTACCGGCAGGAAGGCCAGGCTTACGTCATGAACTTCGACGCCATCCGCCGCCTGCTCCCGGCCCGCTAGATGGGCCGTCTCAAACGCCTCGTCCAGGGGGAGCAGGCCGCCCTGGTCCTGGCCCTGCTGCTCCTGTGCGCCGTGCTCAGCATCTTGACCCCGGTCTTTCTGAGCGCGGCGAATCTCAAGAACGTGCTGCGCGACGCCTCGCTGATCGCCATCGCTGGTATCGGCATGGTGATGGTCATCCTGGCCGGGGAGATCGACCTGAGCCCTGGCTCGGTGCAGGCGGTGGTCGGCATTCTGGCGGTGCAGCTTCTCAATCAGACGGAAAGCATTTTCCTGGCGCTTTTGGGGGCGCTGATCGTCGGGGCGCTGATCGGGCTGTTAAATGGGCTGCTGGTCACTCGGGCGCACATCAACTCCCTGATCGCCACTCTGGGCAGCATGGCCATCCTGCGCGGGGGCGCCATGGTGGGCACCCAGGCGGTCTCCATCCAGGCCCAGGTGGAGGGTTTTACCGAGGTGGGCACCGGGTATTGGGGCCCGCTGCCTATCCCGGTGCTGGTCGCCGCAATCCTGTTAATACTTTTCTATTTTATCCTGCACCATACCCCGGCGGGCCGCTACCTCTATGCGGTGGGCGGCAATGCCCAGGCTGCCCGCCTGGCCGGCCTGCCGGTGGAAAGACTCAAGCTGGCGGCATTTGCCATCAGCGGGGTGCTGGCGGCACTGAGCGCCTTTATTCTCGCCTCGCGCCTTAACTCGGGCCAGCCCAATGCTGGTCTGGGTTTTGAATTACAAGTGATCGCGGCGGTGGTGCTGGGCGGGGTGAGCCTCAGCGGGGGGCTGGGCACCCTGGTGGGGGCGGTCCTGGGCATCCTCATCCTGACGGTGCTCAACAACGGCCTGGTGCTCTTAGACGTCTCCTCCTTCTACCACGATATCGCCCGGGGCACGGTGATTATTCTGGCCGTGTACCTGGACACCCGCCGGCGCCAGCAGGCCCAGGGGCGCGTTTGATGGGCGCCGAGCCGCTGGTCCAACTGCGCGATATGCACAAGCAGTATCCCGGGGTCTACGCCCTCAAGGGGGTGGACTTCGATCTGCGTCCGGGCGAGGTACATGCCCTGGTGGGGGAAAACGGAGCGGGCAAGTCCACCCTGATCAAGATCCTGGCCGGGGCCTGCGCGTTCGATCAGGGGGAATACCTCATCGAGGGAACCCCGGCCCATATTGCCGCGCCCCAGGACGCCATCCGCAGCGGGATCAGCGTGGTGTACCAGGAGTTGGAGCT
>SICG01000131.1 GCA_009691525.1 Candidatus Latescibacterota bacterium | reverse complement strand
GCGCTTGGGCTGGGGCACCTTGCGCAGTTCCAGCGGTTTGGCCAGCAGGGGATCGCGGCGGGTGAAGAACTTCACCTTGGCCGGTTCGGCTGCCTGACCTTCCTCGGTCCGGGTGGCGGTGGTCAGACCGACGATCAGTAGCAGGTGGATGGCGATTCCGAGCGACCACCAGTACCAGCGGCGCAGCCGCCGAAACATGGAATCGACTTCCTGTTCGGCACCGGCCAGTATGAGGGGAGATCCGGCAGTCATCGGAGCCTCCTCCTGCCCCGGTCCGGGGCAACAGTTTTAGCCGTTCGGCGCTTGTGGCCTTGGTGTTGCACTGCACAGTATGTTCCCGGCGCACCCGGGTCAACTCAGCGCTGGCGCTAGGGCTCGACGATAAAACGGCACAGCGCCTTGGCGCGGGGGGAGAAGGTTTTGTAGACCACCTTGGGGAGAATGGTTTTCTGGTTGGGCAGGCGGAACCAGGGCGCCAAATACAAAACATCGAGCATCGCGCGTACCTCGTCGGACCTATTAGCCGTCCCGCCGTGCCAGCAGCGCACGTCGCGGATCACCACCGTGCCTGCGGGCGCACATAAAATTGAACCTCTCATCCACTCCGGCTCATCCTCCAGCGCCGGGATGGCAGCGCGCGAGCGCTGGGTGCCCGGCACAAAGCGGGTGGCACCGTTGATCTTTTTGAAGTCGACCAGGAGCAGATTCACCGAGATAAGGGGGCCGGCACATCGCGGGTCGTGGCCTGTCCGAGCGGGTCGTTGAAGAATTCGAGCACGTCCGTGTGCATCGGCTGGATTTTTGCCCCCGGCCCCGAGTAGTCCCCCCCGGCCCCTATACACACATAATCCGAACTCCCCCAGATCTTGTCGAGGATGGGCAGCGTGGTGGGCAGATCGATGAGCTGGGACCATTCTGGCAGGTGGATTTTCCGCTGGTTGAAGGAATAGCGGGCCAGTCCCCGGTTCCCTTTTTCGCGGGGCAGCTCTGCCATCTGCCGGGCGATCTCGCGCTTGGCGCCGGCCTTGGCAAAGGCAAACTGCTTCGGCGTGAGCGCATTTTTGAGGGCGACAAAGCCGTCCCGGTGAAAGAGGGAGGCGGCTTTGTCGACCTGGCTGGGATCGAGCAATTCGACCTTGAGCACGGCGAGGGTCTCCTTTGCGGTGCGGGTTTAGTACTTGTAGTGCTCCGGCTTGTACGGGCCGGCCACCGGCACTCCCAGATATTCGGCTTGAGCCTTGCTCAGCTTCTCCAGCGCGATGCCCAGCTTTTCCAGATGTAGGCGGGCCACCTGCTCGTCCAGCTTCTTGGGCAGACGGTACATGCCCACCTTGTAGTCCTTGGTGTACAGCTCCATCTGGGCCAGCACCTGGTTGGTGAAGGACATCGACATCACAAAGGAGGGGTGGCCAGTGCCACAACCCAGATTGACCAGCCGGCCCTCGGCCAAAAGCAGCAGGGAATGGCCGTCGGGGAAGATGTACTTGTCCACCTGGGGTTTGATGGTCTGCTTCCTGACGCCCTTGTACTTGTTGAGGGCCTCTACCTGAATCTCCACGTCGAAGTGGCCGATGTTGCAGACAATGGCCCCATCCTTCATGCGCCGCAAGTGGTCGATAGTGATCACATCCTTGCAGCCGGTGGTGGTCACGAAGATGTCGCCCTGCTTGACCGCCTGGTCCATGGGCATCACCGCGTAGCCCTCCATACAGGCCTGCATGGCGCAGATGGGGTCCACCTCGGTGACGATGACCCGCGCCCCAAAGCCGCGCATCGACTGGGCGCAACCCTTGCCCACGTCGCCGTACCCGGCTATCACCACCACCTTGCCGGCCACCATGATGTCGGTGGCCCGCTTGATGCCGTCGGCCAGCGACTCGCGGCAGCCATACAGGTTGTCGAATTTGGACTTGGTGACGCTGTCGTTGACGTTGATAGCCGGGATCTTGAGGCTGCCCTCCGCCAGCATGCGGTCTAACTTGTGTACCCCGGTGGTGGTCTCTTCGGAGACGCCGCGCAATCCGGGCAACAACTGCGGATAGCGATCGTGGACCCAGCCGGTCAGGTCGCCGCCATCGTCGAGGATCAGGTTGGGTCCCTTGCCGTCGGGCCAGGCCAGGGTCTGGTCGGTACACCACCAGTACTCGGCCTCACTCTCGCCCTTCCAGGCAAAGACCGGGATGTTGCGGAAGGCGATGGCGGCGGCAGCGTGGTCCTGGGTGGAGAAGATATTGCAGGAAGCCCAGCGCACCTTGGCCCCTAGAGCCATCAGGGTCTCGATGAGCACTGCCGTCTGGATGGTCATGTGCAACGAGCCGGCAATGCGGGCCCCGGCCAGGGGTTTGGCGACGCCGTAGCGCTCGCGCAGGGCCATCAGCCCGGGCATTTCCTTTTCGGCCAGCACGATCTCCTTGCGGCCCCATTCGGCCAGGGAGAGGTCGGCTACTTTGTAGTCCGCTTTGCCTTTGCTGGTTTTGCTGCGGGTGTTCTTCGCCATGATTTCCGTCCTCGGAAGGTGATGAGTTTGAGAGGATCGGTGCCGCTGACTATCCGGGCTTCTGCCAGTTCAAAACCGAGCTTCCTGAGCCAGCCTTTCACTTCGTCGGGCCGGAAACCCAGCCACAGGTCGGCCATGCTCTGGCGCAGGCTCTCGTCCTTATGTTGGTGCAGGTCGACGATGACCAGTTCGCCGCCCTCGCGCAGGGCGCGGTGGGCTTCGGCCAGGGCCTTGGGCGGGTCGGAGAGATGGTGCAATACCATGCAGGCCACCGCAGTGTCCACCTCGCCATCGGCCACCGGCAAGTGTTCTAGATCTCCCAGCCGGAACTCGCAGCGGCCCCCCTGGAGGCCGGCGGTCTGGCGCGCCAATTCGAGCATGGCGGTAGAGGAGTCCACCGCAATCACCCGGGTGGCCCGCTCCTGCAGAGCCGGCAAGAGCAGGCCCACACCGGTACCCAGGTCGAGGGTCACGCCGCATGCCTGGGGCAGCAGCGCCAGCACCGCCTGCCGGTAGAAGGCCCCATCCAAGCTCTGGTGCTGGGGAAACTCGCGCGGGTCCCGGATGCTGTCAAAGAAGCGGCGGGTGCGGGCCTTGCGGCGCTCAACCACCCCTTCCAAGGCCTGCAAATCGGCCTCGACGGCGGGCAGTTCCTGCTCGTGGCGCTGGAGCAGGGCCAGGACCTCGGCTAACAACGGATCTTCGCTCTCCTGGTCAGCCTGGTAATAACTCCAGGTGCCCTCGCGCCGGCTGGACACCAGGCCGGCCTCGGCCAGGATCTTGAGGTGGCGCGAGATGCGGCTTTGCCCCATCTGCAACACCTCGATGATTTCATTGACGCTGAGCCCCCCGCGCCCCACCAGACGCACCAAACGCAGCCGGGTCGCGTCGGCCAGAGCCTTGTAAACTTTGAGCGCATCTGCCATGGGGGGCTGCCGGAAGGGCGTGGGTGACACCTCTGGAAAAATAGGCTGCGACATGATAAATGTCAATATCAAGATTTATTGATATTGTCGACAGCTTTCATCTACTCCTATTTCACCGCCAACTTCGGCATCGGCGTGCCCATCGTCCCCGCCATATCTGGGAGGGCAAGGCCCCAAGACCTTCGCCAACTTCGACATGAAGCAGGGCTGGCCGGTGGTCAGCGGCCCGTACCAACTGGCCCTCTCCTCCCCCGGACAGCGGGTGTGGGACCGGCGCGGCTACTGGTGGGCCGCCCAGGTTGGGTTCCAGACCATGCCCCACGTTGAACGACTCATCTTTCTGCCCTACATGGACGAGACCCAGCGGGTGCAGAATCTGCTGACTGACAAGTTAGACACCTCCCTGGATCTGCGACCCCCCAACATCAAGACCGCCGTGGAGGGCAATGCCCGCATCACCACCTGGTCCGGGCGGCAGCCCCCCTACGGGTACCTCGATTTCTGGCCGGTGTCCCTGGGTTTCAACGATCTGGAGGAGCCCTTCAGCGATCCACAGGTGCGCTGGGCCATCAATTTCGCCATCGACCGCCAGCAGCTGGTGGAGGTGGGCTGGCAGGGCAGCGGCTCGTCCACCTTGTTACCCTTTCCCGACTTTCCCCCCATGCGGCAATACACCGCGCAGATCCAGGATCTGCTGGAGCAGTACCCGGTAGGCAGGTACGACCTGGAGCGCAGTGCGCGGCTGATGGAGAGGCTGGGCTGGAAAAAGGAGGAGGGCTTCTGGACCAAAAACGGTCAGCGTCTCAAGATCCTCATCGACATCTACCCCATCTTCCAGGACCTGACCCCGGTGCTGGTGGAGCAGTTGCGCCGGGCCGGTTTCGACGCCGACTTCCGCTCCACTTCGGATGTGTACACCCGCATGGCGCAGGGCGACGCCAAGGCCTTCCTAGACGGCCACGGCGGCTCGGTGAGCGATCCTTACCTGACCCTCTCTTTTTACCACAGCCGCTTTGTGCAGCCCACCGGCACTGCTGCCGAGCACTTCTGGCGTTGGAAAAATCTCCAGTTTGACCAGCTGGTGGATCACCTGGGCCAGGTGGACCCCCAGGCCCCCGAGACCCAGGCGCTCTTCCGCCAGGCTATGGAGATCTGGCTGCGCGAGCTGCCCGCCATCCCCCTGGTGCAGTGGTACCACCGCATCCCCCACAACCAGACCTACTGGACCAATTGGCCCTCGGCGGAGCATCCCTATATGCACACTGCCTACTGGCATCGCACCTTTCTGTTGGTACTCCTGGGCCTGAAGCCAGTCCAGTAACAACAGAGAACCTGCCGACGCGGGCCTGTTCAGGGAGGGGCTGAAGGGCGGTGGAGGCTCGCTGAGGTTCAGCCTAGCGAATAGTGGGGGGAGTGATCGGTTCGGCGAACTTGATTTTCGCTCGCACGGGCGCTCAAGGGTCAGTGGGGCGGTTGGCTGGCGGAATCGCCTTGTCGGGCTTGCTCGGTTCCGCCTTGGGTTCGCCCGCCCGTGAGCCATGGCTATACGCGTACACCCAGGTGAATTCCGCGCCTAAAAAGAAAATCTGCGCCGAGTAATAGACCCATACCAACAGCGCCATGAGCGAACCTGCTGCGCCAAACGCAGAAGAGGTGCCGATCTTGCCCAGGTATTGGCCGATGATCAGCTTGCCAAGCGTGAATAACAGGGTGGTCACCGCCGCGCCGATCCAGACGTCGTGCCAGCCGATGCGGGCGCGCGGCAGCAGCTTGTAAATCACGGCGAAGACCAGCGTAATGATGGCGAAACTGGCGATGAAATTGATCGCCTGCAGCGAGGCCGACCATCCGCTGAAAAATGGGCTCCACCAGGCACCCAAGGCGGCGAGTGCAGCCGAAAGCACCAAGGAGACCAGCAGCAGAAACCCCATGCCCAGGATCAGGCCAAACGACAAAATCCGGGTGTAGAGGAAGGACCGCACGCCGCCGATTTTGGGGGCCGTTGGGACGCGCCAGATACGGTTCAACGCACTGTTCAGTTCGGCGAACACCGTGATTGCGCCCAGAATTGAGGTGATACCCCCGATGAGGGCGCTAACACGTTTTTGGCCGGGTCGATCGCTCTTATTAGCAGGTCTTGGACGGCAATAGCGCCAGCCTCACCCATCAGTCCGCGCAGTTCCTCGAGAATAGACCTCTGCACGGCGTCGTTGCTGAAAACCAATCCGGCGACGGCGATCACGATCATCAGCAGCGGCGCGATGGAAAAAAGGGTGTAATAGGCAAGGGCCGCGCCCATGCTGGGCGCATCGTCTTCGTACCACGAAGACACCGACGTTCTGATCAGCGCCCATAGGTGTGAGACCTTCATGGGATCATGCCGCCTTCAGTTCGCGCGTACAAAAAGCGCAGCGCGTCGCCTGCAGCGGAACCATAGACAGGCAGTAGGGACACGCTCTGGTGACTGGGGCCACCACCTCTGGCTTTTCCTTGAACCGGTTGGCCTGTCTGACGAGCAGGAAGACAACCGACGCGATGATGAGGAAATTGATCACATCGTTGAGGAACTGCCCGTAGGCGATCACCGGTATACCCGTCGACTTGGCCTCGGCCAGCGAGGCGACGATTTTAGTGAAGGCCGCGCCGATGACCACCGCAACCGCAAGGTCGAGGACGTTGCCGCGACCGATGACTTTTTTGAATTCTTTCCACATGGAGGGTCTGGCGCGTTGGTAGGGTCACTGGTCCCTTGCCGCAACCTCAGACCCCGCCATCTGCACCTCAACCGACCGGCTCAGCAGGAAGCTAAAGCGGGCTCCGGAGGAGACCCCGATGTCCTTGCCACGGGTCGCCAGGACCGCCCCAGTGCCGGCGCGCGCCGATGACCGCACCTTTTTCCCCTCCCAAGATGCCCCCGATGGCCGCGCCGACTCCGGCGCCGCCGCCAATGGTCAGGGCATCGCGCTTCTTGGCGCTTTGAGCCTGCGAGAAGACGTTGCCGGTCACCAATGCATAGGTTCCTTTGTCTGACTTTAACTGGACCAGCGTAAACTCGATCTGGGCCCTTCCTTTCACCCGCCCGCCTTCGCCCACCTGAACCACCCGGCCGAGGACCTCGCTCCCCGCACTAGCAATTGTCCGACCGTCGACGACGAGCGGCTGGTCGAGGGCCAGGAGAAAAGTATCGCCCACTTGATTTTTTCCGCTGCTGATGCTCTGGACCACGCTCACTTTTAACAAGGTCCCCGCAGGCATCGTGACCACGTCGAGGACGCGCACTTTAACCGGCTTGCTGGAGGTTTTGGTCTCCTTATTGGTCACAACTACGTCATAGTTCCCGGGCTTCATATTTTTTGGCAACTCGACCACCAGCAGCGAGTCAGCGCCCTCGCTTTTGACCTTCGCCTCGACTTCTCCCACCTTGACGACTTGATCGGTGAGCCCCTTGCCCGCAATGGTCAGGGTGGCGCCGGGCAGGGCTTCCTCCGGGGAGGTTTTCGCCACGGCAGGCTGGACATCCCCGCATCCGCTGCTAGAGACAACGACCACCACCATGAAACCCAAGACCGCTGGCAAGCTCTTCACCAGGTATTTTGACATCGGGTCCTCCTTGTTTGCGATTTACCTCGAATCCCTACCGGTGATTTAGCAAATTCAGCGCCACCTGCCGCAATAGCCCTGATTTCGCGTTAACTTTTATAGCAGGCTTGAGATGTCGGGCGACCGAAACGGCGCTGGAGGCCAAGGAGGGGGAGGATTGCTGTGTGACAGGCCCAAAGCCCTGTCTGTTTCACACAGTCAACACCCTGGTCGCGTACTAATGAGGAGGGAACACCTTTGAGGTCCGAAAGAGGCGGAGAGACCGCCCTCAGCGCCGCAGTACCCGGCCGGCCAACTTGGCCTGCACCTGGCCCCGCTCCACCGCCACCACCCCGTTGATCAACAGATATTCGATGCCCACCGGATAGCGGTACGGGTCCTCGAAGGTGGCGGTCTCGGCGATGCGCTCTGGGTCAAAGATCAGCACGTCGGCCCAGCCGCCCTCGCGCAGCAGGCCACGCCCGGCCAGGCGGAAACGGCTGGAGGCGAAGCCGGTGAGCTTGTGGATGGCTGCCTCCCAGGTGAGCAGGCCCTGTTCGCGCACAAAGCGGCGCAGGAAATAGGGGAAGGCCCCGTAGGAACGGGGATGGTGCCGGCCCTCGGCCAGCACACCTTGAGGAATCAACGAGAAGCCGTCGGAGATCACCCCGCCGGCCGGGTGGCGGGCGATGTTGGCAAAATCCTCCTCCGAAACATCCTGGGCCAGCATCCAGGGCCGGCCCTCTTCCTCCAACAGGATATCCAGCAGGGCCTCGTGGGGCCGCTGGCCGCGCACGCTGGCAATCTGCGCGAAACTCTGGCCCACCAGCTGGGTGTTTTTTTCGGCACTGCCCAACCAGATCAGCTCCCACTTGCCTTCCTTGATCAGGGTGCGTTTGCGCGAGCCGCCGCTCTCGGCCCCAAATTTCATGGTGTCGGCCTCGATTCGGGCCCGCACCTCTGGATCGCGCAGACGCTGCATCAATTCGCCATCGCCCCCGGCGCAGGCCCAGGGCGGCAGCATGGACTTGAGGGTGGTACTGCCGATGGTATAGGGAATGGCGTCACAACTCAGGTCCACCCCTCTGGCCCTGGCTGCTTCAATGGTCTGCAACAGCGAGGCCGCGGCCCCATGCATGGGAGCGCCCGGCTGCATATGGGAAACGTGGGCTGGCAATCCGCCCTCCTCACCCACGGCGATGACCTCCTGCACCGCGGCGGCGATGCCCTCGGTCTGGTTGCGAATATGGGAAGTGTAGATCCCCCCATGCCTGGCCACTACCTTGCCCAGTTCGATCAGCTCTGCCAGCGGGGCGTACGGCCCTGGCGCGTACGCCAGCCCCGAGGAAAGCCCCATCGCCCCTTGCTCCAGGGCCTGGGCGGTGAGCGCGCGCATGTGCTCCAGTTCGGCCGGGGTGGCCGGCCGATCCTCGTACCCCATGGCCGCCACGCGGAGATTGCCGTGGCCCACCAGAGTGGCCACATTGGTGCCCACCCCCTGGCTTTCCAGGCGTCCCAGATATTCTTCCATGGTGGTCCAGTCGCACTCCAGCCCCCGGGTCATCGCCGGGTCCAGGGCCCCGTAATAGAACTGGTGATCCCGGGTGGGCGCCGCCGAGATGCCGCAGTTGCCCATGATCTGGGTGGAGATGCCCTGGGCCAGGGTGCTGCTGGCCTGGCCCTCCACCAGCAGGGTGAGGTCAGAATGAGTGTGGATGTCGATGAGGCCGGGGCAGACCACCAACCCTGCCGCGTCGATGATGCTCCGGGCCGGGCTTTCGCCCAGTTTGCCGATGCAGGCGATGCGACCGTCTTGCAGGGCCACGTCGCCAGCAAACCAGGGACTGCCGGTGCCGTCGATGAGCCGGCCATTGCGGATGAGCAGATCGTACATGGGGTTTATCGTTGTAGGTGGCCCGGCCGCTCGTTGCCCTCCAGCACACTGATCCACTGGTGGTAGACCAACTCATGGTCGGCCCACAGGGTGTGCTCCACCCCGCGCACGCAGGCCACCATGTCACCCGGCTCCAGCTGGTATTGCTTCTTCACCCCGGCGGGGCTGCGCAGGGTGATCAGGGGCCGGCCCTCGGTGAAGAGCCAGTATTCGTCGCAGTCGTGGTAGTGCAATTCGACCTGGGTTTTGGCCGGCAGCCGGTACTGGTGCATGGTGCGCGCATCCACCGGCTTGAGCAGAGGGCCCAACACCTCGCCGATGCGCTCACCCTGGCCCAGGTGGACGATGCAAAAAGAAGGATCTGCGGGCAGTTCGCTCATCATCTCTCTCAGGGGAAAAAGGGACTCAGCCACTCGGCCTTGAGGTCCATGCCAAACCCCGGCGCCGCCACCGGCACCAGGTACCCGTCCTGGGGCAGGGCCAGGCCGGGAAAACGCCCGCCCTCACTCAAGGGTACCCCGGGCGGGGCGCTGACAAAAACCTCCAGCCAGGTCATGCTGGGCTGGGCAAAGGTGAAGTGCTGGCCAAAAGGGGTGTTGCCGCCCCCGTGCAGGATGGTGGTGATGCCGGCGCCCTCAGCGGCGTGCACGATCTTCTGGCACACCGTGGCGCCCCCGCACCAGTTGATGTCGGGCTGCAAAAAATCCACTGCCCGCCGCTGGATGGCGGCCATGAAGGGCGTGGGCGTGTACCAGTGCTCACCAGTGGCCAGGCCCTGCCAGGGCAGGCGCTGCCGGCACTGCACATGGGCGTCGAGGTCTTCGGAGAGCAGGCACTCCTCGATCCACTTGAGCCGGTACGGCCGCAGCCGCTCGGCCAGACGCACGGTGTACTCCACGTCGAAGGCCATCCAGCAATCGAGCATCAATTCCTTGTCCTCGCCGATCTGCTCCCTGGCCCGGGCCACGAACTCCTCGTTCTGGCGCAGGCCTTCGAGCCCGTCTGCCGGGCCGTACGGGCAGGCCAATTTGAAGGCATTGAAACCCAGCTCCAGGTACCAGTCCACATCATTGCCGGTGCAATAACACAACTGCTTCTCGCGGGCAGGGCCGCCCAGCAATTCGTACACCGGCTTGTCCAAGAGCTTGCCCTTCAGGTCCCACAGGGCCAGGTCCACAGCGCTGATGGCATAGCTGGCCAGCCCCGTCGATCCGTAGGGCTTGGTCATGCGGAACATCATGTCGGCCAGCTTTTCGTGGGCAAAGCAGGGCTGGCCCACTAGTTGCGGGGCCAGGTGGTCGTCGATGACTGCGGCCACCGCCCGGCCGTGCCCGGTCATGCCCAGACCCCAGGTCCCATCCTCAGCCTCCACTTTGCAGCAAACCGCCTCCCAGGTGCGGGGCAGCCACAGCGCGCGGTTGTGCTTGACGTGCGGGTAACGGCTCATGGGGTTGGCCACCTCGGCATGTTCGGCCCACGAGGACCGCCGAGGTTTGGTGGTGGACGGCGGAGCGGGCGGCAGGTTCAGGCGCACTGCCTGGACGGACTTGATCTTCACGACAACCTCCGCGGCGGACCCTGCTGCAAAACATCCTCATGATAGGCGCGCAGTATTTCACCCACGCTCCAGGCCTGAGCAATACAACCGCGCGGCACAAAGGGAGGCTCGGCGTCGAAGATCTCGGAGAGGGTGCCGATGCCGGCCTCACTGAGATGGGGTTCTAAGCCCTCGATCAGACCCTGGGCCCGCGCTCTGCCCTCCTCGCCGTGCAAACGCACCAGCGCGGTGATGAAGGGCCCCAAGAGCCAGGTCCAGACGGTGCCCTGGTGGTAGGCCCCGTCCCGTTCCCATGGGGGTCCTTCGCAGCGGGGGCGGTAACCCGGCTCGCCTGGTGCCAGGCTGCGCAGCCCGCAGGGGGTGAGCAGGTGTCGGTCCACTGCGGCAAAAACCGCCAGGGCCCGCTCGCCCTCAAGCAGGGGGAAGGGCAGGCTGAGGGCCAGCAGTTGGTTGGGGCGCAAGGAAGGGTCGCAGGTTTCGCTGTCCACCACGTCGTAGAGGAAACCCTGCTCCTCGTTCCAGAAGACCTCGCCAAAGCGGGCGGACACCTGACTGGCCAGCGCCCCGTACTCCTGAGCCCGGGTCGGTTCGAACAGACCCGCCAACTCCTCCATGATGCGCAGGGCATTGTACCAGAGGGCATTGATCTCCACCGCCTTGCCCTGGCGCGGGGTAACCACCCAGTCGCCCACCTTGGCGTCCATCCAGGTAAGCTGCACCCCAGGTTCGCCGGCGCTGAGCAGGCCGTCCTGGTCGACGCGGATCTGGTAGCGGGTGCCGCGCTGGTGCCAATCGATGATCTCCTGGAGGGCCAGCCACAACTGGCGGACAAACTCCCGGTCCTGGGTGTACTGGAGATACTTGTACACCGCCACGAAGAACCACAGGGTGGCATCGGCGGTATTGTACTCGGGTTCCTCGCCGGCGTCGGGGAAACGGTTGGGGATCATGCCCTGGCTCAGGTGCTCGGCAAAGGCCTGGAGGATGCTGCGGGCCTGGGCATGCCTGCCGGTGACCAGGCAGATCCCCGGCAGAGAGATCATGGTGTCGCGGCCCCAGTCGGTGAACCAGTGGTACCCGGCCACCAGGGTATGCCGCGCATCGCCCCGGCGCACCAGAAACTGGTCCGCCGCCAGGGAGAGCTGGCGGATCAGCGGGTCGGCTGCGGTGGCCAGCCCGGCCCGCCGCTGCGCCTCGGATGCCAGCAGCGCGCCGCCATCCCGGCCGCGCGGGTCAGCAGTGGAGGCCATGAGTATCAGCGGCTTGCCCACCTCCAGCGGGCAGCGCAGGATGCCACAGGTAAACAGATCCTCGCTGTAATCCAGGCCGCGTTCGGCCTCGCGCGGGTACAAATGGTTATAGTACCAGTCGGACACCGGCGCAAAGTGCCCCCCCGGCACCAGCAGGTGGACCTCGGGCTGACCCTCATAGGCCTGGAAGCGCAGCACCTCCTGGTCAAACTGGGCCTGGGGCTGGATATGGGGATTGGCGCGGGTCAACTGGTGGTAGTCGCGGCCGGCGAAGAAGGGGCGCAGCTCCAGTTGGGCCGGGCCGGGGGCCCGCAGCAATTCGTAGCGCAGAACCAGGGTGTGTTCGCCGTGGATCATGGCCAGGGTCTTGCGCAGGGTCCACGCCTCCGACTCGTAGGTGAAGGTGGGAAAAGGACCAAGGGTGAAACTCTTGAGATAGTGATACCCTTGGGGATGGACCGCGCCGGGGTAGAGATTGCAGCTCAACTCCACCGACCCCGAGTCCAGCACCAGGGTCTCATCGAGCTTGGAGAGCAGCACCATACGCCCCACCGGCGGGCGGGTGGCCACCACCAGCAGGCCGTGGTAGCGGCGGGTATGGGCCCCGGCCAGGGTGGAACTGGCCCAGCCACCCAGCCCATTGGTCTCCAGCCACTCGCGGGCCACCGCCTGGGAGAGGTCAGTGGTGATCTGTGGTCCGAATTGGATGGTCTGCTCTTTCATCGCTTGCGCCCTCCGGACCGGGGTGAAAAAACAGGGCCGGCCCATACGGACCGCCCCCGGACAAGGGTTCAGTGGCCAGGTGACAGGGTTCGGGGGTCACTTATCTTCATAGAAACCCTCATGAGGAGCGTGCGATGGTAGCAGCGGTCCGTCGTGGTGAGAGTCAACGCGCGGTAGCCCGCGATTTTGGCGTGAGCCTTCACACGGTGCAACGGTGGATTGACCGGGTCGACGGACAGCGCCTGGATCGGGTCGACTGGAGCGATCGGCCGACGG
>SICG01000130.1 GCA_009691525.1 Candidatus Latescibacterota bacterium | reverse complement strand
GGAGGTTCAGCCGCTGGAGCCAGCCCTCGCCGATGGGCATCCCGCCCACCTCGGCGATGAAACAGATGGCCTGCTGCGACACCCCCCGGTAGATGGCCTGCACTTCCGCCAGGGTGCGCGAATACACCTCATCCCCCTCCGAGTAGTAGAGCACCTCCGGGTCGTTGTTCCACCGCAGTAACAGGTCCCAATTGTCCTCGGTCATGGGGCGCATGGTCACCCGCTCCCCGCGCAAGGTGAGGGAGTGGGTCTTAAGCGCGGAGGGCATTTTCGTCCGGCAGCACAGCGCGCCATTCGTCCAGGTACAGGCCGATCTGCTCCATGGGAATGGGCTTGAAACCCATTTCGTAGGCCGGCGCATCCGCGCGCAGGCGGAAGTCCAGTCCTGCCGCGTCGACAAAGTGTGGGTCTTCGTCGACAAAGTTGTTCTGTACCGCCACCCATTCGGGTTTGGCGTGCCAGTGGACTGTCAACCATTCCCCTCCCAGGCTGATGTTGCGGACGACCAGATTGCCCTCCGGGGGCACTCCGGTGCCGGCGCCCTCCTGGTAATAGCGGTCCAGGTGTTTCAGGTCGGGGTACCGTAGGCTATAGGGAGGCTGGTGGTGATGCATGGCGCCTAGCCTTTCCTTCATGGTCTTGTTGACCATGTCCTGCCACACCGGCCGGGGGTCGAGGCCGCGGCCGTCGATCATGACTGCCGGCTTGCACTCGATGAAGATATTGTTCTCGATGCGGTTGTTGCGGCCCCCGCCCACAAAGGCGGCCCGGGTGCACTGGTAAAAAACATTCCCGTACACCAGCGCGCCGCTGGCGCAGTCGTCCAGGTACACGGCCATGGAACCCATGCCGTACCCTTGCGTGTGGTGGAAGAGGTTGTGGCGGACCACTACGCCCTGTTCGGTCCAGTCGCGGCCCATATAGAAGGCGCCCACATCCCCGGTCTCCTGGCAGACGTGGTGGATATGGTTGAACTCGATGAGGTGCTCGTTGCCGTTGAGCAGGATGGCGCAGTGGGGCCCGTGGTGGATAAGGTTGTGGGCGATGCGATGGCCCACCCCGCCCAGCAACACGCCCGGCTGGTAGCAGCGCGACCACTGGCCCAGATGGTGGATGTGGTTGTTGAGCACGAGGTGGCCGCCCGGTTCCAGGGTCTGTCGATTGCCGCCACTGAGGCGGATGCCCCCGTCGCCCAGGCTGTAGAGTTCGCAACTGCTGAGGCGATGGTGGTGGCCCTCCTCGATCACCGCGCCGAAGTTGCCCAGGTGGCGCAGGACGCAGCCATTCACCTGCACATCGCGGCCGCCCTCGAGGCGCAGCCCGGTGCCGCGGCTGTATTCCAGGCTTAAGCCTTCGAATCGCAGGTGGGAGGCATCGCGCACGTCGATCAGCGGGGCGGCCAGCAGGGAGAGGGCTGCTTCGCCGGCGCTCAAGGGTGCGGGGGGCCAGAAGTACAATATTCCATGTTCGCGGTCCACGTAATACTCGCCGGGCTGGTCCAACTCCTCGAGGATGTTCAGGAAGTAGAAGCGCTGTCCCGCCTTGATCCCATAAATGCCGTGAGGCGGGAGGGTGCGAATCAGGCCGGTGGCCGGGTCAAAGGACTCGAGCTGCTCATAGGTGTTGGCCCAGTCCCAGGCCCAGTACCCGTGCAGCCACACGTCCCGCTGGTGTTGCCAGCGGGTGGGGCGGTCTCCTTCGCAATAGAAACCGGCCTCGATGATGCCCAGCTCGCCGCCGTGGCCGTCGCCCTCCTGGTGGAAGGTGGCGGCGGCCTTGATCTGGGCGAAACCCTCGTTGGGCCAGCGGGCCAGCTCCATGCGCTTATCGGCGAAGAAGAGTTCGGGGTGGGAAGGGGTGGTGGGCCGGCCAAAGCCCCGTGAGGACAGGCCTTCCAGATGGACCAGGGCGCTCAGGTTGCACTGGAAGACCTGGCCGCGGGCTTCGGGTGCCAGGCGCTGGAGCACCGCGGGGTCCTGCACGGGGACGAAGTGGTCCAGCAGGCAGCCGCCCAGGAGGCGAGGCCGCTCGCCGGGCCAGGCCCGGTACCCCACCGGGGCTTCGGGCGTGCCGCTGTCCTGGGCTTCGAGCACAAAGGACTGGGTGCGGTGGTAAACCCCGCCCCGCAGATAAACCGCAGCGCCTTCTGAATTCGGGGTCCGGCGCAGGAGGTCGCGGGCGGCTTCGAGGGTGGCCAAAGGGCCGTCGGTGCCCTCGGCATTGGCTTCGGGCAGGTTGCCGGACCAGGTATCGGAACCGGATGGCGAGATGTGCAGCACGTTGGCCATGGAACACCTCCTGGAAGGGGACTCGTCTTGAATCTAAGCAAAAATCTCCGTAGCTTCCCCGCATGACAATCACTCAGCTCAGCGCCGCGATTGTCGTCCTGGGCGCTGCTCTTGCCGGGGCCCAGGAGCCCTACGGTCTCGATACCCGGGTGCCCAACACCTCCTTTCACGTGCACAGCGCCGGTTATACCCTGGCCGATATGGAACTGCGCCGGGTTTTTTCCGGCTCGCGTTTCACCCGGCCAGTGTACCTCACCCATGCCGGCGACGGCAGCGGCCGGGTCTTTGTGGTCGAGCAGCCGGGGACCATCCGGGTGCTGGCCGAGGGGTTGGATCAGACCTTTCTCGATTTGCGGGGCAAGGTCAACGACGGGCCCAACGAGGCAGGTCTGCTCGGCCTGGCCTTCCATCCGCACTATGCCGAGAACGGCCGCTTCTATGTCTATTACACCTACGGCAATCTCTTCTCCCGCTTCTCGGAGTTCCGGGTCTCGGCAGATCCGGACGCGGCCGACCCGGCCAGCGAGCGGGTGCTCTTTGAGGTGCAACAGCCGGCGGGCAACCACAACGGCGGCCAACTGGCTTTTGGCCCGGACGGGTACCTGTACATCGGGCTGGGGGATGGGGGCGGGGCCGACGACCAGTACCGCAATGGCCAGAACCGCAAGGATCTGCTGGGCGATATCCTGCGTATCGACGTGGATCACACCCAGGGCGAGTTGGCTTATGCCATCCCCGCGGACAATCCCTTGGTGGGCAATGGGGAGGGCTGGCGCGAGGAGGTCTGGGCTTGGGGCCTGCGCAATCCCTGGCGCTTCAGCTTCGACCGGCTCACCGGCCATCTGTGGGTCGGGGACGTGGGGCAGAACAAGTGGGAAGAGGTGGATCTGGTCGAGAAGGGGGGCAACTACGGCTGGAATACCATGGAGGGGTTCCACTGCTTCAGCCCCGCGGTCAATTGCGACACCACCGGGCTGAAGCTGCCGGTGGTCGAATACAGCCACGATGAGGGCAAGTCCATCAGCGGGGGATTCGTGTACCGCGGTGCCCGCCTGATCGGGCTGGTGGGCGTCTATGTGTACGGCGACTATGTGTCGCAACAGATTTGGGGCCTGCGCTACGCCCAGGGCCAGGTCACCGAACACCGGTTGCTGGCCCTGAGCCCCTCGCCCATCGCCAGCTTTGGCGAGGATGAGGCCGGTGAAGTGTACGTGCTGGGCCTGGACGGGCGGATTTACACCTTTGAGGAGCGCGACCCGGCCGCGCCGGCTGGGCAGGTGCCGGAATTACTCTCGAAGTCCGGGGTTTTCAGCGACATGAAGTCCCAGACCCCGGCCCCTGGGCTGATCCCCTATGGGGTCAACTCCCAGCTGTGGTCCGACGGGGCGTACAAGACCCGGCTGCTGGCCCTGCCCGACACCACCCAGATCGGCTTTTCGCCGGAGGGGAACTGGAGTTTTCCCCCAGGTGCGGTGCTGGTCAAGAATTTCTACCTGGACCTCGAGCAGGGCAAAGCGCAGAGTCGGCGCATCGTCGAGACCCGCTTCCTGGTCAAGCGCGATCAGGGCGAGGAGTGGGACGGCTTCAGCTACCAATGGAATGAGGCGGGTACCGAGGCCACGCTCTTGGCAGGTAGCGCCACCCAGCGCTTCACGGTCATTGACCCGGCGGCCCCCGGCGGCGCCTACGAGCACGAGCACTATTTCCCCAGCCGCGCCGAGTGCAATATCTGCCACACCGAGGCGGCCGGCCATGTGCTGGGCGTGCGCACGGCTCAGCTCAATGGGACGTACAACTACGGCGCAGTGCGCGACAACCAACTGCGCACCCTCAATCATCTCCGACTCTTCAACGAGGACATCGGCCAGGTGCAGGGCTCTTGGCCCCGCCTGCCCGATCCGCTGGTTGCCGGTCAGAGCCTGGAAGTCCGGGCGCGGGCCTATCTGGATGCCAACTGCAGTCACTGCCACCGGCCCGAGGGCACCGGGCGCGGCGGCCTGGACCTGCGCTTCGGCACCCCGCTGGCCGCCACCCACCTGATCGACGCGCCGCCCGAGGTGGGCGACCTGGGGGTCAAGGGCGCCCGGCTGATCAGGTCAGGCGCGCCGGACTCTTCGGTGCTGTATCTGCGCCTGCTCGATCTGGGCCGTTTTCGCATGCCGCCCCTGGCCAGCCATCGGGTGGACCAGGAGGGGGCGGCCCTGCTCCGCCAGTGGATCGAGGCCCTGGGCCAGCCCACAGCAGTGGAGGCAGAGGAGAATGCGGTACCAGCGGCCTTTGTCCTGCAGCCGAATTATCCCAATCCCTTCAACGGCAGCACCCTGATTCGTTTTGCCCTGGCGACCCCGGCCCGAGTGCGGCTGGAGGTCTTCGATCTGCTGGGCCGGAGAGTGGCCCTGCTGGCAGAGGGGCGGCGGGAGGCCGGCCAGTACGAGGCCGTTTTTGCTTCCGATGCTTTGGCCAACGGCGTGTACCTCTGCCGGTTGACGGGGGGAACCTGGTCGCAGACCCGCAAGATGGTGCTGACCAAATAAACCCGCGCTGAGGAGAATTCCATGAAGTTGCAGATCCTGATACTGACCCTGGCTTTTTCCCTGCCCCTGGCCATTGGTTGTGCCGCCGAGGGGGTAGTTGCGCCGCAAGCGGAGATCGGCAAGCCGGCGCCGGACTTCACCCTGAAAGACGCGGAGGGCAAGGAGCACGGCCTGGCGGAGTTCAAGGGAAAATTCGTAGTCCTCGAATGGGTCAACTTCGGCTGCCCTTTCGTCAAGAAGCACTACGGCTCGGGCAATATGCAGGGACTGCAGGCCGAGTACACCGGCAAAGGGGTAATCTGGCTATCCATCTGCTCCTCGGCACCGGGCAAGCAGGGCTACTTCGAGGGCGAGGCGCTGAAAAAAGAGGTTGCCGAGCATCAGTCCCACGCCACCTTTTACCTGAGTGATGCCGAGGGCAAGGTGGGCAGGATGTACGGGGCCAAGACCACGCCCCACATGTACGCAATCGATCCGGCCGGGACCCTGGTCTACGCCGGGGGCATCGACGACATTCCCAGCGCCGATATTGAGGATCTGGCCAAGGCCAAGAACTACGTGCGGTTGGCGCTGGACGCGGCCCTGGCAGGGCAACCCATCTCGTCGGCCACTGCACAGCCCTATGGCTGTTCGGTGAAGTACGCGGAGAAGTAGCCGCCGATGCCCGCCCCCATCCACATCCATCCCAAGAACCCGAAGATCTTCGAGTTCCGGGGTAAACAAAGGATTTTGGTCTGCGCCACCGAGCACTACGGGTCGGTGCTCAACCGCGCCTTCCGCTTCGAGTCATACCTGGCCGATGCGGCGCTGCGCCGGCAGACCCTCAGCCGCCTCTTCATGCTCTTCCGCGAGTTGCAGTCGGCCACCAACCCCTATTCCTCCTGCAAGGTCGAGACCCCCGACTATGTCGCCCCCTTTCTGCGCACTGGTCCGGGCAAGGCCCTGGACGGGGAGCCCAAGTACGACCTAACACAGTGGAACCCCGAGTTCTTCGAGCGCCTGCACCGCTTCCTCTCCCTGAGTTCCGAATACGGGATCAACGTCGAGGTGGTGTTCCTGAGCAACACCTACGGGGAGCACATCTGGGCTCTCAATCCGCTCAACCCCCAGAACAACATCAACGGGTTGGAGGAGATGCACTGGCCAGAGTACATGTCGCAGCGCCATGCGCAACTCTTTGGCTATCAGTGCGCCCATGTGCGGAAGATCGTCGAGGAGACCTGCCACTACGACCACGTGATCTATGAGATCTGCAACGAGCCGGGGGGCAATGCGCCCACCGGGAACCCCGACAACCCCGACCCCGCCGAGGTGGACCAGTGGCAGGCGGCCCTGGCCGGGGTGGTCCGCCAGGTGGAGGAGGAGCGGGGGACCAGGCACCTGATCGCCGGCCAGCAGGCTTTCGCCTGGTCGCCCTTCTACCAGCCGGCCGACGAGACCTTCGCCGCTGACTCTCCCTTCGAGGTGGTCAATATCCACCCCTTGCCCAGCACTGCGGTGCGCGGGCAGACCTACGACCTGGGCGCTTTCATGTCCAAGCAGCTCAAGCTGCGCGAGTTGCGCGACTACTGCCTGGCCGCCTACCCCCTGCCCAAGCCGCTCAACCTCGACGAGGACAACGCCGCCAGCCAGTACCGCGACCCAGTGGGCTGGACCATCCACCGCAAGCGGGCCTGGATGTCGCTGATGTGCGGGGCGCACTACGACTACATCGATTTTTCGCTGGTGCCTGGCCGCGAGGCTGGCACCCCCGAATCGCAGCGGCATATCCGCGCCTGGATCGGGCATCTGTCGGAGTTCATCCACTCGGTAGACTTGGTCGCTGCCAAGCCCATTGAGGGGTTCCTCAAGCAGCAGCCGGCCCACACCGTCGAGACCGTGTTGGGGGTGCCGGGCAACGACTACTGCATCTACTTGGCGGACGGGCGGGAGGTGGAGGAGATCGGGGCCGGGCTGCCCATCGAAGGCCGGCTGATGTTCGACCTGCCTATGGGCTGGTATCGGACCGCCTGTTACTCGCCGGCAACCGGGCTGTACTCTCCCTGGCACTACCTGCGGGGGGGCAGCATGATCCGCCTGGGCGTGCCGACCTTCGAGCAGGACCTGGTGCTGCGCATCATGCGGGACACCGGGCCATAGTCATCCCCCCGCCGCCTCAGGGCTCTTCCAGTTTGAGGAATTGATCGGCTGCCACCTCGCCCACCTCCTGCACCTGGCCGTCAGGCCAGCGCACCTCCACTCGGGCGCGGGAGTTTTCGCCCAGGCCAAAATGGAGGCGGGGGTCGTGGCTGGCCAGGTAGCTGCGGCCGGACTGGCGCTCGCGCACCTGGCGCACCCCGCCGGCTTCCACCGTCACCCGAGCACCGAGGGCATCGCGCGGGGCCTTGCCCCGCAATTCCACTGAGAGCCAGTGTTGCCGGTTGCCCCCGTCGTTGCGCAGCAGGCGGGGGGGACCGGCTTCGGTGGTCACCAGAAGATCCTCGTCGCCGTCGTTGTCGTAGTCGGCCATCACTGCGGCGCGGCCCACGTTTTTGACCGCGAAGCTGGGACCGGAGATTGCGGAGACCTCGGCGAAGCGCAAAGCCCCCTCGTTGCGCAAGAGCTGATTGGTCTGGGCGTAGGAAAGGGAGGAATCCAGTTCGGCGATGCGGTCGGAGACATGGCCGTTGGCCACAAAGAGATCGAGGTCCATGTCGCCGTCGTAATCGAGAAAACAGAGACCGAAGCCCAATTGCAGGTACGAGGGCTCGGCCAGGCCGGCGCGCGCGGTGAGGTCCTCGAAACGCCCCTGGCCCAGGTTGTGGAAGAGGGTGTTGGTTTCGCGGGAAAAGTTGGCCACCATGAGATCCTGGTTGCCGTCGTTGTCGAGGTCGCCCAGGTCCACGCCCATGCCGGCCATGGCCTGACCGTCCCGGTTGAAGCGGGCACCGGCCTGCAGGCCGTTCTCGACAAAGCAGCCGCCGCGGTTCTCGTAGAGGAAATTCATCATGCCGTCGTTGGTCACGTAGATGTCCGTGTCCCCGTCCAGGTCGTAGTCGAAGAAGGCCAAGCCCAGGCCCCGCCCCTTGAGGGTGATGCCGGCCTCCTGGCTGACCTCGCTGAAGCGCTGCCCCCTCCCTTCGTTGCGATACAACACGCTGCCAGTGGGCTCGTAGACCGTGGGTTCGCAATAGGAGCGGACCTTGCCCTGCCGGCAGATCGGGTTGTGATCCAGGGTAAAGTCCACATAGTTGACCGCGAAGAGGTCGAGGTCCCCGTCCAGGTCGTAGTCGAGGAAACCGGAGCTGACCCCCCAGCGCGGGTCGTCCACTCCCAGTTGGCGGCCCACCTCGGCGAAATGCCCCCTGTCGTTGCGGTACAGGGCATTGGGACCAAAGCAGGAAAGGTACAGATCCTGGTCCCCGTCCTCGTCGTAGTCGGCGGCGGCGCAACCCATGGCATAGCCCTGGTGGCCGATGCCGGTGGTGGCGGTCACGTCGGCAAAGGTGCCGTCCCGCTGGTTGCGGTAGAGGTGGCTGGTGGGCGGGCGATCGGGCCGCTGGCCGGAGAGAAAGCAGCCGTTGGCCAGGAAGAGGTCCTGCCAGCCGTCCTGGTCGCAATCGAAGAACGCGGCTCCTGAACCGAAGGTCTCGACATAGTAGTAATCGCCCTGGGCGCCGTTGTAGTGCACGAAATCGATACCGGCCTGGCGGGTGACTTCGGTGAACTGCACCGGCGGCCTCGGAGGAGGGGCAGGGGTGCAGGCCGGCAACGGGCAAAGGAGGAGGAGCCGTACCAAGACCGCCGCGCTGGCAGAGTCAGGATCAAACCGGTGATTCCACATGCGGCTCGCGATGGTAGGTCACGTGAACCTCGACCTTCTCCAACGAGACGGCCTGCTCGTGCCCGCTGGGAGCGACCCAGTTCAGGGTGAGCAGGTTGCGCCCTGGTACCAAATGCTGAGGGGTGAGGCCGTAGGTCAACCAGTCTGCCGCCTGCACGGGGGGCTGAAGTCTGATCCCGTTGAACTTGATTTCTAGGTGTTCAGCGGCGATGGCGGTGGAGAGGAGCAACTGCAGTTCCAGCCCTTCCACCTGTTCGGCGCGGGCCAACAGATCGTCGGCCACGTACACCTCGACCCACGCTGGATCGGCGGGCAGTACTAGTGGCAGCGGGGTCTGATGGTTGAGGTTCAGGTAGTCGTCCCAGCGATTGCCCAGACGGTGGTAGAAGCCGCCGCCGTACCGGCGCGCAACAACAAAGTATTTGTCGAGGAGCGAAAGCCGTGGGGGATCGCCTATTTCCCTATAGGCCAGTGCATGGACCGACTGACCTTCGCACATCGGGCCCGGTGCGCCACCTTTCTGCAAGAACTCGGGCAGTTCGTTCCAGAAGTTGAAGGTGGCGATGCCGTCGGCGCCCTGGTGCCACCAATTGGCAGCCACTCCGCGCAGGAAGCGCGGATCCGGGACGGCGTGGTAGCCGTCCGGGGAGTGGTGTTGGTCGATGCAGGGATAGAGCTTGATGTAGCTGCCGGCGGTGGCCTGCCGGAAGCCGGACAGATCGACCTGGATGGAGCGGGTGCCGATGATGATCAGGTCGATCAGGTTCCGCCGTGTCCACGTCTCGATGTCCATGCCGTCGAAATGGCAGCCAGGTACCGTGTCTGCCACCCGCACGGCAAGCAGGAAGGGCCGCCCGCGGTCTTCGGCCACCCCCTGGAGCATCTGCCGCACCTGCCACACAAAGTCGGTCAGCGCCTCCCGGTGCTCCCACTGTTGCCCGGCGGGCAGGTAAGGTGGGTGGCGGCCAAAGTCGAGGTCGATGCCGTCCAGGTCGTACCGTTCGGCCACCTCCCTCAGAATGGCCAGCTTGTACTGCCGCACTTCGGGAATGGCAAAGTTCCACAATCCCGGTTTCCACCAACTCCCGGGAATCAGCCATTCGGGATGCTGATCCTTGAGTGGATGAGGGGCCGGGGTGGAGACATCGATTTCCCGGTCCGCTCCGTTCAGGCGGTATTCCCAGAACGCCTCGAGTCCGCGGCGGTGGCTTTCGCTTATGATCACCTCGACGAGGTCGGTACCGGCCCGGCGCCAACGCAGCAGGGTCGGGTAGGCGAGTTCCGGCAGCACCGTGCTGGGGTAGGCGGCGATATTGCCTTCGTCCAGACACCACCCGACGCTGTCGACCTGAGACCCCGGCTGCGCGAAGGCGCTGAACCGCGCCGCTACCCAGTCTTTGGGCTCGATCGAACTCGGTTCTGGTCCCATGGGGGCGCCGTAGCCCACATCGTTGTTGACGTAGATGCGCCGGGGACGGTTGACGGCAGCGAGGTGTGTTTTAGATAGTTTCACCGTCAAGGTGCGAACCTCCCTCAGGATGGTGGGTGTGAAACATACAAAACATCCATCCGGTACCGGTGTCAAGCGGTGCATCCGCAGTGCGGAACCGTGATTGACACACGGATCAAACAGGTGCTTTTTAAGCCCAGACAGATGGAGGCCCGCCTTTGCCGATGACGTTGTCGCCGCAACTCAGGGGCTGCGGGGAGGTTCGGGAGGCCGCTTCGCTGTCGTGCAGAAAAAGGAAGGAACTCATGAGCAAGGAGCCAGAACCGCGGGAGGTGATCACCGTACTGGGGACCATCCGCCCCGAGGAGATGGGGTTGACCTATACCCACGAGCATCTGTTCCTCGACGCGATGGACCACTACCCAAGCTACGAGTACGTCATCGACGACGAGGATCTCGTCGCCCAGGAGGTGCACGAGTTCACCAGTCGGGGAGGGCGCAGCATCTGCGACGTGACCCTGGATGAGATCGGGCGCAACCCACAGGCCTTGGTGCGTCTGTCGCAACGGGCCGGAATCAACATCCTGATGGGGTGCGGCTGGTATCGCGAGTTCGGTTATCCCAAGATCGTCGCCGAGCGGACGAGCCGGGAACTCGCCGGCCTGCTCGTCCAGGAGATCGAGGTCGGGGTGCGCGACACCGGGGTGCGCGCCGGGTTCATCGGCGAGATCGGCACCGGACGGCATTTCGTCAAACCGGCTGAGGAGCGCGTGTTTCGCGCCGCTGCCCTCGCCCAGGCGCAGACCGGGGTCGCCATCACCACCCACACGACGCGCTGGGGCACCTTGGCAGCGGAACAGATCTCCATGCTGCGGGAATTCGGCGCAGATCTGAGCCGGGTCATTATCGGGCATCTGGGGGATCGCATCGGCGTCCGGCACCTGCTTCCTCTGGCCGAGCAGGGGGTGTACATCGAAGTAGACAATATCGGCTACCTCGATTACCAGCCGGAATGGGTGCGGGCCGACAACGTGGCGGCATTGGTGAAGGAAGGATTTGGCTCCCAGGTGCTGCTGTCGGAAGACATCTGTTCACTGCGTCATCTCAAGTACGCGGGAGGCAAAGGGTACGGATACTTGCTGGAGGTCTTCGTGCCGCTGCTCCGGGAGCGAGGGGTGACCGAAGGGCAGATTCAGCAGATCCTCGTCGCCAATCCGGCGCGGGCTTTTTCGCGGCGGTGTCCCCAGTCCCGAGGGGGGAAAACATGAAAATCACCGATCTGAAGATCCACCAGCTGACTGGGCTCCTACGCCTGATCACCGACCAGGGGCTGGAGGGCTGGTGCCTGGGGGTGGATCCCAATTCGGCGCAGCTGATCCAGTCGGTGTACCGCCAGGTCTTGATCGGGCAGGAGGTCCACGACCGTGAGCGCCTCTGGCAGGAGTTGGTGCGCCTCGACCGCTTCGCCTACCTGCCCCACGCAGTGCGGGGATACGTGGACGTGGCCCTGTGGGATCTGGCCGGCAAGGCGGTGGAACTGCCGGTCTTTCGCCTGATCGGGGGGTTCCGCCAGCGGCTCCCGGTGTACAAGAGCGGCGGCAACCTGCCCACCGTCGCCGATTTTGCCCGCGATGCGGCCCAGGCAAGGGAGGAGGGTTTTTTTGGCTACAAGGACCACTGCTATCACGGGGCCGAGGCCATGGCCAAGGTGGCCCGCGCCACCCGCCAGGCGGTGGGTCCCGACTTCCACCTGATGCACGACTGCGTGCAGAACTATCTCTACCTCGACGCGCTCAAGGTGGGGCGGGTCTTGGAGGAATGCGAGTACACCTGGTTCGAGGAACCCCTGCGCGACTACGACCTGCTGGGCCTGAAGAAACTCAGCGCCGAGTTGGAGGTGCCAGTGGCTGCCGCCGAGTACCTGCCTGGATCGGCCTTCTCCACCTCCCAGCTGGTGGCCCAGCAGGCGGTGGATATCGTGCGGGCCAGCATCCCGTGGCGGGGGGGGATCACCGACCTGCTCAAGATCGCCCGCCTGGCCGAGGCCTTTGGGCTGAACTGCGAGGTGACCTCCGTAGGGGTGATGCACGGTTTCGTACATGCCCACGTCCTGGGGGCCATCCGCAACTGCCGCTTCTTCGAGGGGTGGAAGTTGGGCTCGCTAGGAGGTGAGCCGCTGATCCAGAACCCATTGCACATTGCCGACGGGTATCTGGAAGTGCCCACCGGGCCGGGGTTGGGGGTGGAGCTGGACTGGGCTGCTGTGGAGAAGCACACCGAGTGGGTGATCTGAGGGAGGGAGGAACCGATGCTGATTGAGGAAGCCAGGATCTACGTCCTGCCGGGCCCATCCGGCCGCCGGCAGGCCACTAACCGCGGGCTGGGCACCATCGAACCGGTGCCGCCGGGGGAATCGGGGCTCTTCACCCACGCCCTCGGCTTCCGCGCCCAGCGGCCCGACGAAGTCGTCGAATATCAGGGCGAGGAGCAGCCCACCTACATGGCCACCCTGCGCCTGGTGACCGACGGGCCCCTCGACGCGTACACCTCTTTTGGCGGCGGGTTTAGCCAGGAGGAACTGGAATGGGAGGCCAGACAGTTCAAGGCCCGCCTCGCCCCGCTGCTGGTGGGGGTGGACGCCTTCGACCGGGAGTTCATCTGGC
>SICG01000129.1 GCA_009691525.1 Candidatus Latescibacterota bacterium | reverse complement strand
GAGGAAGGCCAGCTCGGGATAACGCGCCCGTATCGCCGCCAGGTCGGTGACCACATCGTGGTCAGTCAGGGTCACGAAACCCACGCCCAACTCCCAATAGCGGCGCACACTCTCGGCCAGGGGCACCGAGGCGCAGGCGCTGTTTTCGCAGCAGTGACCGTGGAAGCTGCCGCGGATCCAGGTGCCTTGCAGGTCTGCGTACGGGTTATTCAGGCTGGCGGTCATTGTGCACACGATTCCGGCTAAATAGAGTAGTACTTGATCGTCGGGGTGCTAGTAGTCCATCACCTTGATGTTGAGGTGTCGTCGTGGAGCGACCCGCTCCGGCCTTTCCCGATGCCCGGGCCTACCACCGACGCCCCGCCCTGCCCCCAGGCCCCGTAGCACCATCTATATGGTGCTGCGCCCCCAGTAAAGGCCTCCAGGGTCATCTCCACGCCGCCTGGTCGCACTCGTCAAAACCAACGTGACGGAGTACTAGGGCCTTTGGGGTCATTTCCCCGCTGCCTCAGGCAGCTGTTTTGGGGGCAGCAGGCGCAGGACGTAGGTGTCGGGATTGGGTTGCTGCCAGACGATCTCGAAGCGGTCGCGGTACTTCTGAATGGCGGGCACTAGGAAGCGTGGGGTTGAGGAGTAGCCGAGTTGTTCGACGACGACGTAGTCTATTCCTTCTCTTTCTATGAAGGCGAGAATCTCTTCTGGTTCCTTGAAAGGGTAGACCAGACAAGCGCGGTCGGCGACGATGTAGAGCCAGTAGTCCTTGCGGCAGCAGATCACCGCATCCGCTGGGGCATTGGCCTTGAGCCACTGGCCAGCATCGTAGTAATTCTGCCATTGGGGAGGGTAAGCTCCTCTTCCTGCTTCAGCTAGTTGTCCAAGCGCGCTGAAGTTGGTGGCACACACGAGGAGGGCGGTACTAATACCCAAAAGCGTCCCTGAGTGGCGCATTCCACGTTTTTGCAGCCAGCCTGAAATATCCTGGATGCTCCATACAATGAACAGGATCAGCACTGGTGCGATGGGCACCAAGAAGCGAGTGTCCGACCATTGTTTGGGCCACAACATGATGGTACCTAAGTACGAGATTGCGTAGGTAACCATCAGCAGGCGTTGTCGGCTTTTGACATGGATGACTATAGCGTAGAAAAGTAGCGCGAGAAGTAAAAAGAGGACCAGGTAAAGCATAGAAACGCTCGACTTAGCCGCGGTCTCTGGAGAACCAAAATCAAAAGAGGGCCAGAAGGTGTAGGGAAAGAGCTGGGAGTAAATCTGGGCATTGACTTTAACCCGATCCGCCAGGCCAGTTAGATCCACGGTTCCCTGCTCCGGGAAGTAGGGATTCACCGAGATCAACTGCCTGAAGTAGGACCCTACATCGCCGATGGCGCTGTTGCGCAGCGACCAGGGCAGGGCCACCAGCACGGCACCGCCGCCCAGGATCAGGGCCTGGCGAAAACGGCGCTGCAGGAGCAGGTACAGGAAGAGGGCCCCCACCAGCACGATTCCCACGCTGCGCACGTAGTAGGACCACATCATGGCGGCAAAGCCGCCGAGGAGCCAATAGTTCCCCTTGAGCTCTTCTTCCTTCAGCGACCGCTCGATCAGCCACAGACTCAGCAGAGAAAAAAAGAGATAGGGAACCTCGGACATTACCTGGTGGCTGTAGTCGAGCAGCAGGGGCAGGGTAGCGCACCACAGCGCCACCAGCAGAGCCGGCAGACGGCCTAGGGATTCCCGGGCCAGGAGGTAGATCACCGGGATGGAGGCGGCGAACAAAAGAACCACTAGCCAGTTCATGGCGGCCCAGTTGCCCGGGGCCAGCCACTCCAAGGGGGCCAACATCAGCGGAAAACCAAAGGGGTATTTGGTGGCCGGCTTGGGATCTGGCAGGCTGATATAGCTGAGACCCTTGCCCTGGACCAGGCTGCGGGCCAGGGTCATGAACTCGGTGTTGTCGCCGCTGAGGGCCAGTTTGGGGTCAAAGGTCCAGGCCGCCAGCAAGAAGGCCAGCAGGCCCAGCCCCAAGAGCAGACGCCAGCCCAGGGCCTCCAACTGGTGGTCGAGGCGCTGGAGCAGGGGTTGGGCGGCCGGCGAGGCCGGCACTTTTTTGGGCGGTCGCGATTTCATCAGCTCAAGGGAGGTGGGCTTCGACCACCACTTCGAGGGCGGCCAGTTGGGCCCGCACCCGCTCTTCGAGGGGCAGGATAGTGGGGGTCTCGGTGACCACCAGGTGGTCGGTGTGATGGTCGTAGAGCACCACGGGGATACCCTCGCCGCGCAACTCCTCGTGTTTCTCGGCAGTGGGGATGATGATCCCGCCCCAGGCCGGCTGCCCCTCGATCACTGATTGGGTGTTGAGGGGGAGGAAACACGACACCTTTTCCATGATCCGTGCGCCCACCGGGTCACTGCCCCGGCGCAGTTCGTACAGGTAGAATCCCGGGCTCTCCCAGTCCTCGTGAAAGTCCATCACGAACTCGAAGCGCCGGCCAGCCACCAGTTGCCGCACAATCTGGATCTCGGGCACGTCGTCCCGTTTGTACGCCCAGTTGATGTCCACGTCCTGCCCATTGTGGCGAATGCCGTGTGCGTATCCGTGGGGATTGAGGCAGGGGATGGCGAGGAAATTCAAGGCCTCCAGCCAGGCACCGCCGCCCTGCCGGCAGAACTCCAGCACCGCGGCGGGACCGGCCGGCTCGTCCCCGTGGGTGCCGCCCGTAATTAGGGCGGTGGGCCGCTGTGGGTCGTTGCCCTGCTCCACCGCGTAAATGGGATACTCCCCGACCTGGCCCAGCTCCCGGGCCTGCGCCCCAGGGAGGGCCAAGACGCGCTCCATGAAGTCCGCGTACGACTGCCCCGCCATCTCAGTCCTCGCGCCCCCGGGGCAGCACCTTGTCGGCACTCGAAGCCACCTGGAAGACGCGCCAGTCCTCGCGTACCCGGGGCAACACCTCGGCTTCGACCTCCTCATCACTGTCCGGCAGGCGCACCCCTTCAAAGAGCGACCAGCGCTCCACGTGATCGACCTGGCTGCCCGGGGTCAACTCGACCAGCGGCCCCAGGGTCTCCACTTCGAGCATATCCGCGTTGGTGAACAACTCCACCGAGCTGCCCAGGTCCGGGTACACGCCCTCGGGTATATAGTGAAATTTTTTGACGAATAGGTGGCTATTGCGGGCGTAGGCCACCCAGCCGCCCGGGGTGTTCAGCCCGGCTTTCTGGGCGGTGGCCGCCTCGGGGTCCTGGCGCAGCCGCAGGTAGCGAGTGCCCCAAAACCAGCGCGGATCCTGCATGTCGGTGTAGGGCCACAGGGCCAGGCTGCGGGTGGGCAACAGGTGGGCACCGTGCGCCCCATAGGGCGGCAGGGGGGCGATGGCACAGCCGCCGGGGGCCATCACCGACAGAGCCCAGGGTGCCAGGTACACCGGCCACAGGCCCTGGTTGCGCAGGCGGTGGGTCACCTGCACGCGCGCCCCCTGCGGGGCCAGGTGTACATCCATTTCTTTTTGGATGCCGGTGCTCAGCTCTGCCGGCTGGATCAGGCGGACAAAGCCGCGGTGCTCTTCCACCTCCACCGGGCCGTTGTCGGGCAGGTAGGTGCGAGAGTGGGACTCGGGGGCATGCCAGAGGCGGTGGCCTCCGTAGATATTCCACTGGCCCCCGCCCGTCTGCCCGGCCAGTTCGGGGTATTCCTTGAACTCGTTTTCCTGGCCCAAGAACCCAAAGCGGATGATGCGCGGCCCCACATCGGCCAGCAGCACCACTTCCACGGTATCATTGTGCAGGCGGCAGGAGTGGGGCCAGCCGTGGTAGTTGAGCCTCTCCATCATTTCACCTCAGCGAAGTAGGTCTCGGCGTCGTCCTGGGGCACAAAACCCAGGGTGCGCCTGGTTTCCTCCAGGTCAAAGACCCGCCGGCCGTTGTCGCTGACCACGTAGGCCAGCAGGTAGCGGGCCTCCACCTCCAGGGCGCGGCAATGGGCCTCTACGCAGTCGCGGTGGCTGAGGAACATGGCCCGCAGATAGTCTTCGGCCGGGGTGCCGCGCATGATGGTGGGATCGTCCGCTTCGATGATCCAGCCGATGCGCAGGCCGACAAACTCCAGGCCGTGCCGCTGGCTGTAGAGCTTGCCGATATTTTCCCCGAAGAGTTTGGAGACCGCGTAGAGTGAGTCAGGGTTGGGTGGATCGCCCAGGCGCATGTGGTTCCGCTTGCGCGGGTCCAGGGTCTCCGGGGTGGTCCGGATGGTATTGCCGTGCTGGGTGTGGTTGGTGGAGGCAAAGATCAGGCGCTTCACCCCGGAGCGCACGCACTCCTCACACACCTGGTACATGCCTTCGAGGTTGTGCTCCCGCACCTCTTTCCAGGGCGCTGCCGGGCTGGGATCGGCGGCCAGGTGGATGATGGCCTCCAGGCCGGCAAAGGCACCGCGCACCTGGGCGGCCTTCTCGAAGTTGACGATAGTCGAGGGGAAGTCCACCGGCCGGCGGGTGAAGGCCTTGAGCTGGTATTCCTGTTCCAGGCCTTTCATCAGCACCCGGCCGACCACGCCGTTGGCCCCGGTGAGGCCCACCTTGCCAAAACGCGCCATCGCCGCCTCCGCTCAGTTGAGGCTGTAGACCTCGTAGGGTTGGGTGCAGGGATTGCCCCGGCTCAGGTGCATGCGCCCGGCGTCGGCCTCGATGATCACCGAGAAGACACTGGCCCAGTACCCGTTGACTGGATGGTCATTGGGATGCCGGCAGATAGAGAGCGGGTAGTCCTGGTGGTCGCGCAGGGCCTGTTTGAGGGTTTCCAGGCCCAAAGGGCCACCCGCCGCTCGCAGTAGATGGTCGATGCGCTCTTTGCGCGGCCCCGACTGGATCAACTCGGGAAAAAAGTCGTTGATGGGGATCAGGTCCGGGTGCAGGCAGTGGTTGGTGTGGGTGACCAGACCGCCGCCCTGGTCGCGTAGCACGTGGACTTGGTCCACCGTCACCTCCATATCTGCCGGTCCCTGTGGGGTGGCCAGGATGATGTTGGCGGGAATGGCGCGCTGGGCGCGGGTAACGGCTGCCACGGCCCCGTCGAGCGAGGTGGCCTCGAAGATGCCGCGCACCATAAAATAATGCGGCACACCTAGGGGCCGGCTGGGGGCTGGCAGGGTGTTCAGACACAGGCCCAGGCCCTCGTTGTTGAGCCCGATATAGGCGATCAGGCCGGCCTGGGTGACGTTCATCAGGGCCGGCTTGCCCTCGGGCCGGCGGGTGAGCACCACAGTGTAGGGGTCCAGAGCGGGGTCGTTGTCCCAGTTCTGGCCCACCACGGCACCCTGGGCTGCGGTCTGGGGGGTCAGGGCAAAGGAGGTGCAGCCGGCTTCTTTCTCGGGTTGGAGCTGGTTGCGGACCTGCAATAGGATCAACTCCTCTAGCGGCACCCCCGAGCTGTGGGCCACCCCGCGCAATTCTTCGAGCATGGCCGGGCTGTACGCCTCGATATGGGGCAGGCTGGCGGCGGCTACTTCCATGGCTTTGGCGCGCGAGATGCGCACTGTCTTGTTCACCCTCTCCAGGGCGATGGCCGCAAAGCCGCGCACCTCCTCGCGGGCGGCCTCGCCGAGCTGGCAGCCCAACACAAAGGGCGGGCCGCTGACGCTTATTTCCCGGTAGCGGGTGGGCAGAGTCATGGGTTTATTCCCTCACCGTGAGTACTACCTTGCCGATATTGCGGTTTTCCGCCAGCAGCCGGTGCGCCTCGGCGGCCTGCTGCACCGGCAGCACCGTCTCGATCACCGGCGCGATGCGGCCCGCCACCATCAGGGGCCAGAAACGCGTCGCAAATCCCTGGACAATGGCGGTCTTCTCCTCCAGCGAGCGGCTGCGCAAGAGCGAGCCGATCAGCCGCAGTCGCTTGCGCAGCAGTAGCCCCAGGTCGATGGAAGCAGCGGGGCCTCCCAGCAGGGCGATGAGCACCAGCCGACCCTTGAGTTTGAGGGCCTTTAGATTTCGCTCCAGATACGCCCCTCCCGAGATATCGAGGACTACGTCCACCCCGCCCAGGCGCTCCAGCACCACCTCGGCGAAATCGTTTTCGCGGTAGTCGATGGCCAGTTCAGCGCCCAGTTCCAGGCAGCGGGTCCGCTTGACCGGGGTACCGGCGGTGACTGCCACCCGGCAGCCTTCAGCGCGGGCCAGCTGGATCGCCGCAGTGCCCACCCCGCTAGCCCCTCCGTGGATCAGCACGCTCTCGCCGGGCTGCAACTGGGCCTCCATGAAGAGATTGACAAAGGCGGTGTAGAAGACCTCGGGGAAAGCTGCGGCCTTGGCGAAATTCCAGTCCTCGGGCAGGCGCACCAGCAGTTGTTCGGGCACGGCGATGCCCTCGGCGTACCCGCCCCCGGCCAGCAGGGCGCAGACTCGTTCGCCCGGCTGCCAACCTTTCACCCCAGCGCCCAGTCCGGCCACCACCCCGGCCATCTCCAGCCCCAGATAGGGCGGGGCGCCCGGAGGTGGCGGGTAGTTGCCGGCCCGCTGCAGCAGGTCGGCCCGGTTGACGGCGGTGGCATGGATATCCACCAGCACTTCTCCGGGTCCGGGGACCGGATCGGGGACTTCGGCCCAGCGCAGAGCGCGCTCGGGACTCTGTTCGTCGACGAGGATGGCTTTCATAGGTGGACTATACTCTGGTGCATTTCCCCCTTCGGCGCAAGTTCTCCGCGCTGGTCTGGCTGCCATAGGCACGGTAGATTACTCCAATCCTGAAACTCATCGAGAAAGGCAAATATGAGCGAAGTGATCACGTTGTCGGTGGCGCAGACCGAGGAGTTTTGTATGGAGGTGTTGGCCCAGGCCGGGGTGCCCCACGGAGAGGCCCTGGTTTGCACCCAGAGTCTGCTGGATGCCAGCCTGCGCGGGGTGGACAGCCACGGGGTGGCTATGCTGCCCACTTATATCGAGCGTATCCGCTCCGGGCAGATCGTTCCAGGCAAGGAGTTGCTCATCCGGCAGGAGGGGCCGGCTACGGCGCTGTGCGACGGGCAGCAGGGCCTGGGACCGGTGCTGGCCTGCGCAGCCATGGACCTGGCCCTGGCCCTAGCCCGCCAGTGCGGGGTGGGAGCAGTGAGCCTGGTGGACTGCAACTATGTGGGCGCCCTGGCTTTTTATGCCGTGCGCCCTGCCCGCCAGGGCATGCTGGGGTTGTGCGCGGCCAACTCCACGCCGCGGGTGGCGCCCCAGGGCGGCAGGCAGGGGTTGCACGGCACCAACCCCATCGCCTACGCCGCACCCACCGAGGGGGGAGAGCCGCTGGTTTTCGACGCGGCCACTGGCCATGCCGCTGCGCGCGTAAAACAAGCCTTAGAGGAAGGCCGCTCCATCGCCCCGAACATCGCTCTGGATCGCGAGGGCCGGCCCACCACCGATGCGGCAGCCGCCTTGGCCGGGGTGCTCTTGCCAGTGGGCGGTGCCCTGGGTTATGGTCTGGGGCTACTGGTGGATCTGCTCTGCGGCGGCCTGGCCGGCGGTCCCTGCGGCCGGGACGTGCCGCCGGTCACCGAGCTGAAGCAGCCCTACGGTTGCGGCTTTTTCGCCCTGGTGCTGGACCCGGCCCGTTTTGGCGGCGTTGAACACTTTGCCGAGCGCTGCGCTTTTCTGGCCGACAGCGCCCGCGCCATTCCCCCGGCCGCCGGGGTGGACCAGGTGCGGGCACCCGGCGACCGGGCCCGCCAGCTGCAGGCCCAACGCCAGCAGCAAGGCATTCCCTTTGATCGGCAGCGGTGGCAGGTGGTGTTGGACAAACTGGCCGGTCTGGGCATGGAGGTGGGCGGCTGGAGGCGGTGATTCTTGCCTGGGTCCAGGTGAACACCTACATTTAATTCGTTCGGCTCCCCGGCCGGCATCCCCGCAGTCCGTGTTCAAACTCTGCCATGACCAATATCGAGATCAAGGCGTACTGTCAGGACTTAGGGCGCGCTGAGCGAAATCTCAACGCCCTGGGTGCCGGGCCGGCGGGTAGCTTTCACCAACGCGACACTTATTTCAACATCAAGGAAGGCCGGCTGAAGCTGCGCCAGATCGGCCCTGACGAGGCCCACCTGATCTACTACCGCCGCGAGAATCTGCCAGGTCCCAAGCGCAGCGACTACGACCTGGCCTTCACCACCGATCCCGAGGCCATGCGCAATGTGTTGTGCCAGGTATTGGGCACTTGGATCGAGGTGGAGAAGACCCGCCAGGTCTGGCTGTGGGAGAACGTGCGCATCCACCTGGACGATGTGAAGGATCTGGGCCAGTTCGTGGAACTGGAAGCCGTGACCGAAGAGAAGAAGCTGGAGGAGAGCCACGCCCGGGTGGAAACCCTGATGCGGGCCCTGGAGATCAGGGGCGATCAGCTGATCGCCGAATCCTACAGCGACCTGTTGGCGGCCGGCGCCGCCCAAGTTTCCTGAAGGAGAAGGTGATGGCCGAGAAGGGCAAGCAAGTTCAGGGCGTACTGGTCCACATTTTGGGCGAAGAATATCGCATCGCCAGCGAGGGCGATCCGGGCGAGGTACAGCGCGTGGCCGAGTACGTGGATAGCAAGATGCGCGAGTTACTCGGCCGTCAGAGCACCCTGCCCAGGGGCAAGGTGGCGGTGTTGGCGGCCATGGATATTGCTGCCGAATTGCTCAACGTCCTCCAGGAACGCCAGCTGATCACCGAGAAGGCCCACGAGAAGATCGACCGGCTGAGTCGCCTGATCGACGAACGGGCCAGCCTCTCCGCCTCCCAGCCGGAGAACGCTCCGCTGGAGCGGCTCTTCCGCGCTCCGGTGGTCAGGAAACAAAACGCCCCACCTCTTGATCAGCGACGCCGATGAGACGCCTCGCTCTGTGCTGGCTGCTGGCTGTTAGCGGTTGTGCCGGCACCCTAGTACCAGCAGGGCGAATGTCCCCTGTACGACAGCCTGGAGCCTATCCGCGCCAACCCTGCCGGTGCTTCTGACCGACATTTACAGGTACAGGCCGTCTTCAGGGTCTGTCCGCCGCAGGTGGGTCTGGAGGAAATCCAGCGCAAACACATCGAGCTGAAGCACGAGCTGCTGGCCCTACTCAGCAGCAAGGATGCCCAGTACCTGGAAGATCCGCTGCGGGTGGAGAAGCTGCAGAAGGAGATCCTATTACTGGTCAACCAGAAGGTGCTCAAGAAGGGCCGGGTGGTGGAGGTGCTGATCACCGGCTTCGAGTTGCAATGACCTAGCTTGGGCGTCGGGGAGCGACCCCTTCGGACCTTTCCCCAGGCTCGTTCTTTGGCCCTCACTTGGTCTGGATATCGCGTCGGGGAGTGACCTGCTCCGGCCTTTCTCAAGGCGCGTCCTTCACCCCCGCTCGCTCTGGCTCCGCTACCCCGCCCCCCGCCACGCGGACTTCCCTTCCCGACCACTCCCCGAGAAAGGCCTCCGAGGTCATCTCCCCGCCGCTAACATTTGAACAGTCGTTTATGTTCCTTTCAACAATTCCTCCGCCTCGTCGCACAGCGCCGCTGCTTCTGTGGAGGTGGTGCTTTCGGCGATGATGCGCACCACCGGCTCGGTGTTGGAGGCCCGCAGGTGGACCCAGGGGCATTCGAGTCGACCACTCAAGTACAGCTTCACCCCGTCTACCACCGGATGGGCAAAGGCCGCAGGGTGTTGGGCGCGCAACTGGTCCAGGGCCTGCTGCAGCTGGGCCGGAGTACAGCTCACCTTGCGTTTGTCGATGCTGTAGTGGGGCAGTTGTGCCAGCCAGGCGGCCAGGGGCTGCTGGGCCAAGGATTCGAGGACAATGGCCACCCCCAGGGCCGCGTCTCGCCCTGGGTCCACCTCGGTGAGTACGACCCCGCCGTTGCCTTCCCCGCCGATCACCGCCCCCACCTCGACCATTTTCTCCACCACGTGTACCTCGCCCACCGGGGTGAGCACCACCGAACACTGACGGGCCTGGGCGGCGTCACTGACCAGCTGGGAGGTAGAGAGGGTGGTGACCACGGAGCCCTGCCGCCGCGCGCCTATCGCCAGGACCGCCAGCGCCAGGGTATAATCCTCGCCCACCGGCTCCCCCTCCTCCCCGACTAAGGCCACCCGATCGGCGTCCGGGTCGATGGCAAAACCGACGGCGCTGCGGCTGTGGCGCACGGCCTGGCCCAGATCGACCAGGTTGGCCGGCACCGGCTCGGGCTCGTGGGCAAAGCGGCCATGCGCTTCGGCGTGGATGAAATGGGCCTCCACCTCCAGGGCCTGCAGCAACTGAGGCAGGAGCAGGCCGCCGGCCCCGTTGCAGGGGTCCACCGCCACCCGCAGGCGGGCCCGGCGGATGCGCTCTAGGTCTACGGCGGCCAGGATGCGTTCCAGGTGTAGGCGGCAGACCATCGCCGGGTCCACCTGCTCCAGGGAGCCGCCCCCTCTGGGAGTAAAGGCCCGCGAGTGAAAGAGGGCTTCCACCTCTTTGCCCTGGGCCGCGTTGAGGAAGATGCCGTCCCCCCGGATCATTTTGAGGCCGTTCCAGGGCAGCGGATTGTGGCTGGCGGTGAGGATGATCGCCCCGGCAGCCCCCAGTTCGGTGACCATCAGCTTGGCCCCCGGTGTGGAACAGAGCCCCAGGTCGAGCACCCGGCAGCCCATTTCCTGCAAGGCGGCGGCGCAGGCCTGGCTCAGGGCTTCCCCCGAAGGCCGGGGGTCGCGGGCCAGCACCACGGTCCGGCCGGCGCCCAGCCAGGTGCCGAAGGCAGCGGCAAAGTGGCCGGCTACTGCTCCGGTGAGGGATTGGCCGACGATGCCGCGGATGCCGGAGATGCTGATGATGAGGGGGGTATTTTGGGTCATGCGGGCTTCCTTTCCCCAAGGTACTAAAGGTACAAATCGCGGTACAGTAATTTTCTATTTGACATAAAAGTCAGGTTATGTATGTTATATAGCAAAGTCAGATAAGCCATTCTGGAGATCGGCTGAGCCGTGGAAAAGGGCGTGTTGACTACCGGAGAGATCGCGCAATACTGCAAGGTCAATTTCCGCACTGTGATCCGCTGGATCAAGCGCGGGCACCTCAAGGCCTACCAGCTGCCCGGGCGCGGCGACAACCGGGTAGAGGTGGATGATTTCCTCCGCTTTCTGCATCAACACAACCTGCCGGTGCCCGGGGCGTTTCAGCGCCCCGCTCCACACGCTGCGCCGCGCGTGTTGATCGTCGACGACGACCAGGGCGCCGCCCGGGTTATACAGCGGGTCCTGCGCCGCGCCGGTTTCGAGACCCAGATGGCCTTTGACGGTTTCAGCGCCGGGGCCCTGATGGAGTCATTGGCTCCGGACGTGATGACCCTCGACCTGCGTATGCCTGGGTTGGGGGGCCTGGAGGTACTCGGTTTTGTCCGCAGCCACCCACGTCTGCAGGGCACCAAGATCCTCGTGGTCTCTGGTCTGCCGCGCGCCCGGCTCGACGAAGCCCTGGCCAAGGGCGCCGATGAGGTGCTGGGTAAGCCGTTTGAGAATGCCGCGCTGGTGGAAAAGGTCTCCCGCCTGGCCGGTGTCGAGGTGCGGGCTTTGGCGGAGGTGGAAACCAATGAGGCCTGAGTCGGTGCCGGAAGCAGGGGAAGAGGTCGCCCCCAAGCTGGGCTACGAGCAGGAGCGCCGCGCCAACGGCTATCTGGAGCAGGTGTTTTCCTCCATGCAGGGCACGGTAGTGGTCACCGACAGCCAGGGGCTCATCCAGACCGTCAACCGCGCCCTGCTCGAATTACTCGGCTATACCGAGGAGGAGTTGCTGGGTCGGCCATTGAGCGCCATCTGCACCAACGCGGAACTGCCGGGGACCGCCAGCCCTGAGGCGGCCATGCATTCGGAATCCCTGGCCTTGGTCCGGGTGGAGACCAGGTACCGCGCGCGGGATGGCCGCCTGATCCCCATGCTCTGCTCGCGTTCGGCGCTGCGCGACGAGCACGGGCGGGTGGAGGGTGTGGTCTGCACCGCCTTCGACCTCACCGAGCGCAAGGAATTCGTCGCCCAGCTGGCCGCCGGGATCGCCCACGAAATCAACAATCCCCTGGGTTTCATCTTCAGCAATCTGGGCACTCTGGCCGAGTACAGCCGCGATATCCTCGGACTGGTCCGGGGGTACGAGGGCCTGTACCAGGCCCTGGAGGGCGGGGATGCCGACCAGATCGCCCAGGCCCGCCTGCAGGTGGGCAGCTGCCGCGCCGAGGTGGATGTCGACTACCTGAGCGGGGACCTGGACCAGCTCATCCGCGAATCGCGCGAAGGGGCCGAACGGGTGCGCCATATCATCCAGAACCTCCGGGAATTTGCCCACCTCGACAAGACGGAAAAAACGCCCGCCGACCTCAATCAGTGCCTGGAAAGCACCCTCACCATTGCCTCAAACGAACTCAAGTACAAGGCCGAGGTCGAAAAGGACTACGCCATCCTGCCCCAGGTGCTGTGTTATCCCCAGAAGCTCAACCAGGTTTTCATAAATCTGCTGGTCAACGCGGCCCAGGCCATCGCCGAGCAGGGGGTGGTCTCCATCCGCACCTTCCAGGAGGAGGGCTGGGTGTGCGCCGCCGTCGCCGATACGGGCCAGGGCATGTCCCCCGAGGTCAGGAGGTGTCTCTTCGAGCCCTTCTTCACTATCCCTTAGAACTTGGAAGCCCCTTCCTTTGAAAGGGGAGGAAAAGTTTTGCTTGCCGCAGGCAAGCAAAAGCTTTTTATCGTATACCGTTCCCGTCCGTGTTGGAGGTATGCGATGGTCATCCGAAGAACCAGTCATGCGGTTTACGATACCCAGTACCATTTAGTGTGGGCTCCCAAGT
>SICG01000128.1 GCA_009691525.1 Candidatus Latescibacterota bacterium | reverse complement strand
GTTTTGAAATCTAATACGGCGTTTCTTTGGTGGTAACTGGGCACCACCGCGCTGTCTGCATATCTGCCCACAACACCTCTAACGCCGCCGGGGTGGCGATCCGGTTTAGGGCCAAGAGACCATTGTAACGCACATAGCGATTCTCGTCCGCCAACAGCTTGGTAAGTCCCGCCACCGCTGACACCGCCTGCGGACCGATCTTGGCCAGTGCCAGGGCTCCGTTGCGCCGCACCCGTTCGTCGCCATCCCCTAACGCTATCTCAAGTCGAGCGATGATCTCCCCGTCGTTGGGCGCCATATTTCCCAAGGCCTCGGCGGCATTGCGCCGCACCCACATATTGCTGTCCTCCAGACAACGGCCCAACGCCAGGGCTGCAGCCCTGGCCGTCCGTCCCATATTGCCCAAGACATCCGCCGCCGCTGCCCGCACGCGCCAATCAGCATGATCCAACTCCGCGACAAGCGGCTCCACCGCGCCCTCTCCCATTGCCGCCAGAGCATGGGCTGCGCTCAGTTCGGCCGGATTGCGGCCCCCGGGATTGGCCGGCGTGCCGAGCAAACTGGCCTCGGTCAAACCGCGAGCCTGACGCCGCAATGCCTCCAGCAACGGGGCTAGGGCCGCCGTCCCCATGCCACCGAGGTTATAGACTGCGTCCAGACGCCGGGTCTCGTCGCCGTTGTCCAGCGCGGCGAGCTGATCGGCCATTGCTTCGTCCCCAGTTGCTGTAGCTTTGGCTGCCCCCCGCAACCAGTGCCATACATCCGACGATAATCGGTGGTGAACATCCCCCGCTTGCGGTTGCCAATCCTCCACTTGATTATCCCAGCTGGGCGTCTGGGGCTCTGCCATGCGCAAGAACTGAAACTTGAGCATATAGCGCTGATTGGGGCTGGTGTTGGCCGTAGCCCGGTGCCAGACATCAAAATTGACCAGTGCTACGGTACCGGCCGGACCACACAATTTCATTTCGGGCTCCGCTGTGTTGGCTGGATCGGTGTCGGAAATGCTATTGTGACATTGACGCCCGGGTATCACCCCAGTCGCTCCCATGTCCGAGGTCACGGCCTGCGGATAGTAGAACGCCATCACCCAGCGAAAGCGGTGATGGCGCACATTCTGGTCGAATACGTAATCGTCCTTGTGCCAGTTCTGCCCTTTACTGCCTGGCCGATTGAGATGGCAGTAGCGATGCGGGTGCATACTGTAATTGGGTCCCAACAAACTGGTCAGCGCCCCCCGCACCGGTGCGCTGGCAAATACCTGGCCCACCTGTGGCAGACGGGGCAGGACATTGTTGCCGGGATTGCCCTCGTCGCCGAGGATTTTGTCCAGTTGGGCGCAGACCTGCCGATGAAATTCCGGTGGCTGGTCGGCCTGGATCAAGACATATCCTTTGGCGATGAACTGGCGCATGGTGTCATCGCCTAACAAATGTGGCCCGAGGCTCATTTCTGCTCCTTTGATAACTAACCTTGCGCAACGAGACGGGTGTGGTTGGGAATTACGTGATGACCTGACCGGCCCCCAGGAATTGGCCCACTCAGGAAGTGAGTAAATGGGTGTTGATGAAGGCCTCTGGGCTGAGGTAACCCAGTCGGCTATGGGGTCTTTCGGTGTTGTATTGGCATCGCCAGTCTTCAATGACCACCCGTGCTTCGTGGAGATTAAGTAGCACCTCCCGGAGGAGGCACTCGTCGCGGAAACGGCTGTGGAAGCTCTCGATGTAGGGGTTCTGCCAGGGGCTTCCCGGATCGATGTAGAGGGTCTTGATCCGGTGCCTTCGGAACCATTGCTGGACCTTGTCGGCGATAAACTCGGAGCCGTTGTCACTGCGCAGATAGGCGGGGACCCCGTAGGTGGCCATCGGGAAAGCCTTCGCCAGGTCCTGCAGCGCCGCTAGGTAGCCAGTCTCGCCGTAAGGATCGTCCTTGCCGGGCCGGGCCCCGCCGCCGCGCGGCACGTCGAAGAGCAGGATCGGCCAGCCGCGGGCCGCCGCGTCGTACAAGATCTCCTGCAGTTTTTTCTCCTTCTCCGGCTCGCGCCGATCCGGCGGCGGGGGGGTGACGCCAAAGGATTCGTACACCTTGGGTCAGGGGAAAAAGCGCGCACAAAGGAGCCGTCCTCCTGGCGAAAGTGAAGCCGGCCCACCGCCAGGCCGCGCACGCCGCCCTCCTCCCAGGCGTCGAAGATGCGCCGGTAGTTGGCGATCCATCGCTCCTGCCAGTATTCTATGGGGAGGTGGAGAAACATCCAGCTTTCCATACGTGTCGCTCCTCTCGATGGTCCGCGGTCCGGCTAACCCTGCCGCTCCGCGTCGCGGCGGGTACCGGGGGTGGGCAGCATGGGGGCGTACTGGTAGTTCGGCTCGCGCTCCTGCCGGCGCTGGATCTCGTTGATATGTTTCCAGGTCTCGCGCAGCCCATTGGGGCAGGGCGGCATCTCGGGCTTGATGAGCCGGTGCAGCCGGCTGAGCCGATAGCAGGGCACTGCTGCGTACATATGGTGCTCGGTGTGGTAGTTCATGTGCCAGTACAAAAACTGGACCACGGGATTGAGATAGATCGTCCGGCAGCAGAGGCGGAAGTCGGGCACTTTGTCCTGCAGGCCGACGTGTTGGGCGGAATTACAGAAGAACTGCAACCATGCGCCGAGCATCATCGGTAAGGTGACCACCAGCGGCACCACCCACAGCCCAAAGGCCAGCGACACCCCGGCGATCGTCAAATGTCCGCTTAACAGGATTCGCTCCCAACGGGTATAGGCGCGGCGGCGTTCCGGGTCACTGGACGGAAAGAGCATGCCGGTCCATTTGTCGTTGGTGTTGAGATAGCCGGTGAAGTTCTTGAACTTCCCCTTGAGCAGGTGGTAGGGGTACTTGTAGTTGACGATCCCCCATTTCCAGACACTCTTGGTGTCGACCTTGGCCGGCAGTACCACTTCCAGGTCGTCGGGCGGGTGAAGCGTGTATTTGTGGTGCTCGGTGTGGCTGGCCCAGAAATGATGATGGTTGTACCAGCCCAGAAAGGAGAAAATGCGCAGGAAGAAGCCGTTGAGCCACACCGTTCTGAAAACCGAGTCGTGGATCAGTTCGTGAAAACCGTTGATCAGAAAGTGCCAGAAGTGGCCATTGACGAATACCAGCAGGGCCGTGACATACCAGGGCCAGTTGAGCGACGAATAGATGGCGGCCCCGGCGGCAGCGGTTAGCACCCCCAGGTACCCGAGGGTCTGGGCAAAGCCGAGGAAGTCGCTGCGTTTGTTGAGCCTGGCCAACTCCTCGCGGGAGACCTGGCAGCGGTACCACTTGACGCGAGTCTTCTTGAGCGGCTCGTTGTATTGCGGGCCGGTGGTCAGTACCTCCTGATCGGAAAGGGCGTCCGGGGCAGTGGGGTCGGGCTGGTTTCTGGCAGTCATTGCGGCATCCCGTTGGCTGAGGTGTAGGCCCAATAAAGCCGCGTTTCCGGCGACTGTCAAGCCGACTTGCCGCTGCACCCCTTTGCTTGACACCGCCAGTGATCACCGTCATAGTAATGGCCTGTGACCACTAACACCCAACAAGTGACCCGCTTAACCAGAAAGAGGGAACCATGGCCAAACCGCGCATCATGTTCTTCCACGACAGCCGGCATCCGCTCATCTATATGTACGAGCCGCCCATGCAGAAGGAAGAGATGGAGGCGGCGGTGGACGAGTTGGTCGGCACCCCGGTGGAGGCCCTGATGTTCTGCCTGGGCGATGGCCGCACGGTACTGCACGACACCCAGGTGGGCGAACTGTGGGGCCACAACGTCAAGCGCTGGCCGCACCTGGTCTTCCAACGGGCCCACCGCAATGCCACCCAGATGATCGGCCGGGGCCTCGATCCCCTGCGGGTGGTCTGCGAACGGGCCCGGGCCAAGGGCATGCTCATCTATCCCACGCTGCTGGTGCAGCAGGGGCGCGGGCCGCGCGAGCAGGATGTGCGTTGCTCCGAGTTCCGCTTCGCCAGCCAGCACCTGGAGATCGGCGCGCCGGGCGACCTGCCGCCGGATTTCCCCGGCGCCACCTGCCTGGATTTCATACACGAAGAGGTGCGCGAGGAGCGCTTTGCCCTGATCCAGGAGGTGTTAGACAACTATCCAGTGGACGGCTTCGAGCTGCAGCTCAACTATCAGCCGCACTATTTCCATCCCGCCAACCTAAAGAAGGGCCGCAAGCTGATGACTGCCTGGGTCGAGCGGGTCTACCGCGCGGTCAAACGCAGCGGCAAAGAACGCGAGTTGGTGATCCGCGTGCCTGCCAGCATCGAGGGCTGTATGGAGGTGGGGCTGGAGGTACGGGAATGGCTGCGGCGCGGCATCGCCGACGCGCTGGTGGGCCAGAACTTCTCCGGGCCCGAACTGCTGGACCAGATGGCCGACTTCCGCCCTTTGGTAGCGGCGGCCAAAGGCAGCGGCTGCCGGGTGCTGGCCGCCATCCAGAGCATGGTGGATTCGGACCGGCTGAGCGACGCCTCCATCGAGATGATCCGCGCCGGGGCCTGCAACTACTGGGTTCAGGGGGTGGATGGATTATACCTGGCGCACTGGTTCGCCAGTTGGCCGTACCATGCTTCCTTCTACGAGAAGCTGCGCGAGTTGCCTCATCCCGAGGTCATGGCCCCCCGAGACAAGACCTACTTCATCCCCACCGAAACCGGGCGTTATCCCAAGCCCATCCGCGAACCGGGCCTGGAGATGGTGTTGCCGACCCCCCTGGTACTGAACCAGTCGGTGCAACTGCCGCTGCACCTCAGCGACGACCTGCCGCGCTGGCAGCGCGTCGGGCGGGTGCATCAAGTACTCCTGCGGGTGCGGGTCATGGGCCTCAACGAGCGCCATCACCTGCGCTTCCGCCTCAACCGCAAGATCCTGCCCATAGAGAGTGCGCGGCTGATCAACGAAATGTACCGGATGAAAGCGCCGCGCTACCGCACCGGCTCGGGGTACTGGTTCGTCTTCCGGCTCGACCGCAACCACTGGCCGCGGCAAGGCGAAAATCTCTTAGAGATCACCCTGCTCAAGACCGACCGCCAGGCCATGCCCGAGGTGCGGGTGCGCGATGTGGAGGTGGAGGTCTCTTACCTGATGGGCCGGAATTTCAACCGCGGCCAGGACCCCGATCTAGGACCCCGGGAACACAGCGGCATCTGAGGGTTCAGCCGAAGAACCCCAGATGTTCCTTGGCTGCCCGGCGCACCACTCCCTCGTCCACCGAAACACCCAACCCAGGGCGGGTGGGCACGGCAATGTGCCCGTCCGCAATCAGGTCCCGTTCCACGGTCAGAGTATGCCACAACTCGTTGTCGAGGTGGTGGAATTCGAGGACCTGGAAATTGGGCGCCGCAGCACAGACATGGCAGGCGGCCACCGTGCCCACCGGGCCGCAGATATTGTGGGGCGAGAGCGGGATGTAATACATGTCGGCCAGGTCGGCGATGCGCCGGCCCTCCAGCAAACCGCCCGCCTTGGCGAAGTCGGGGGAGATAATGTCAGCCGCCTGGGACTCGATAAGCTGGCGGAAGCCGAAACGGGTGTAGAAGTTTTCGCCGGTGCAGATAGGAGTTCGGGTCGCCGCCTTGACCTTGGCCAAGGCGGCGATGTTTTCGGGCGGGATGGGGTCCTCCAGCCACAATAGATTCAACCCCTCGAAGGCATAGGCCACCTTGAGGATGTCGGCCGGCGCGTAATACCAGTGGGCGTCGATGGCCAGATCAGTGTCCGGGTCCAGAGCCTGGCGCACCGCCCGGACCACCTCGATGTAGTAGGCGATGTCTTTATTGCGGATGCCGCGATTGTACACATCGCGGGTCGAGGGGCGTGGATCGATGTCGAACTTGAGCGCGTCGAAACCCCGCGCCTCCACCTCCACGGCCTTGGCCACCCACGAGGCCGGGTCATCCCCCTCGCCGGCATGGCAGTCGTTGTAGAGCCGGATGCGCTCGCGAAACCTGCCGCCCAGCAGTTGCCAGATGGGCACCCCGCAGGCCTGGCCCGTCAGGTCCCACAGCGCCATCTCGATACCGCTGATGGCACTCATCACCGCCCCCTGGTAAAACCCCGAGGCCGACATACGCCGCTGCATGTCGCGGAAGAGTTTGTCCACGTTGCGCGGATCCTGGCCGATGAGGGCCCTGGTCAGGCGCTCGTCCACCGCGATCTGGTGTACCCCGGCTCCATGGTACGCCTCGCCGATGCCCACCAAGCCCTCGTCGGTGCGCACCTTGATCAGCACCCAGGGAAAGGGCGTCAGCAGCACAGAGCCGATACTGGTGATCTTCATCCTGCTCTCCTCCCGGTTCGGGTCCCTGACTTCCTCATCCCCACCCCGGCCGCAGCACATAGGTGCGGTCGTCGAAGACAAATCGCTGGTGGGACTCGGACCAGTGCGCCCCGCCGGCGATGTACAGACGGCCCTCCAGCACGGCGGCGGCTCCCCACGACTGCACCGTGGGCAGCGGCGGGCCGGGGCGCCAGCAATGCTCCGCCGGCGCATAACGCCAGGTGGCCTTGGAGAGGTGGCCGCCCATGACCCATACCTCGCCGGCAAAGGCGGTCACCAGGGCGGCCATGGGCGATTTCTCCAACTGCGGCAGGCCGGTGAGCCATTGGCGGGCGGCGGTATCGAAGGCGAAGAAACCCTCGGTGCTCACGCAGTAGAGCACCCCGTCCAGCGCACAGCAACCGCCCTGGCGGGTGGGTACCGGCAGGGGCTGCTCGTAGCGCCAGGCCGTTTCGCCGGGAGCGAGGCTCTCGACGGTGGCGATGGGGGTGGTGGGGTTGCAGGCCCCGCCCACGGCCCAGATGCGGCCAGCCTCGGCCATGACAAAGGGATCCGTGCGCACGTTGTTGAGCCGCGGCCCCTCGGCCCAGACGCCGCTGGCCGGGTCGTAGATGTCCACCACGTCCACGGTGATCCGCTCACCCTCGGGATGGGCGGAGGTTTTGATCTCGCCCTCTCCACCCACCACCCATACACGCCCATCGAGCACGGCGATACCGTTGTAGCGGCGCGGGAAGGACATGTGACTGACCAACTCCCAGCAGCCGGTCTGCGGGGCAAAGGCCCACAACTCGTCGAAGACGTGGGAACGGGCCGGCAGCCCCCAGTCGGCGGTCAGGCCGCCGGCCACATAGAGCACGCCCTGTAGGGGCGCGGCGAAGATGTCGTGGTTGCTCCCCGGCAGGCGTCCCAGCTTTTCCCAGGCGTGCTGCCAGGCCTCCGCCGCCGGGCCGCAGCGGTAGAGGCCCTCGGCGGTGGCCGCCCAGATGGCACCCCGCCCGTCGCTGTGCAGGGCCTGCACCGGACCTGGCGCCCGGGCCAGCAGCCGCGCACTCACCTCGCCCTTGGCGCTGAAGTCCACCTCGAGCACCTCGCCTGTGGCCAGGCCCATCAGCACCAGGTCGTCGGGCGAGAGGCCCAGGGCGGTCGGCGCGCTGGCCAGCACCTCCACCACCTGCCAGCCCCGTGCGGGGTGGTGGGGATCGAGGCGCCGCAGGCCGGCCTCGCCACCCACCCAGACACAACCCACATGGTCAGCGACCAGCCACTGCCACGGGCCGCCCTCCGCCGGCAGGAGTTGCCAAGCTTCGGGAGCATCGACGGGCAACACCGCCACCTGCCCTTCGCTGGTCAGGGTCCAGAGATTCGCGTGCAGGTCCACTGCCAGGGGCAGAGGCGAGGGCGCCGGACCGGGCGGGACATCGGTGTAGGAACCGTCGAGCCGCCGCCGTTTGGGACATCCCTCGACCCACAGATCCCCATCCGGGGTGACACTGACCCGCCGACTCCCCCCAAGGGGGCCGCCAAAAGCAGCATTCAGTTCCTGTGGCTCCGCGGCCTTCCCCTCCTCAAGGAACACGATTTGCGTGCCGATGGTACAGCAAAGCGCACCGTGTGCATCGCGCACCGCGCCGCCCATCTCACCGCGTTTCAGCCAATCGAGCTGACCGGCGCGCACGCGGGCCAGGCCCTGGTCAAAAACCAAAACCACTTCGTTCTCCCCGCAATCGAATAACGCCCGCGGGGCCACGGGCAGACGGCAAATCAGCTCCATGGTTCTCTTTCTTTAGAGGGATTGTTAGTCCAGACACGGACTGCAGAGATCTTCAACGACCCGGTTCACCTTTTTTGATCTGGTCCCACACCTGATCCATCTCTTCCAGGGTACATTCCGGCAACTGGCGGCCCTGGGCGCGGAAAGCCGCCTCCACCGCGCGGAAGCGGCGCTCGAACTTGTCCACGGCGCGGCGCAACGCGTCCTCGGCGTCGATTTTGAGAAACCGACTGGTGTTGACCAGAGCAAAGAGCAGGTCGCCGAACTCCTCTTCCAGTTCCTGCGGCGTGCCGCTCTCACAGGCCTGGCGCAATTCCCCCCATTCCTCCTCCACCTTGTCCAAGGGTCCCTCGAGTTGCTTCCAGTCGAAACCTACCCGCGCCGCCTTGTGCTGGATGCGCTGGGCCCGCAACAGGGCAGGCAGTTGCCTGGGCACCCCTTCGAGGGCCGAGTCGGGTTTGTCCTCTTCCTGGCGTTCGGCCTGCTTGATGCGCTCCCAGTTGGTCAGCACCTGCTCGGCCCCTTCGACCTGGGTATCGCCAAAGACATGGGGATGCCGGCGGATCAACTTGTCGACGATGGCGCGGCACACCTCCTCGATGGAAAAGCGCCCCTCCTCGTCGGCGATCTGAGCGTGGAAGACCACCTGGAGCAGCACATCCCCCAGCTCGCGGCGCAGTTCGGCGTCGTCCCCCCGGTCGATGGCCTCCAGCGCCTCGTAGACCTCCTCGACCAGGTAGGGCTTGAGCGAGGCGTGGGTCTGCTCGCGGTCCCAGGGGCAGCCGCCCTCACCGCGCAGCCGGGCCATCACGGCCACCAATTCCTCAAAGCTGCTCCGCTCTCGCTGACTCACGATGTATTTCTCCTGGGTGGCGGGTCGGGGACAAAAAAGCGGATTTCACCCCGCCCTGTCAACGCCCGACCAACCGGGAACCATAGAACAACTCGAGCATTTTACATACGCATTCCCCTGTGTGCACACGAGGTCTGACTCGATGAAAAAAAAGAAGACCCAGCCCGATGCCAAAAAGGACCGCCTGCTCGAAGGAGACCCGCTGCTGGCCGCCTACCTGGGAGAAATCGCCGGCTCCATGCCACTTTCCTCTAAGGAAGAGGCCGTCCTGGCCCGCCGCATCCGCCAGGGCGACGGCGAAGCGCGCAACCTCCTGGTTGAGGCCAATCTGCGCTTTGTGGTCCGGGTGGCCAAGGAATACCAGAACCGCGGCCTAGCCCTGGCCGAATTGATCAGCGCCGGAAATGTAGGCCTGATCACCGCCGCTGAGCGTTTCGATGAAACCCGGGGGTTCAAGTTCATCTCCTATGCGGTGTGGTGGATACGCCAGTCCATCCTCCATGCCCTCACCGAGCAGTCCACGGTGCGGGTGCCGGTCAACCGCCTCGACCTGCTGGCCAAGATCGCCCGCACCGGCGACGCCCTGCAACAGCAGGGCGCGCCCCCCCACCCCTGAGCATCGAGGAGATCGAGGATACCCTGGTCAACGGTCAGTCGGTCCGCTCGCTGGACGCCCCCTTCGACGAGGCCCAGGACCAGTGCCTGCTCGACCAATTGACCGACGAAGACCAGCTCAATCCCGAGCAGGAGGTGATGGAATTCACTCTGCGGGAGAATATCGAGACGGTGTTGACCAGCCTGAACGCCCGCGAAGCCGAAATCCTGCGCCTCTACTTCGGTCTGGGCCAGGATCGCTCATTGACTCTGGACCAGATCGGCCTGCGTTTCAAGCTCACCCGGGAACGGGTGCGCCAGATCAAGGAACTGGCCCTGAACAAACTCCGCCACCCCCGCCTCTGCACCCGCCTGCGCAGTTACGCCGATAATTGATCTGCACTTGGCACGCATCTTGCGAGGCTCCCGGTAGCAGGACCTTGGCTCTGAGTAGCACCGCCCTGAGGGCGGAAAAAGTTGCTGCACCTGAGCTCAATTCCTGCCGATAACCCCAGTACCAATCCCAACCCAGGAGCCGAACATGCCCTCCGAAAGAATGTCCCTCTCCAGAAGCCAGATGCTGGCCCGCGTGGGTGCCCTGTTTTTGTCTTGACCGGCCTTTTTCTGGGTGCCCTGCTGGCGTCCCTCGGCGGAGTCTGAACCCCTGCGTCTTGCCCTTATCTCCCGCCACCCTACTGCTATCAGATTCTGTTACAATCAGTTGACATCTCGGTGGGTGCGCCGCTTTTATCTCGCCTTCCGGCCCTCATAAAACCGGTTTGTCACAAAAGCTTGACTACACCTCCGCCGTCCCCTATATTGCTCTGCCGAGGCGGTAAATTAGTCGTAACTTTTTCTGTTTTTTTACCTTAAATATTATCCGGGGTCCCCCTCCTCTTGACGCTGGCCGCGCTAGGTCTTGCCCAGAGACTGTTCGCTGAGCTATGGCCTTGCCGCTCCCTGAGAATTCGCTCCCCATGGGCAAAATTATCGCCATTGCCAACCAGAAAGGCGGCGTGGGCAAAACGACTACGGCCGTCAATCTGTCTGCCTGCCTGGCAGCCGCCCAACACAAGACCCTGCTCATCGACATGGACCCGCAGGCCAACGCCACCAGTGGCTGCGGCGCCGGGGCCGACAGCCTGGACGGCTCGGTCTACGAAGTGCTCATCGGCAGATCCCGCTTGTCAGAGGTCATCTGCCATCTGGAAATCCCCCTCTTCGACCTGGCCCCCTCCCACATCAACCTGATCGGCGCCGAACTCGACATGGCCGCGATGCTGGGACGCGAGAAGAAACTCGCCGAAGCCCTGGAACAGGTCGCCGCCCATTACGAGTTCGTCATCATCGACTGCCCCCCCTCCCTGGGCCTGCTGACCCTCAACGCCCTGGCGGCCGCCCATTCGGTGCTGATCCCGGTGCAGTGCGAGTACTATGCCCTAGAAGGTCTGAGCAAATTGCTCAATTCGGTGCGGCTGGTGCAGCGCTATCTCAATCCGGATCTGAGCGTCGAAGGCGTGTTGATGACCATGTACGACGACCGCCTCCAACTCTCGCGCCGGGTCGTCGCCGAGGCCAGATCCTATTTTGGCGACAAGGTCCACCGCACCCTGATCCGGCGCAACATCAGCCTGGCCGAAGCGCCCAGTTTCGGCAAACCCGTTCTCCTCTACGACGCCCGCTCCACCGGCACCGACAACTACCGCCAGCTGGCCAAGGAACTCTGCGAAGCCCAGCCGGTCCTGCTGCCTGCTTTTTAGTTCCACCCCTGCCGGCGGATCCCCCGCCTGGCCAGGCGGTCGCAGAGCGTGGAACGCTTCATCTCCAGGTGGCGCGCTGCCGCCGATACATTGCCCCGGCTGCGCGCCAGGGCTTCCTCCAGATGGGCGCGCTCGTAGGTGCGCATTCGCTGGGGCAGCCCCCCTGACAGCGAGGCCTTTTCCAACTGTCCCGCCTCCAAATGCTCGGGCTCGATGCAGGTCCCCTCGCACAGCAGCAACGCCCGCTTCAGCGCCACCTGCAGCTTCCGCACATTGTTGTGGGTCCAGTCCCTGGCCTCCAGCCAAGCCACCGCCGCCGGAGATAACCGGCAGGGCTGGCGCCCGAACTCGCGGCAGCAGGTCTGCAGGAAGTGGATGGCCAAAGGTTGCAGATCCTGGCGTCGCTGCCGCAGCGGGGGGATGTGGACGACAAAATCGGCCAACCGGTAATAGAGATCGGCGCGGAACTCCCCCCTGCCGGCCGCAGTCCCCAACTCGCGGCTGGTAGCCGCAACCACCCGCACATCCACCCCCACCTCGCGCGTCTCCCCCAGCCGGCGCACGGCCCTTTCTTGTAATACCCGCAACAGCTTGGGCTGCAGGGCCAGGGGTAATTCCCCCAGCTCATCCAGGAAGAGGGTGCCGCCCTCGGCCTGCAGGAAACTGCCGAGATGGGCCGCCTGCGCTCCAGTGAAGGCGCCCTGGCGGTAGCCAAAGAGTTCGGCCTCCAGCAGGGCTTCGGGCAGGGCGGCACAATTGAGCGCCACCAAGGGGTGGTGCCGCCGCCGGGGATCGGCCTCGTGCAAGGCGCGCGCAATCACCTCCTTGCCGTTCCCGCTCTCCCCCAGGATCAGGACATTGACCCTCAGCCCCAGCACCCGCCTCAGATCGGCCAATACCGGCGCCAGTCCCCCCTGGCTGCCGATGATCTGCTGCAATCGCCGCTCTGCCTGGAAGTCCAGTTGCACCATCGCTGCGCCTCCCTCGTTTTCGGCTACCTTTAGTATGGCACCTGAACAGGGGGTTCTACAAGGGGAAAAACGACCGCAAAAGTGCACTTCTTACGCTTTTCGGCCCTCTTTTTCACACCGGGTGGCGGCACCGGCACCACGTTGCCGGAAATCCGGCAAAACCCAGGGGCAGGCGTGCGGGGGCAGACCTCAGCAACACCGCAGCAAGGGGCGGTTTTTCAAGCACCTGGAAACAGCCAGCCCGAGCGGAGTTGCAGCGGCACGGGACTTGCCTGAGGGGTTGGCACACCCTTTCGCGAGGAGAATGCCATGCACGAAGTGCCGGACCAGTCCATCTATCAGACCCGCACCCCCGCACCCCGCCGACTGATCACCCGCAATGCCTGCATGCAGCACCTGCTCGAAGAGCTGGGCCGGCTGGCCGAGGCCAAGGCCACCGTGCTGATCCAGGGGGAAAGTGGCACGGGCAAGGAAGTGTTCGCCCACGCCGTGCACCAGCGCAGCCCGCGCAGCCGGGACCCCTTCATCCGCCTCAACTGCGCCGCCCTGCC
>SICG01000127.1 GCA_009691525.1 Candidatus Latescibacterota bacterium | reverse complement strand
CGGTCTCGGCGGCGCGGGCCGCGGCCAGGGCGCGCTCGGCCAGCACACACAGGTAGGAGTTGAGGCGCTGGTCGTAGCGGGCGATGCGCTCCAGATAGTAGGTGGTCAGCTCGACCGGGGAGAGGGCTCTTTTCTGGATAAGCGCGGCGAGCTGGTGGAGGGTGGCGAATTCGAGGTCGGGGGACATAGCTACCTTTCAGAGTTGAAGATTCAGCGGAGGGGTTTGCCCCGGGTGATGAGGGTGACCTCGGTGGTTTCCCCCTGGTTCGGGCCCTGGTCGCAGGAGAAGGAGATCTGGTTGGTCCTCTGCCGGAGCACGGGCGTGTTCCCCACGGGCGTTGCCTCGGCCTGGGTAAAGCCATCGGCGTCGAAGACCCGTACCGGGCCTGCGCCCTCGTATTCGAGGTACCCATCCGGTTGCAGGGTGATGGGGAAGGTGATGGCGGCGCCGTTGATCTGCAGACCTGGGTTGTGGATGGGCAGCAGGGTCTGGCGCAGGGCCTCCAGCCGGCTGAAGCGGGCCCGGGCTGCGGTGCCGGGTTCCAGGCCGGTGAGGAAGACATAGACCCGGCTGATGGTGTTGAAATCGATGCCGCGTATCGCCCAGTAGTTGCTGTAGGGAAAGGCGAAGTCGTAGACCTCCCCCCGGGCCCAGCGGCTCATCTCGATGTATTTCCAGCCCTGGAAGTCGAGGCGGACATAATAATCGCGCACGCACCAGCGGCCCGCATCCTCCAGGACAAAGTGGAGATACGCCCCGGAGCTGTCCCCTTCCACCCAGGCACCCAGGGCCCGGTGCTGTCTGAGGTCTTTGGGACTGTCGAGGATGATCTCGGCGCAGCCCCAGCCCGAGGGGACGGTCCCGCCATTGAAGGCTTTGACCTCGAAGCTCTGTCCTCCGCTCGGAGGCGCTGCCTCAGCGGTCTCGATCCGGTATTCCAACCCCGCAGTGTGGCGCTCGGGGCTGCCCAGGGGGCCGCTGCCTTCGGTGTAGAGCTTCAGGGGCCCGGGGGTGAGCAGCACCACATTGGTCGTGTCACCGTATGCGGCCAACTGGGGCCGCGCCTGGATGGAGACGCGCAGGGGCTGGTCCGGGTAGGGGTTGTCGAAGGTCCAGGCATGTTGGTCCGCCCTGGCGCTGGGCACGTAGTGATCCGGGCTGTAGTACACCGGCACCACCGCCCATTTCCCGGCGGCCTGCTGCTCCAGGGCGAACTCCTCGCCGGGGGCCTGCAACTGCACGCGGATGGCCTCGGGGAAATAGCCGGCCAGCTTGAGGTCTTCCCAGGCTTTGATGCGCCCAAAGATCTCGCCGGAGCGCCCGTTGGCGTCCAGGGCCGCTTTGCCGGTCTCCAGGGACATGGCAGCGCCGTGGGCCAGGGCCTTGCACCAGGCGTACTCCATCTCGCGGGGCCGGGTGGCATCTCCGCCAAGGGAGTGGGTGAAGTACCCGAACCAGCCAAACTCAAAGGGCTGCAGGTCGTCGTGGGAGGCTGCAGCCCCGGCCAGGCTGGCGTGGTCGAAGTGCTGGATGACCCCGGTGTTCACATAGTCGGTGGTGTTGCCCCGGCTGAAGACGTGCCAGGAGTAGTTGGATATCGGCCCGTGGGCGAACATCACCTCCCTGCGGGTGTAGTGGTAGAGCTTGGAGACCAGGAGGTTGTTGATGTACCACGCGGGGCCTTCGGGCCAGTAGCCCAGGTTTTCGCCGATCCCGTCCGGGTAGATATAGTCGAATTCAAAGCGGTCCAGGGCCTCGGCCTGGGCAATGCGATCGTACAGGGGGCCCTTCACATCGGGCCTATAGAAGCCGATGAACTCGGAGAAGTTGTCGATGGGCGCATTGGCCTGGTATGTGCTGGCAGTTGTTCCGTGCGCCCCACGGGTGCAGTTCTTGAACCCGTAGGGCGGGGTGGTCTGCAATTCGCCGTACACCACGATCTCGTCGCCGAGGCGCAGGTCGCGGCCATGGAAGCGGGACTTGTCCTCCTTGGACAGGAGCCCGGCCGGCGAGGTGGTGGTGGGGATGAAGGTCTGGTCAGGCCCGATATCGGCGGCCAGGAAACGCTGCCGGTCGGGGTACATCATAAAGCCGGCAGCGGGCACCGGGTGGACCAGGGAATCGGTCTTCTCCACCACCATGTCCAGGTTGTGCATGCCGAATTTGAGGCCTGCGGCGTGGATCTTGTCGCTGACCGCTTTGAGCCCGTCCTCGCCGGTGGGGAAGTTCTTCGTGTTTACTGGATAGGTGCCGTGGGAGGCGTTCCAGGTCCCGTCGTAGACCACAATGTACCCGAAGCCGCCGGTCCGGGCGTACTCGATCATCGAATCGGCTATGGCCTCGGAGAGATCGACGAAGAGGTAGGACTTCATCTGCTCAGGGGATCGCCTGGCCCACACGCCGCCCAGGGTGGGATGGGGCAGGCCGTTCTCGATTTCCACCTGTTCGATGATGTCCAAGAGATCCGGGGTCGGGCAGCCGAGCACCGCGATGGCCGCCCCTTCCAGCCGCACCTCCTGATCCGCCTGGCCCACCAGCAGGGTGTGCGGGCCGCGGCTGGGGGAGGAGGTGGTTTCGAGGTTGAGGGGGATCACTGCTGCGGCGTACTCTTCGGCGCGGCAGGAGCTGAGGCTGGAGCTGACCTGGCGGGTGAGGGTCAGGGGCAGGTGCGCCAGCTGAAAGGAGATGATCTGGTGGTCGTTCACCGCGGTCAGTTCCAGGGTCAGGTACCGGGGCAGGGCCCGGACGCGGACCTTGGCCCAAACCCCGGAGTCCCCGAATTCCACATAGAGGAACCCGCGCTCCAGGGCGGCGGAGGTCGAGCCGAACCACTGGCCCTCCACGAGCACCTGCATGAAGGGCTCGGGCGCGGCCAGATAGTTCTTGCCGGTTCGCCGATCCACAAAGGAGCGGTTGCGGCCGTCAATGCCCACGGCCCAGGTCAGGTCTTCGGTTTCCAGGAACAGGAGATTCCCCGCTGTCCGCACACCTGCTCTTTGCGCTTCTTGCACCACGGCGGCGCTCTCTGGGTTGGGTCTGTTTTTTCCGGCCCCCAGCAGTCCAGAACCGGCCAGGATCAGGCCCAGGGCGAGGAGGAGGGTCCGGTACTCTCGGGAGGGCACGGTTTTCTCCACGGCAGAGTTCCTATACAGGACTCGTTGCGTTGGTTGCCGGCTCAAGTTAGGCTGGGGATAGGACGAGGGCAAGGCAGCGCCGCCGTGTCACTGTGGGGCGTCGGGGAATGACCCTTCCGGCCTTTGCCGAGTCCCGAGCCTGCCGCCGACGCCCCCTTCTACCCCAAGGCTCTTTCCCGTCCTCCACTCCCCCAGTAAAGACCTCCAGGGTCATCTCCCCGCCGCTGTGTCGCACGTATCAAGCGATAGGGGGTTCGAAGGTGGCCAGGGATCTCAGATATTGGGCGGTCTGGGCGATCATGGATTGGGGCTCGACCAAGGCGGCCTGGTGCGAGGTCAGGTACCCGGTGTAGCCGATTTTCTCCAGGGTTTCTATGATGCGGGGAAAGTCGATGCCCCCGGGTTCCCACAGCGGGATCAGGTCGAAACGCACCTCGCCCCGGCACCAGGTGGAGAGGGTTTGTTGGCCCTGGGGGTGGAGGCGCTGGTTTTGCAGGTACACATTGAAGAGATAGGGGGCGAATTTCTCGATGGTGGCCGGGCCATAGTCCTGGCCGCACAGTTCCAGGTTGGCCGGCTCGTAGATCAGCCCGAAGTTGGGTCGCCCGATGCGCCGCAGTACTTGGAGGGATTCGTCTACCTGCTCGAAGAGGCTGCGGGTGTGGCACTGGTGGGCCAGGCGGATGCCCCGCTCGGCGGCCTGGTCAGCGGCCCGCTGCGCCCAAGCGATATCCTCCTCGCGATGCAGGCCGACGCGGATCAGGTCGGCCCCCAGGGCCTGAGCCAGGTCCAGGTGCGGGACGATGTGGCGCAGAGCCTGGGGGCCCTCGGCGCTGTTTTCGGGGATGGGGAAGTCGCCGGTGACCATGGAGACCGCCAGCCCCTGGGCCTCCAGCAGGGTGCGGCCCTGGGCCACCTGTTCGGCGGGGGTGTGGATGCCCAGCTGAGAGGCGCGCATACACAGGGCGTGGAAGCCGGCCCCCGCTGCCAGTGTGGCCAGTTCACCCAGGGGCAGAGCGGCTTCGCGCTTGGCCTGGAACTTCTCGGCCACGCGCACCGAGAGGGAGCGTTTCACGCCAGAGGGCCTTTGTGACCGCTGCGGATGGCCTCGGCCAGTTTCATGGTCTGGACCGCGTCTTCGAGGGTGGACCAGGGGATGCGGTCCTCCAATATACAGTCGGTGAAGTGGCGCACCTCGTTGTAGCCGGGGCCGCCCACGGCTTCCAGGTCGAGGGGCTGATCAATCTTGGTTCCCTGGGTGGACTCCCCTTCGCCGGGCCGGGCCTGATACAACTCGCACTGCGGCTCGCCGCTCAGCTCCAGGTACGCGGAGAAGTCCTCGGCGTGGGCCTCGGCGCGCTGGATGCGGAACCCGACGCCGTAGTGGCTCATCAGGCTGCCCACAGTCCCGTTGTCAAAGCGGATCACGGCTTGGTGGCGGTGCGCTCCCAGCCGCGCCCCGTCCTCCACTTCCGAGTAGACAGAGACGGGCAGGGCAGCCCGGTCCTGCCCGACACCGGCCAGCCATCTTAACAGATCTACGTGGTGGATGGCGTCGCAGATAACCGGATCTGGGAGCAGACCAGCTCGGTTCAACTCCCCCAAGGTGGTCTGGTTCTTGTGGTAGGTGGTGCTGCACTGGAGGGTGCCGCCGGCGGCTTTGAGCTGCTGGCGCAGGGCCAGGATCTGGGGGATATAGCGGCGGTTGAAGGAGACCAGGGCCTTGCCCTTGCTCTGGGCAGCGGCCTGGGCCATCTGGGCGGTTTCGGCTGCGCTCATGCCCGGGGGTTTTTCCACCGAGACGTGTAGGCCGCGTTCCAGGCATTCCACGACGAGGGCGGTGAGGTGGGCCGGCAGGGTGGTCACATGCACGACATCGAGCTTGCCCTCGTCCAGCAGCTGTCGGTAGTCGGCAAAGCTGCGCTCGGGGCGGTGGCGGGCGGTGTTGTCGGCCAGGCGTTTGGGGTCGATCTCGGCGATGCCGGCCAGGTGCAGGCGGGGTTCGGCGGCGATCATCTGGAAGTGAGTCTGGGCATGGCCGCCGCAGCCGATGACGCCAACTCTGAGTTTGTCCATTGGCTACCTTTCTATGTTTTCAGCAATCCAAACCCGGTATTTCCCAACGGGTCTTCCACCCCTTCCACATTGCCCTTGGGAAAATACTCCTGCCAGCGGCGGGTCACTTTTTTGGAGGTGGCTTCGTCGGTGACCAGCTCGGCCGGGTATCCGGGTTTCATGCGGCAGTCGAAGACTATGGGCGGGGTGAAGCACAAGTGGTGCCGGCGAATTTGGGTGTCGGCGGCATAGGTGTCGCCGGCCGGCTCGAAGCGGGTGAAGGTGGCCCACAGAAAACGCGCGCTGTGTTGGGCGATGCGGGCCTGATCGACCAGAAAAACCAGGGGCCAGTCCGCCAACGCCCGGTCCTGGGCCAACTGCTGGGCATAGGCCGGATCGGTCTCGTACGCAGGCCCGGACACCACTAGGCAGCCGGCGCAGTAGGGAAGGGCCTCGCGGGCCCCAGCCGGCAGGGGGCCGGCAAAGGTACGGGGTAGTTCGCGGATCGCCGGGCCCACCCCGACGAGAATACCCTTGCTGCCTTTATTGGTGGCCGGGCCGGTGTAGTCGAGGGTGTCCATGGCCAGGTTGGCGATAAGAAAGAAGTCGGTCTCGAAGCGGACCCGCGTCAGCAGGTGTTCCAGCACCTGGCGAAAGTCGGCCAGGTCCAGGGGCTGGTCGATGACCAGCAGGAATTTGGTCAGGGCCAGTTGACCGCCGTCCTCGCCCAGGATGCGGAAGGCGAATTTCATCGCTTCGCGCGGGTACCGCTCCTGCACGACGATGCAGGATAGGCAGTGGTACCCGGTCTCGCCGTAACTCCAGATGGCCTTGATGGCGGGCATGACCAGCCGGCTCAAGGGGGCCATCAGGCGTTGGATATAGTTGCCGAGGAAGAAATCCTCCTGCGGCGGTTTGCCCACCACCGTGGCCGGGAAGATGGCGTCGCGGCGGTGGTAGATATGGGAGACCTGGAGCACGGGATAGTCGTGTTGCAGGGAATAATAGCCGTAATGGTCGCCAAAAGGTCCCTCGGGCCGCCGCAGATGGGGCGGCACCACCCCCTGGATGGCGAACTCGGCTTCGGCGATGAGGGGGTGATGACCGGTGGGGTTGGCGACCCGCCGCAACTTGCCGCCCTGGAGCAGGGAGGCCAGGATCAGCTCGGGTAGGTCCTCGGGCAGGGGGGCGATGGCGGCCAGGATGAGGGCCGGGGGCCCGCCCACAAAGAGGGTCAGGGGCAGGGCCTGGTTGCGCTCTTGGGCCACATGGTAGTGGAATCCGCCGCCCTTCTGGATCTGCCAGTGGACGCCGGTGGTTTGGGCGTCGTGGCGCTGGATGCGGTACATGCCCAGGTTGTGGTGGCCGGTATCGGGATGTTCGGTGTAGACCAGGGGCAGGGTGACGAAGAAGCCCCCGTCCTCGGGCCAGGTCTTGAGCAGGGGCAGGCGGTCCAGGCGGGGGGGCGATTGCTGGGCTTCGAGGATGGGTCCGGACGAGACGGTTTTTATGCCCACCCGCAGGGCCTGCCCCAGCAGGGAACGGCGCTGCCACAGTTTCCCGGCAGAGAGGGCGGGCAGGTCCTGGGCCAGGCCCACCAACTCCCGGATGAACTGCTCGGGCCGGGGGCCAAAGGCCAAGTCTACCCGCCGAGGGGTGCCGAAGAGATTGGTGACGCAGGGGAAGTCGGCCCCCTCCACCTGGGTGAAGAGCAGGGCCGGGCCGCCGCTGGCCAGCACCCGGCGGTGGATCTCGGCCAGTTCCAGGTCGGGGGACACCGGGGCATCCACCTCGACCAGTTCGCCTTCGCGGCGGAGGAGGTCGAGAAATTGGCGAAGGTTCTGCATGGCGGTGCCTGTACGGGTGGGGGAGCCGAGTTGAGGTTGAATATATAAATTACCTAAGACTAGCGTTAGGCACCTGGGAGGAAGCGCAAAGATGGAGTCGCCAAAAGACAAACAGAGTTCTTCACCAGTCTGGAGCATCACCCTGGGGCTGATCGTGCTCTTGGCTGCGGGCCTTCGCCTTTGGGGATTACTCGGCGGCCCGCCCCTGCGCCACCCGGACGAGATCTTCATGGTGGTCTTCCCGCTCAACTTTTTTAGCGGCGACCTGAATCCCCACCGCTTCTACTACCCCACCTTTCATTTCTACCTGTTGGGCGCGGTGTACGGGTTGTGCTTTCTGGCGCAGAAATTATTTGGCGCCGGGTGGTCGGCATCCGAGTTTGTAGCCTATCACTATTTCTGGAACCCAGAGGGGCTGCTGGTGTGGGCACGGCTGGTCAGCGTGGCCTTTGCCGTGGGGACCGTATGGTGGACCGCCTGCCTGGCGCGGCGGCTGTACGGGGCAAGTGCGGGGTTGGCTGCAGGGCTGCTGCTGGCTGTGGGGGTGGTCCATGTGCGCCAGACGGTGCTGGCCGGGGTGGATGCGGCACTGGCCTTCTGGTGTGTCGGGGCCGTGTGGGCCGCAGTGCGCCTGTTGGACCGTGAGGAACTAAGGGACTACGTGCTGGCCGGGGTGCTCTTGGGCCTGGCAGCAGGAACAAAGTACCCGGCAGCAGTGCTGGGATTGGCAGTGCTGGCGGCGCACCTGTTGGGCAAGCGCTCTGTGCTGGACCGGCGCCTCTGGCTGGCGGCGCTGACGACCTTTGGCACTTTTGCACTGGTCTCCCCGTATTTGCTGCTGGATTTCAAGACCTTCCTGGGGCACTTCCTCTTTCAAGTGGACCACACCCAGAAAGGCCGCAGTGGAGCGGGCGGCTTTGCATACCACCTGATCTTCACCCTGAGCCACAATCTGGGCTGGCCGGCGCTACTGGTCATGGCGGCGGGGATAGGACTGACAGTCCGGCATGGGCTGCGCGCTGCCTGGATCGTGTCGATCAGTTTTCTGGTTTATTACCTGAGCATCAGTTGGGGAGAGTTGGCTTTCACCCGCTACGCGATGCCCTTGCTGCCGCTCCAAGCGGTGCTGGTGGCGGGGGGAATCCAGATCCTGCCCCGCCTCAGTTGGCAGGTAGCCCTGGCAGTGGTCCTGGCGGTTGGTCCCCTGTACGGTTCCGTACGGGTGGACCAGGTTCTGACCACCACCGATACGCGCGAGTTGGCCAGGGCGTGGATTGAAACAAACGTGCCGGCAGGTTCGATCTGCTGCAATTTCGGCGGCTGGGCTGGAGATGTGCCGGTGCAGACTTTTGAGGACCACTGGTGGCGGCTCAAGGGGTTCGCCGACAGCTTTGGCGAGGACACCGTAATGCAGTTGCTGGACTTCATGGAAAAGACCAAGCCGGCGGCACCCTTTTACAGCTATGCTGTGCAGAACGGCAAGGAGGTGGGAAACGGAAGCATGGCCGCGGTGGAGACCGTCCAATGTCCTTTTGTCTTCCTCCACCGTCATCCGCTCTCTTACTCCCGTATCGACTCGACTTTTGCGGTCCTCCTGCAAGAGCGTGGGCAGCGGCTCGCGTTCTGGGTCCCCGAGGGTCTGCATGAATCAGTTCCTCAGTACGATCCCATCGATGCCTACTACGTCCCGCTGGGCGATTTCGGTGCCTTGAAACAACCTGGGCCTGAGATCGAGGTCTGGCGCCTGGAAGAATACCCCACCCCTGAGCAGAAGATCCAGACGGCGCGGGATGTTTTTGCTACCGCCTACCTAGTGTGGGCAGCACACATGCACAAAAAAAGCGACGACGAAGGCGCCCGTCATTATCTGTCCCAGGCCCTGGCGGCAGAACCGGATGACGCGGGGGTCTACATTTCCATAGGTACCGAGTACCGCAAACTGCACGAAGCGCAAAAGGCCATCGAGGCTTGGGAGAAAGCGCTGGCACGCGAGCCCGACAACAAGTATGCCCTCTACAATATCGCACTGGTCTATCAGCTCGATATGGAACACCCCGGAAAGGCTATTTCCTATTGGCAGCGGGCGATCCAGGCCGGCATCGACATCCCCGACGCCTATATCCACTTGGCCAATGCCCACCTGTTGCTCAGGCAGGGGGAGGAGGCTAAACAGTGGTTCAGGAAGGCGATAGAACGCTATCCGGATCTGCCTCAAGGGCCGCAGATCCGCCAGATGCTGGGTATCAGGTGATGTGGAAAGAACGGGGGGCGTGAATCTATTTCGAGCGCTCGTAACGGCCCAGAATGTCCCGGAAACGAATCCGCAGCATATCGAGGGGGTCCTGCACCACACAGCGCCAGATGCGGATGGTCGAACCCGGCGCATTCTTCCAGTGGACGGGAACGAAGTAGAGGGGCACCCCGAGTTTGTGAGCCAGGTAGAAGAGCTCCACGTCTATGGTACCCCCTTTGGTGCGGCTGCGAGAAAAGATCGCCTGGGCGGTGTCGCGGGTGAAGCACTTGAAACCGCACTGGCTGTCGACCACGGCTTTGCGAAAGACAAAGAGATGGGCAAACATGAGGAATCCCAACCCCAGGATGCGGCGCAGACGGCTCTCGCCCTGCTGGAAGGTGCGCACTCCGGCCACCATGCCATAGCCTCGGCGGCACAAGGGCAGGAACTCTTCGATCTCTTCGATCTTGGTCGAGTGGTCGGCGTCCATGAACATCACAAACTGGCCGGCAGCGGCCAGGCATCCGCGGCGCAGGGCCGCGCCCTTGCCCTGGTTGCGCGGCTGGACCAGTACCGTGAGGGCTGGCCAGGATGCGAAAAAAGAACGCGCTAGCTCCGCGGTCCCATCGCTACTGCCGTCGTCGACGACGACGATTTCAGCGCCGTACTCCTGGCGCTGAAGATAGGTGATACATTCCCGGAGCGTCTGGCTCAGGCGGTGCTCTTCGTTGTACGCCGGGATGACAACGGACAAGGTGCAGGGAGTCGGGTCGTGCATCATGGGTCCGAAGGGCTGCAGATCAGATAAAAAAAGAAAAAATCCTTCTCGAAACGGCGCACCTGGAAGCCGGTTTTTTCCAGGACCTGAAAGAGGGTCTGCCAGTTTGCCAGCCACCAAAAGATGAGGTCGTGCTCTTCACGCAACTGCGAACTCCAACTCCTCGCCGGCGGAAAGAGCCGCAGGCAGGGCGTTTCTAGCGCGCGAAAGATAAGGCGCAGATAGAAAGAGTCGAAGTGGTCGAGGAGGAAAAGGGCCCCCTGCTTGTTGAGCACTCGCCGGGCTTCGCGCAGCAGAGCTTCGATGTGGTCAAAGGAACGGAAGTGGTGGAGCGAATGCATACACAGCACCCGATCAAAGAGCCCGTCTCTGAAGGGCAGGCAGGCGCCATCGCCCAGGATGCGGTGAAAAGGCTCGGCCGCAGGCTCGGTCGGCGCGTGCAGATCGATGCCAAAAAGATGGTCGCACTTCTGGTCTGCCAGCAGTGCCAGCGCCTCACCAGAGCCGCAGGCAATGTCGAGGGTGCGCAATCCAGCAGCATTTTCCACCAGCCCTAGCCGGCGCAGTTTCCTCCCATAGGTGGACCTGCGTCTCCACTGGAGATCTTTACTGTGATAGGCGTCCAACCAGGTGGCAGACTCCCTGGCCGGCGCCTTCACCGTGCCACCTCTACCTGGATAAATACATTGGAGCACTGCCAGCGGAAGAAGGGTGTTTTCTCGATGGCCCGGTTGAAGCGGATCAGTGGTTCCAGAAGTAAGGGAGGCACGCCGCCCGGCACGGGGAAGAGAAAGGGGTGGATGGCGCAGCGGACCAGTCGGTAACCGGTGGCCGCGAAAAAATCGCGGTACTGCCAGGGGGTGTAGGAGCGCTCGCCGGCGGCCCGGTGGCCGGGGGTCAGTTCCATGAGCTTGCGGCCCAGGCTCAGGCCATTGGACTCGGTCAAGAGCAGCCGTCCTCTGGAGACTCTGACCAATTCGCGGGCCATCTGGTAAGGGTCGGAGACGTGGTGCATCACGTCGAAGACCACAACCGCGTCGAAAGCGCGGTCCTTAAAGGGCAGGTGCAGAGCGTCGGCGGCGCAGGTGGACAGACCCTGGCTGCGGAGCCAGTGGACCCCTTCCCGGAACTGTTCGGAGACTAGGTAGTTAGGCGGATGAGCTCCGCCCAGCGCCCTGATGCGCAGCGCGATCTCGCCATTGCCTGCCCCCACTTCGAGAAAGCTGCACTGCGTCCAATCGGGGAAGGTCGAGAAGAAGAGTTCGGCGCAACGGGGGATGGCAAAACGCCGGGATAGTTCGCCCAGCAGACGGGTGCGCCAACTGGACTCCAGGCTGTGAAAATGGGTCCAGTTGACATCCGGTTTGTGAGGTTGCTCGGCCAAGGGATTACAACCAGCCCCTCGCCCGGGCCCAGAGGACGGCCTCCCGTATCCCATAGGGCAAGGAAGCGGCGGGGCAGTACCCCAGTTCGCGGCGGGCCTTGTCGATGCTGCAGCCCATATGGCGGGTGGCTTCGCCTGCTAGGTGGATATAAAAGGAGTAGTACCCCAGCGCGCCCAGGCCCCGGTCCAGTGTCTTGCTCAGCACAGCCAACCCAGCCGGCAGATGGCGGGGCCGAACCTGAACCCCCAGCGCGCTGCCCATGACTGAGAAAACCTCCTGCCAAAGATAAGGGCTTTCATCGGATAGGAAATAAGTCTGGCCCGCAGCCTTGGCCCGGGCGAGGGCCAGCCCCACGCCGGCGACTAGGTTGTCGATGTAAACCATGCTCACGGTATTGCGGCCGTCGCCGATGAGCCAAGGACGGCCGCAGCGCGCCGCCTCGTAAGCCTTTAGTTGGCGCCGCGGAAAATGAGGACCATAGAAGGTGGTGGGCCGCAACACCACGCCTTCGGTGGCGGAACCGGCCAGGGTCTGCCACAGGGCCTGTTCTCCCTGGCGTTTGCTGTGGCCGTAGTGGCTCTCAGGCCGGGGTTCGTCGCTCTCGCGCATCGGCGTGGCGGCGTCGCGGGCAAAACCAGCGGCGGCGTTGCTGCTGACAAAGGCAAAACGCCGCACCCCCGCCCGGATTGAGGCCTCGGCAAGGCGGGCGGTGCCGTCGCGGTTGACGGAGTACAGATCGGCTATGCGCCGTGGGTGGATGAGGCCGGCGGCGTGGAGGACCAAGTCGACACCCTGCACAGCGCGGGCCAGGATCGCTCTATCGCGCACGTCACCCACCTGTACTTCGGCGCTAGGCGGGATTGGGGAGACTGGCTCCGTGCCGGGGGCCACCAGCACCCTCCATCTGTAGCGCGAGAGTTCGTCTTGCCAGGCCGCAGTGGGCGGCTCCTGCAAGTGTACCAGGAAGCGACTGGTCAACCAGCCTGGATATCCGGTGATCAAACCTAGAGCATCGCGCATAAGAACCAGAGAGAAAAAAGCACCTAAAGGTAATTCGGAAAACGCTCCCCGACCAGCAGGTCGCCAGCGCTGATCCGGACTAGGCAGGATTACTTGACACTTTCTGGAACGCCCCCTAAAGTTAAGTTGCCCAAAAGTTTTTGTCTGAATCTCAGCGAAAGGCACACAATGGCTGCTGCAAACGACCTCTTCGGCGCCCGCGCCACCTTGCGAACCAGCGGGGGGAACGGGACCATCTATCGCATCCAGAAACTCGAGGAAGACGGCATTGCCCAGGTGAGCCGGCTGCCCTACTCCATCCGGGTTCTGTTAGAAGCGGCGCTGCGCCAGTGCGACGACTTCGAGATCACCCGCCAGGATGTGGAGCGTATTGCCCGCTGGAGCCCGGAGACGGCCGGTAAGGAAGAGATCCCCTTCAA
>SICG01000126.1 GCA_009691525.1 Candidatus Latescibacterota bacterium | reverse complement strand
GACTTGCTCGAGCAACATGAGGGCGGTGGCATTGACCTTGATGCCGGCCTGGGACAGGGTGCGCATCAGCGTATAGCCCGGCTCGCCGCGGGTGTTGGTCACCGGGATCTTGACGTAGACATTGTCGCCCCAGGAGGCGATCTGGCGGGCCTGGCGCTCCATCTCCTCAAATTCGTCGGAAAAGACTTCAAAGGAGATGGGCCGGTCGGGGATCTGGCGCAGGAGGTCGCGGGCAAAGGCAGCGTAATCGGCGACGCCGGCCTTGCGCATGAGGGTGGGGTTGGTGGTGAAACCGCGGATCAGAGGATGGCGGTACATCTCGAGCATGCCGGCCCGGTCGGCGCCATCGGCGAAGATCTTGATCTTGAGTTCAGTCATTAGAGTACCTCGGAGCTGAGAGGCTAGAGTCTGACCACTCTGGCCGGTCCCTGGTAATCCTTGAAGGCATTGCGGGTATCCACCACCAACTGGGCCTGCTGGCCGATCCACTGCCAGTCGTACCCGGCGTGGTTGGTGGTCACTACCACGCAGTCGGCCCAGGTCAGCCGTTCCTCGTCCAATTCCACCGATTGCATATCCGCGCCCAGTTCCATAGGCAATTGGGGCACGTGAGGGTCGTTGTACGCCACCTTGGCACCTTTGCCGCGCAAGAGTTCGATGATGTCGAGGGCGGGACTTTCGCGCACGTCGCTGATGTCCGCCTTGTACGCCACACCCAACACCAGCACCCGCGATCCTTTGAGGGCCTTGCCCTCGTCGTTGAGGGCCTCCATCACCTTCTGCACCACATGGTGGGGCATGGAGGAGTTGATCTTGTCGGCCAGGTCGATGAAGCGGGTCTCGTAGTCCAGACCCCGCATCTTCCAGGACAGGTACAGGGGATCGATGGGGATACAGTGGCCGCCCAGGCCCGGCCCGGGGGTGAATTTCATGAAGCCGAAGGGTTTGGTCGCCGCGGCCTCGATGATTTCCCACGCATTGAGTCCCAGGCGGTCGCAGATCAGGGCAATCTCGTTGACCAGCCCGATGTTGACGGCGCGGAAGGTGTTTTCCAGCAGCTTGACCATCTCCGCTGCCGCTGGCGAGGAGACCGGCACCAGGGTGTCGATGGCGTTTTTGTAGAGGGCGATGGCAACGCGGGCGCATTCGGGCGTGACCCCACCGATCACCTTGGGGGTGTTGCGGGTCTGCCAGGTGTGGTTGCCCGGGTCCACCCGTTCGGGGGAGAAGGCCAGGTAGAAATCAGTGCCCACCTGGGCGCCGCCGACGCTGAGGCGGGGCAGGATCACCTCGGTGGTGGTGCCCGGATAGGTGGTGCTCTCCAGCACCACCAGCATGCCGGGGTGAAAGTGGCGGACGATCTGCTCGCAGGCCGCCACGATGTAAGAAATGTCGGGGTCCTTGGTTTTGCTCAGCGGCGTGGGCACGCAGATACACACGCAGTCGGTGTCGCGCAGGACGCCAAAATCGGTGGTGGCCCTCAGGTGGTGCTGGGAGACAGCCAGGGCCAGGCGCGGGGAGGGGGTGTCCTGCACATAGCTGTGGCCGGCGTTGAGCTGCGCCACCTTTTGGGCGTCTAGATCGATGCCGGTGGTGCGGATGCCGGCCTCGGCGAATTCCACCGCCAGGGGCAAGCCCACGTACCCCAGGCCGATGATGGCCAGGTGGACGTCTTTTTCTTTTATCCTTTTGACCAGGGTACTCACGATGACCGGCCTTCCACGGCGAATTTGTTCTGGAACCACGCCACCACCTGGGCCAGGCCCTCGCGGGCGCCCACCTGGGGCTCATAATTTAGGCACTTTTTGGCGCGGCTGATATCGGCCAGGGAGTGGGGCACATCCCCGGCGCGAGAGGGGCCGTGGACCAGGCGTGCCTGCGTGCCGCAGAGCTGGGCCAGGTGGGTGGCCACCTCGTTGACGCTCAGCCTGGCGCCGCAGGCGATGTTGAAGATTTCGCCGCTCACCCCCGGGGCCGTGGCGGCCAGCAGGTTGGCCTCCACCACATTGCGCACATAGGTGAAGTCGCGCGACTGGGTGCCGTCCCCGTCGATGGTCAACTCCTGGTGGCGCAGGATGCCAGCCGCAAATTTGGGGATAAAGGCCGAGTACGCCGACTGGGGGTCCTGGCGGGGGCCGAAGACATTGAAGTAGCGCAAGGACACCGTCTCCAGCCCGTAGGTGCGGGAGAAGACCTGGCAGTAGTGCTCCCCGGTCAGTTTGGAGACGGCATAGGGGGAGATGGGCTGCGGGGTCATGTCCTCGCGTTTGGGGACCTGGTTATTGGCCCCGTACACCGAGGAGGAGGAGGCATAGACCACCCGTTTGACCCCGGCATCGCGGGCTGCGTCGAGCAGGTTGAGGGTGCCGCCCACATTGACTTCGTTGGTGGTGATGGGGTCGTTGATGGAACGGGGCACCGAGGGCAGGGCGCCTTGGTGGAGCACGTAGTCCACCTCCCGCACGGCCTGTTGGACCGTGTGGTAACTGCGGATGTCGCCCTCGATCAGCTCGAAGTGAGGACCCAGGCCGGCGAGATTTTCCCGCTTGCCGGTGGAGAAGTTGTCCAGTACCCGCACCCGTGCGCCGCGCCGCAGCAGCTCTTCGGCCAGGTGCGAGCCGATGAAGCCGGCGCCGCCCGTGATCAGATATAGAGCCATATCTCGATAAATTATGGTTGAAGGGGTCCGGTTAATTGGTTAGACTAGCTAGGGCATCAACCCAGGGGGAAGCGCTTGTGAAGGTAGTGTTTCGACAACTTTTTCGCTGGCCGTGGTTTTTGTATTGCTGCTGCGCTTGGATCCTGCTCTGTGCGCCGGTCCGTGCCGGCGCCCAACCCTTCTCGCTGGCCCAGTGTCTGGCCCTGGCCATGGAGCAGAGCCCCCAGACCCAGCGCAACCGGCAGGTCCTGGAGCGCAGTCTGCTCCAACTGCAGGCCCAGCGTTCGCCTTTTGCCCCTCGGCTGCAGTTGAACATGATGTTGCCCAGCTACGGGGAGAGCCGCCAGCTGGTGGACAACCTGGCCCTGACCACCCGGGTTCGCGACGAGCAGACCCAGCTCCAATACCAGGGGAATCTGGAATTGAGCCAGCGGGTGCGCTCCCTGGGCCTCTTCACCCTCAGCTCTCAGAGCCGGTTTACCGATTTCAGCTCCAACCGCCAGGCCCCCTACCGCGACTACACCGGCGATCTGGTCTTCGACTATTCCCAGAACCTTTTTGCCCAGGCGCCCGAGGAGGTGGCCTTGGTCCGGGCCGAGTTGGACCTGGCCGGGGCCCGGCTCAATTTCAGCCGCAATCAGCTGCTGCTCGAAGCCCAGGTGACGCAGACCTATTATACCCTGGTGCGGGTGCAAAGCCAGCTCGACATCGACCGGCAGACCCTCGAGCGAGCCAGGGTTTCCCTGGATCTGGCCCGCCGCAAGGTGGAGGTCGGTTTCCTCGATGAAACCGAGGCCCTGCGCCTGGAGGTGGACATGTTCCAGGCCGAAGCCAGCTACAACCAGACCCAGAACAATATCGAGCGGGCCCGCGACCGGTTGCGCGAGGTGCTGGGCCTGGGCTGGGATCAATCCCTGGAGGTGGAAGGCCTGGCGGGGGAAGGTTTCCAGAAGTACCCGGTCTCCATGGAGAAAGCCGTTGCCGTGGGACTGAGCCGCCGCCTGGACCTGCAGGCCTTCCAACTCAACGCGGAGAACCAGCGGCTGAACCTGCGCAGCGTCCGCAGTCAGACCGGACCCACCGCCACCCTCAATGCCACGGTGGGATTAAGAGGGCAGGGGGACCAGCTCAGCGATGTACACCAGCGCCTCGAACGCAATCAGTGGGGCATGAACATCCGGGTGAACGCGCCGCTCATCGACGGCGGCGAGCGGCGCAGCCAGGTGCGCCAGCAGGAACTGGCGCTGGAGCAATTGCAGACCGACCAGGAATCGCTCCGCCAGAACGCCGTCCTCCAGATCCGGGACGCGGTGAACAGCCTCAAATCGGCCGAACGGGAGATCGAATTGAGGCAGGCGGCTCTAGTGGTGGCGGAGAAAACCTACGCGCGCGAACAGCAGCGCTTCGACCTGGGACTCTCAAAGAGTCAGGACATCCTCACCGCCCAGGGACAGCTCACGAATGCCCGCACTCAGACCCTCAATGCCCGCATCGACTACTACCTCCGCATCGAGGACCTGCGCCTGGCCACCATGGCGGACCTGAGCGACTTGGTGGAAGTGCACTAGTTGTCATCGTTGGTCTCCATCAGCGGGTGGGAGAACTCCTCGATCTCCTCCCCGAAGATCATGCGCCGGGGCCGCAGGCGGGTATAGGAGGGGATCTGGTGCTGCTCCTCGGCCACCTGGCAGGACACGCAGAGCCGGGCGGTGGGCAGGGCCTCGAGCCTGAGCGTGGGGATGTAGGGGCAGGTCGGGCAGATCTTGAGCGGCTTCTCCATGCAGGCTTCGCAGTGGCCATAGGTGCCGTTGTCGATCTTCTCAATGGCCAGGGTGATCTCCTCCAACTCCCGGCGTTCGGTGTCTCCCAGGGTGACCAGCAATTCCATGGTGCCGGCTTCTACCGCCCGGTCGAAGTCGTCGGCCTTGGGATCTTGGAGGTTGTCGATGGCGTTGGCCGTGCCGTCCAGATCGTTGAGCAGCTGGGCGCGGCGTTCCAGCAGCCATTTCCTGGTTTTTTCCAGGTCGCGTTTGGTCAGGGCCGCGGCCTTGGAGGGGGGCTCGACTTTCCCGGCTTTCTTGATCTCCGGCTTTTTAGGTTCAGGTTTTTTTGCCGGGGCCGCGGCTTTGGGGGCCGGCGCCGCCTTGGGGGTGGTCTTGGGTTTGGTGGTCTTGGGGGACGCGGCCTTGGAAGGAGCTTTGGCTTTCTTCTGCATTCCTCACCTCATATGCCAGCTGGTTCGAGCCGGTAGATTCCCGCTCCCAGAGCCGCCAGGTCGATGACCAGCAAGCCGTCTCGCAGAGCAGGTGCCTGTGATTGATAGAGCGCTTCCACCCGCGCCAGGGCGGGAAGACCCCGGAGGCGGAAACGCGCGCGCTGGGCTGAAGCCCGGCAATTGACGACAAAAAGATAGTAGCGTCCCTGGTACTCCCTGAGCATGGCCTCCACCCCCTGGGGGCCGTCGGCATTTTCCACTTGCGCCAGGGTAGTGGGAGCGGCCAGCACCGGACCGAGGGCGGAAAGCTCGGCGGCCAGGGCCCGCATCTCGGCCCAGAGCGCCGGTGGCTGGATCTGTCGCTCCCCCTCCTGGCAATAGCGGTAGAAAAGCAACCCGCCCGCCCCCTGCACCAACCCCTGAAAGACCATATTGCGCAGCTCGGCCGGGGTGGGTGGACGCCCCCAGTGCTCCACGCCGCCAAAGGCCTGGGCCACCAGCCAGACCGGCTTGCGGCCCATCGAGGCCCAACGGGCCTGCTGCATGTAGTCCCGCACCCGGGTGAGAGGATGGTCGGGCACGGGATACACGTCGATGGCCAGGATATCGCTGGCGTCTATATAGCTCCCATAACTGTGCGGCCGGTTGTTCACCAAGTAGACCGGATGATACGGGTCTGACTGGTGTAATTGCTGGTAGACCCGCTCCAGCAGCACCGGATCTACCTTGGCATCGGCCGGCTCGTCGACGATGTACCAGGCCAGCAGGCCCGGATGGTGGCGGTAAGACTCGATAGTCTCCGCGATGGCCTGGTAGTCCGGTTCCGCCCGCCCGCGGATGAAGGGCGTCAATTCCAGCAGGATGCGGATTCCGCTTTGGGCAGCCTGGTCCATCAGCGCGGCGATCTCGGCACCGCGCAGCTTGTAGAAGTAGTCGCCGCAGTTGAAGTGGAGGCGTTTCAGTTCCTCCAGATCCTCCGCATGTACCCAGTAGAGACCGATGGGAAAGAAAGGTTTGCCCTCCACCAGCAGGCTCTGAGAAAAGAGATCGACCTTGACCTCCTGGGGCGCCGGCGGGTATTTGCATACCTGAGAGCTGAGGGAATCCTCCACTCCGGCTGGTCCCTGGACCCTGGCCCGCAGGGTATAACAACCCGGGGGCAACTCGGCGATGGGCAGCGATCCTTGTGCCTCGGTGCCGCGCAAGGGGACTTCCTTCCTGGCGCGCACCCGCTCTCCCTCCCGCAACTCCACCAGCAGTTTTTTTCCTTCCCCCGTGCCTCGACGCAGCCGGCTGCGAAAGCGCAGCTGCGTCTCGGCCGTGTAGTAAGAGCGGTCCGGGGTGAACTCCCAGCGGGGCCAGACGGCGATCTCCAGGTCTGAGAAAGTGCGGATCGGGCGACCACCGCCCTGTTCATAGACTTTCAAAGATCCAGTGTAGAGCCCCGGCATCTCTGCATGGAAGGGCAGTGCCACCTGGCGGGTGGCACCAGGGGCCAGGTGCAGGGTCTGTTGGTGGGCCAATGGACGCCCTGCAGGCGTCTTGAGTTCCAGGCGGGCGACCAGGGTCGCGCGGCGTCGGGCCTTGTTGGTCAGACGCAGACCCAATTGATTGGCTCCGGCCACCGCCATGCCCTCGTGGACCAGTTCGGCCTCTGGGAGGGGGGTGGCCCGCTGAGTTGCCGGACTGCAGCCCCATAACCCGCCCGCCAGACCGGTCAGCAACAAGAGCAGCATCAATAAGCAGCAGGGCCGAGAATACGGTCCGGTCCGGTTCGGCCTGTCAGCGCTGCGCATGGAGGTGAGGGAACCCTCAGAGAGCGTCCGGATTGCAGCGTTGTGGGGCCTTGAGAACCCGTAGGCGGTCGCGCAGCGAAGCGGCCAGTTCGAAACGCTCCTGCTCGACGGCATACTTGAGTTCGGCGCTAAGTTTTTCCTCGGGACTCAGGGGGCGGCTGTGCTCCAGCTCTTGCTCCCACTGGCGCAGGAAATTGAGTTCCTGGCTGGAGCCGGGGTGTTCGAGACCGACCTGTCGCAAGAGGATTTCCTCCAGGTGGCCGATGCCGGTCCGGAGCTGCTGCAGCGCGGCCTGGTGGTCGTCTTGTTCCAGTAGGGAGAGCACCCCGGCCTGGATGCGGTGGGCGGTGACAAAGGCCCGGTACTGGTGGGCGATTTGACGGTCTTCGGGGTGTTCGGCGTATTCCTGGCACAGGTCCAGGATATCCAGGTTGTGCAGGGCGTCCTGCTCGGCCCGCACGTATTCTTTTAGTTCGAAGAAGCTGAGGCGGCGCCAGTAGTACTGCATGGCTTCCCGGCCCAGCGCCCAACAGTCGGTGCGCGACAGGTTGAGGGAAGCGGATGGATCTTCGTGCTGGCAGCGCCGGCGCTCGGCCTTGAAGTAGTCGAGCAGGGAAACACTGTCGCGCGGCCGGGTGCCGTCCGGCCGGCCCGACCACTCCAGCTGCATCAGGCCCATATCCATACGGATCTGGATCCTGGGCCGGCCATGCTCGCCATCGATCTTGCGCACCCGCAACTCACCCTGGGCGAAGGGCCAGCCCTCGAGGATGGGACCGAGGTCTTTGTTCATAATGGATTTGGCCAGGCCACGAAGCAGGAGGCACCCCCTTAATAAGATGGTTTATTATAGGCAGGATGGGCGCTTTTTGTCAACTATCTGGGGGCCGAATCCGCCCCGGTGGGTACTGGGCTGGGGAGGGCTGGCTGCAACTGGGCGAGCATAGCCTCCAGCTCCTGGCGCAAACCCGGACTTATTTGCTGGGTGGCCAGGCATTCGAGGATGGCCGGGGCGGCCGCCGGGCCCACCTGGAGCAGGGCAGCGCGGGCCTGGGTCCGTTCTTCCGGGGTGGGATCGGGCATTTCCAGCGTGCCCAGGTTCATGTCGGTGCCGAACATGCTGGTGGTGGGCACCTGATCCTCGCCAAACATACCCATCACCGGGCCGCCCCGCCGCCCCGTCGCCAGGGAATCGGCTTCGTAGAGGAGCCGCTGGTCCTTGCCGGAGAAAACCCCCGGTTGCTGGTTGTATTCGTTGCGCAACTTGAGCAGATCGTAATAGCGCAGCGCCCGCAGCAGAATGGAAGCCGCCGGGGTGCCGCCCAACTGTCCCAGGACCGGCAGGGCGGCCAGGCGCAACTCGGCGTCGGCCTGATCCAGCGAGCGGTCCAAAAGCTGGCCGATGGGTTCCACCGCTGTCTGATCGCCCAGGGCACCCAGGGCCCTGAGAGTTTCTTCCTTGAGGGTGGTGCGCTGGTCGTATTCGCCCAATACCCTGACTAGGGCCGGCACGGCCTTGCGGTCGCCGATCTGCCCCAGGGCGCGGGCGGCGTTTTTGCGGGTGGCATAGGGGTAGTCGGGGCGCGAGACAATCTCCAGCAAATTGTCCAATTGGCGGTGATCGCCCGCCTCGTATTTCTGCTGCATCTGGGCCACGTTGGCACAGCTGGCCAGATAGAGGCCGGCCAACAGAAAAAGGAACCTCATAAGACCTGTCCTCGCAAAGGGAGTATCTTGCACATCCATCTTTCTTGGCAGATATTGAGACAATCAATCTGACCCGAGGTTTGTATGAATACCCCCCAGGTCCACGAACGCAAGCCAATCCCCGGCATCACCGACCTCTTGGCCATCTCCAGCGGCAAGGGCGGGGTGGGAAAGTCCACCCTCAGCGCCAACCTGGCGGTTGCCTTGGCCCGCCAGGGGCTGGCCGTGGGGTTGATGGACGCCGATATCTACGGCCCCAATATCCCGGGCATGCTGGGGCTGAGCGAGAAACCCACGGTCACCCAGTCGGGCATGCTGGTGCCCGGACAAGCCCACGGCCTTAAAGTCATCTCGATGGGCTTGCTCATCGAACGAGGGGCTCCAGTCATCTGGCGGGGGCCCATGTTGGCCAAGATGATCAACCAGTTCCTTTTTCAGGTCGAGTGGGGAACCCTCGATGTGCTAGTGCTGGACCTGCCTCCCGGGACCGGCGATGTGCAGATCACCCTGACCCAGAGCGCCCCGCTCACCGGGGCGGCCATCGTCACCACCCCTTCGGCCCTGGCCATTGAGGACGTGCGCCGCGGGGTGGGCATGTTCCGCCAGACCCAAGTGCCGCTCCTGGGCATCATCGAGAACATGAGTGTCTTCACCTGCCCCACCTGCCGACACACCAGCGCCCTCTTCGGCGAGGGTGGCGAGGCCTTGGCCCGCACCTTTGATACGCCGCTCTTAGGTCAGATTCCCCTCGATCCGCAGTTGCGTCTGTGCGCCGACACCGGCATGCCCTTGGTGGTGGCAGCGCCCCAGTCCCCAGCCAGCCAGGCCCTGGTGCAGTTAGCCCAGCGCCTGACCACCGCGCTGGCCGGGGCGCGGACCTGATCCATGCCCACCAAAGCTTACCGCAATGCCGAGTTTCTCACCAGCCCCGGAGCCCGCACCCTGCGCATTCTGGCCGAATACCTGGAGCCAGAGGAGCGTTTCCAGCGGGAGCACATCGAGAAGGTAGTGGTTTTTTTCGGCTCGGCACGCGCCCCCTCCCGCGCCGAGGCTGAGCGCGCTCTGGTCCTGGCCCGCCGGCGCCGGGCCAGTACCGAGGAGATAGGGCGCCTGGAAGTCGGCCTCAAATTGTCGGACTATTACGAGGACGCCCGCCGGTTGGCCCAACTCTTGACCGCCTGGGCCAGCCAGCTGGGCGGCGAGCCTTTTGTGGTGTGCTCCGGCGGTGGGCCGGGTATCATGGAAGCGGCCAACCAGGGAGCGGCAGAGGCCGGCGGCCGTTCAGTGGGACTCAACATCAGCCTGCCCCGCGAGCAGCAGCCCAACCCCTATATAACCGAGGCCCTGAATTTTGAGTTCCACTACTTTTTCATGCGCAAGCTCTGGTTTGTGCAGCTGGCCTGTGCCTTAGTGGTCTTCCCGGGAGGCTTTGGCACCCTCGACGAACTAGCTGAGGTGCTCACCCTCATTCAGACCGGTCGCAGCAAAGGCATGCCGGTGCTCATCTACGGCCGGGCTTTCTGGGAAGAGGTAATCGATTTTTCGGCCCTGGAGCGCTGGGGCACCATCGACGCCAAGGATCGGGAACTCCTGTCCTGGGCCGACACCCCCGAAGAGGCCTTCCCCCTCCTACAGGAACGCCTCGCCCCGCAGTTTTCCCGCACCATTATACCTACCTGACCGTGAACTCCGCACGGGCGGTGGCCTGATTGCCGCTCTGGTCGCGGACCTGGACCTCCCACCGATGCCGCCCTGGCCTGAGCGGGCCTTCGGGCCGGGCGCTGAGGGTGCCGGCTTCGGGGTCGTATTCACCGATGAGCCGGTGGCCGTCCAGGCGCAGGGTCAGGTCCTCTTCGCGCCCGATACCCGAACCCTCGTCGCCCACCTGGGCGCGCAGCAGGGGCTGCCGTTCTTTGAGTGCGGTACCGGCGGCCGGTTGCAGGGCGGTGATGCTGGGGGCCTGAGTGTCGCTGAAGAGGGCAAAACGCAGGAGCCGCCGCACCTTGCCGCTGACCAGGCGCTGGGCAGGGTCCAGCTCGTTGCCCACAAAGGTCCACTCGCCTTCGCCCCGCTCCTGGTAGAGGCCCAGTTTTTGCGGAGTTGCCACGGTGGGGGCGTAGCGCAGGAAAACTTCTACCTGCTGGTCGAAGCTGTGCTGCTCGGGGGTGAATTCGTACCCCACCTCAGTGGGTGCCAGGCCAGTGGCGGCCGGGGGGGAAAAGCGCTGGGCCTGGGGGAAGAAGGGGGCGTATATGCTGCCGGCGCCCAGGTGCAGCCGGGCCTCGCCGCCGTCCCATTCGACTTGGGATTCTTGTTCGGGGACTACCTGCTGCTGGAGCAGGGCCAGGGCAGGGGTGGCGCGGTCGGCAACCTGGATGGTCAGAGGGCCGCCGCTGGCGCTGAAGGGCAGGCTGGCGCGGTACTCCTGCGGGCCGGTCTGCCGCAGCGCCAGGGTGTCCTGCCGCTGGTCATCGGCAAAATTCAACATCGGGACGGCAGCCAGGGGCCGGTCGCTGGTGAGCCGCACCTCGGCGAAATCGGGAAAGGTCTGGTACTCCAGGGAAAATTTTGCGTCTGCCCCGATCTGGCCTACGCCATGGTTTGGGCATTGGTATTGACGTCCGGGGCCGGGATATCCTTGTCTGGCCCCAGGATGATCATCAGTTCCGAGGTCAGCCGGAGGGTCATCAGGTCAAGCTCCCGCAGGCTCATTTCCTTGGGGTTGCAGACCATCCCACCCTTGGCCCTGCCAAAGGGAATGTCCATCAGCGCACACTTCCAGGTCATCCACATGGCCAGGGCGCTCACCTCGTCCAGGCTCACGCCCGGATGGTAGCGGAGCCGCCTTGGCCGGGCCGCGCGCCAGGTTGTGGTGCACGCGGTACCCGGTGAAGACCCGCAGGCTGCCGTCGTCCATGCCGGTGGGCACGGCGACGGTGAGGGTGCGCTTGCAGTGCTTCCGGCGCTCGTGGACATCCGCTTCCAGGTGGATGCGCTCGGCCACCTGGTCCAACTGCTCGCGGGCCATGACCAGGGGGTTGAGGTCCTCGTCCATCAGAAACTGCCCTGCATCGACCACTGCAGCCGGGTGTCGCGCTGCGTGATCTTGGGATTGAGGTACTCGGTTTTCCAGTTGGACACTTCGAGGCCCAGCTTATAGCCGGGTAACAGCTCGTACTGGGCATTGACAAAGACAAAGGCATTGGTGGCGCGGGCCTGGTTCACCCCTTCCAGGTCGGTGCGGCGCACCTGGTCCAGGCCACCCCCGGCGGAGAGGGATAGGGGTGCGGCCAACTGGTACTGGGCATTGGCCCAGCCGCCCGAACTGCGCAACCCCTCCACCCGGTCGGTATTGTAGATGGCACCGGCGTACTGGCCCAGGTTGGAGCCGGTGTAGGCTTCGGCAAGTAGGATCAGTTCGGCGCTGAGGGCCAGCTTGAGATCGCCGCCCACCGACCAGTTGTTGTATTTCCTATCGGCGGGGGGAGGGCAGGTGTTCCAGCCGTAGTGGGCCGAAGCCCCCAGGCCCAATTTCTTTCCCGCCGGGCTGGCGCTCAAGCCCAGGCGGCCCTGCAGGGCCGGTTTTCCCGAGGTCTCGCCGTCGGCCAATTTGTCCCCGTCCAGGTCGGCGCTGATATTGCGCGCCACAGCCGCGCCCCAGTAGAAGCGGCTGGTCTGCTGATACAGCTTCACCTTGGGCCGCCGGTAACCGATATTGCCGGCCCCCCAGGCCACGGTGTAGTTGAGGGTGGCGGGCACCAGCGGCGAGATCAGATCCGAACCCTGGCCGGCCTCCAGCATCAGCGGGCCGGCAGGGACGGTGATGTAGGCGTGGCGCAGCATCAGGGTGTTCTTGTTCTCGGGACTCTCGCCGTAGAAGTCGAACTCCACCCGGCCCTTCATCTTGCCCCGCTCGATATTGGCGCCCAGGCGGGTCTGGCGGGCGGTGAGGTTGAGGGTGGCAGTGGCGCCGGGTTTGACGTAGAGGATGAAGTTGCCATTGCTCGACACGCCGCTGTCGCGGGCCAGGTCCAGTTTGAAGTTGCCGTACCAGGTGACACGGGTCTCCTCGGCGGCATGGAGCTGGTACACCAGCTGTTCTTCCACAAGGTGCACGGCCTGTACCCCCTCTTGGAGGGGCTGGTTTCCGGGCCGGCCGATTCGCTGCGCCTGCGCCTGCTCACCCAGGCCGAACAGGCGGTCAAGAGCATGACCCTGGCCTGCGAGATGTGCGGGGACTGCCGCATCGGGGACCTCTTCTACCGCTGCCCAGAGCCCACGGCCGGCTGCGCCAAACACCAGCTCAACGGGCCCTGCGGCGGGGCCGACGTAGAGGGGAACTGCGAGGTCCACTATCCCTTAGAACTTGGAAGCCCCTTCCTTTGAAAGGGGAGGAAAAGTTCTGCTTGCCGCAGGCAAGCAAAAGCTTTTTATCGTATACCGTTCCCGTCCGTGTTGGAGGTATGCGATGGTCATCCGAAGAACCAGTCATGCGGTTT
>SICG01000125.1 GCA_009691525.1 Candidatus Latescibacterota bacterium | reverse complement strand
CCTCCAGGAAATCGACCGCATCTCACTGTCGACTACCTATAATGATCAGGTGTTGCTCACCGGCTTCGGCAACAACATCGATACGGCCTCGACCACCCTGACGGCCAGCAGCACCAGCGGGGTGGCCAATCTCAAGATCTCCGGGGCCATTCCGGGACGTATACCTTTATGGATACGGCCGGCGACAGCACCGTCACCCTCGGCAACGGGGTGGTGACCCAGACCATCGATTTGGGGCCGATCCTGGACAGCAACCTGGCCGTGGTAACCCAGACCTCGGTGGTGGCCAACTTTGACCGGCTAGGCGTCCAGGTGACCTTGGCTGGCCACAACGCTGCCAGCGCCACCGGCAGCTACGTGGACGGGGAGTTGGACGGGCAGACCATCATCATCAACTCCGGGACGGGCGGCTCCTTCCAGGTGGGGCCGGATGACGGCATCAACAACCGCATCGAAGCTACTATCCCGGACATGCGGGCCAGCGGGCCCTTCATCAACCTGAACACCACTTCGGTGGCTACCATCAATAGCTCCCGCTCGGCGATCACCCAGATCGACCAGGCCATCACCCATACCGCCAATGTGCGCGGCGATCTGGGCGCCTTGATGAACCGGCTGAGCTTTACCGTGTCCTTCACGGAGAACGAAATCGAGAACATCCAGAGCTCGGAGTCCTCGATCAGCGATGCCGACATCGCCGACGAAGTGGCGAATATGACTCGCTCGCAGATTCTCTCCCAAGCGGCTACCGCCATGCTGGCCCAGGCCAACGCGGTGCCGCAAACCGCCCTCCAGTTGTTGCGTCAGTAACGCGAACCCCGCAACCGTACAGGCGCCAGGTGAAAACCTGGCGCCTTTTTTATTTTTTACCCCACTTCTTGCCGCTGGGTGAACCCCGCTTGCGGCCCCCCTGCCCTTCGGTCTCGAGCACAAAGCCGATGAAGCGCTTCTGTCCAAGGGTTTTCAGATAGGAGAGCAGGGAGACTTCGGCCTCCTTGCGGTTGAGCTGGTATTTCTCGGCCAGGGCCTCGATGATCTGGCCCACGGTGGCGCGGCCGGTACACAGCTGCCAAACCTCGGTGCCCAGCGCGTCGAGCGTGATCTTGCGTTCCTTGGGGATGTAGAACACCTTGGAGAGCAGCCGCACCTTCCAGGTATCCTGGCGCTGGATGGTGATCTGCACTTCCCCGGCCTCGGTTTGTTCCCAGCTCAGCAGCTCATTGCGCGCTGGCCGGGAGTTGAGCATGGCCTGGCGGCTCAGTTTGGGAGTCTTGGTGGCAAAAATACCCATCGCTCAGTCTCAGTGGTAGGTCATCACCTTCCTCGCGCTTGCGGTAGAGGTGGTCGATGATGCAAATCTTGTCCGTCGCCTCGCAGTGCCAGACCCGGCTGTCCTGGAACTGGCGGGGCCGCGGATTGAGGAAGGGCAGGGGGCGGATCAGCTGTAGCCAGCGGCTGCGCGGCTGGCCCCGCACCCGCAGGCCGGGATGGCCGCGCACCGGGGCCTCCTCCACCGCCACCTTGAAGTCGCGCAGTTGTTTGCGAAAAAAAGCCTCGTACCAGTCGCCCATCCCGGTGTCCTTGAGCAGCAGATGGGCTAGGCTGACACGATGCACCCGGCATACTTGACGATCCTTGGCGAAGCAGAGCTGCAGGTGGCCGGATTTTAATTCTTGGCTCGAAAGCTTGAAGTCGGCCGGCAACTGAAAATGCAGGCCGTAGAGGCTCCAGCAGACTTGGCCCTCATGGGCATGGTCGTCGAGCGACTTGATGACCCCCTCGACCAGGTCCTCGGCCTTTTCCTGCAGCCGGGTCAATACTCTCAACAACACGATGCGGCCGCATTCCGCGCAGCAGCGGGCCAGGTTATAGGTCCGGTAATCGGCCTCCCAGATGAAGAGCTCGTATTCGCTGCCCTCGAGCCAACGTTTATCTCTGAGAAAGCGGGCGCGGCGGGTCACGGCAAAAGGGAGGTCTGATTTTTTGGCCTTTTTCTCCAAGCCCGCTACATAGCGGTCAACCAGCTGCTCGATGGGCAGTTGTCGCTTTTTGCCCTCGCGCCATTCGACCTCGGCGCGCACGATCTCGGCGTCGTCCAGCCGTGCGTACCCACTTTTGTAATCTCCGTCCACCCGACCCAGGTTCCAGTCAGCGGGAACCTGCAAGGTGATGCCCTGCCAGCCGAAGAGGGTCCACTGCGAATCAGTTTTGGCCATGGCCGAAGCCTCCTCCCGGGCGGCGAGGGGTGCGGTAGCTGGACGGGGGGGAGCGACCCGGGGTGTCGTCGAGGGCAATAGAGCCGGCCTCCGGGCTGAGGGCCAGTCCGAGGCGGTCGTTCTCCAAAGTGGGCCCGGGAATCAGAATATGAGCACCGAAACCGATTTCTGGATCAGCGCCACGGCCACCGCCGCCATGCCCATCAGCGCCATGCCGCAGGCAAAACCCACCGCCAGGATGGGCGCGTACTGCAGCCACTGCTGCTTGCCGTACTTCTTCCAAAAATAATAGCGGGCCAGCAGTGCGCCGATGATCTCTGTGACAACGAAATGGGGGATGGCCGCGATGGCGCGCACAAAGCCGAAGATCAACAAGATTGGCAAGCCAAAAATAGAGAGCAGCGCGTAGCTGACCAGGCCGAAAACCGCGCCAATGCCAATGATATTGGGCTTGAGGGCGCGGTAAAGCCAGGGTTGGTCGGTGGAGTGCTGGATCCAGGGGCTGGTGAACAGGGGGTCGGTGTCGGTCTCAAAATAGAAGGCATAACCCGCCGGCAGCCCACCCACCGCCTCCGCCTGGAGGACGGGGCGGGGCAGACGGACTACATAGTCGCCCACCGGGCCGCTGAGGGCAAGCGAAGGCAGGGCCACCTGCGTGCTGCCGGCATCGGGAGCCGGCTGTACCGGGGCGTGCTCCGGGATGGGGGCGCTGCTTTCCTCGAAACGGGTGTAGAAGGTTTGGGCCGGAGTCCAGGGACCGGCCTGGCCGCGTTTGCCCTCGCTGTCGAGCCATTCCTGGTCCACCAGCCGGGTCCGCCAGAACCACCACTGGTTCTCGATCAGGTTGGAGGGCACCCAGGTGGCTTGCTGACCGGAGATCTCCAGCTCGCTCTTCATGGTGCCGGTGAGGGCCAGGCACTGGTTGTAGGCCTGCAGGCGCCAGATGAGCTGGGCATAGGGATAGGAGGCCGAGGGGATGGGCGCCAGCTTCCAAATGTAGGAGCCGTAGAGAAAGTTGGTGAAGAGGATGATGGGCACCATGAAGATCTCGGCCCGCATGATGCTGGAAAACTTGGTGCCGGTCAGTTCGATCTCGCGGAAGCGCTGGGTGGAGGCCCCGTAGTTGCCCAGGGGAAAGGGAATGAACCAGATGTCCACCCCGCGGTACCCCGAGAGAATGATGGTGGCCTCGCGGACAAAGGGCAGTTCCACGGTCTGGCCCACCAGGCCGACCAGGCGGGCGTTGACGAAGGACTGGATGGGCGTAAAAATGAAACCGAAGAAGAGGAAGAACCAGATGAAACGCGAGAACTCGGGCAGCAGGAAGGCGGCGATTGCAATCAGCGCGGCGGTGGCCAGGGCGAAGAGCGACAGGGCGATCCAGATGGGGAAGTCGCCGCGGCCAGGCGGCGGGGCCAGGCGGCGTTTGTCCTCGGCGGTGTCGCTGCGGTGGCTGCGCATACTCTGCACGACCTGGTAGATGCCGATGACGGCCACGGCGATGGTGGTGCCGATGCCGAAGCTCATCCAGAAGTCGATGCTGTTGACAAAGATGGTCTCGATGGTGCCCATGCCCTGGTGCCAGAGCTTGAGGTAGCCGTAGTGGTAGAGGATGGGATTGGCGATGGCCGTCAGCAACACGCCCAGGAAGGTGCCCACCACCCCCCAAAAGGGGGCGACCATCCCGCCGAAGATGGCGCCCAGATGGGCGGTGAAGCCCAGTGGGGTGGCGGGGATGAAGTTGCCGGTCACTGGGGTGAAGTCGATAAAGGGGATAGGGATGAGAACAATGGGCGCGGTAAGCAGGGCGCCGGTGATCGCCGGCAGCGCCACGTAGATGGCGCCGAAGACCATGCCGATCATCGCCCCGGCCGAAAAGACGCGCCAGCGCCAGGTCTCCACCCCCTGGGTGTTCTCGGCCAGGGAGGTGGCCCCCAGGGCGTTTACCGGGGCAAAGGGGAAGGGCAGGCGCTCGTAGTCGGAATTGAGCCGAAAGAGGGCGTATGCTCCGGTGAACCAAGACACCCGCGAGATGATCATGCCGGCGATCAATAAGCCGATGGGGATGAGCCAGTCATGGTGGAGGAAGGTGCGCTGGAGAATGGCTTCGGAGTCGGGCTGGGGCACCACCCAGGTGGGGATGAGTTTGGTGATGCCGAACTGTTTGGCTGCCGGCGACTGCACTAGGTATTGATTGTAGAGTAGGCCCTCGAAGGCGCCGGTGGAGATCACCGAGGAGGCGACGTAGTAGAGTAGGTAGACCTCCTGGCGCCGCAAGGTGGTAAAGGAGCGTTTGGTGATCTCGGCGAAGAGGATGATGGTCACCCACTCGGCTGCCGCCCCCAGGGAACCGCCGACCATCAGATTTAGGTACATGTTGCCAGGAACCATGATGAAGGCGACGAAGAGCACCCCAAGCACGGCCTTGATGGTGAAGCCGTCCTCGAATTGAGTCGGCGTCTCCATCAAGCCGCGGTAGTCTTCGATCTCCTGGTTGGGATTGCGCTTTTTAGATCCCAGCACTGGTTATTCTCCCTCTTTTATCATCTGGGAAAGGAATACCCCCCGCCTACCGCGGCGCTAACCGGCGCGGCCCACCCCGCTGGCCAGCAGTTCCCCGGCCTGCACGCCATAACTCTCCTTGGCGGCGTCGTCGACGGTGCGCCAGATGAGGAACTGCTTGCGGATCACGTTCATGAAACGCTGGTTCACCCGCCGCCACGAGGCGTCCTCGCCGCTGAGTCTTTTGAGCTGCAGGGTGACGTCGTAAATGTTGTGCTGGGCCTCGGGGATGGCGCGCAGGACCACATGCTGGCTCACTCCCAGGTCAAAGGGCGCCAGCCAGATGTTCATGTCGATGGAGTACCCCGGGCCGTTGGGCGAGTCAAAGCGCTGCAGATGGGCCCCGTCGGTGTAGAAGGTGCCGATGGACTCCTCGCTATAGGAGTCGAAATAGCCGATCAGGAAGATACACAACCCCGTGACCTCGTGGCCGCTGACCGTGAAGGGGAACTCGAAGTTCCATTCGTCGCCTTCGGGTGGGGGCAGCTTCCACTTGCGGGTCACATCTGGCACCGCCAACTGGGAGGCCCGGCGGGCCGGGTACACGGTGGAGAGCATCACCACCGCCATCACCAGGATGCTGGAAGTGACCGCCGAGAGGGAGGAATAATTGAGGGTGATGCCGCTGAGCAGGCCCATGGTGATCAACAGTTTGGCGATGATCTGCCCGGTCAGATAGCCGGCCACCACGCCCAACACGGCGTAGACGCAGGACTCGGCCATAAAGAGCCAGGCGATGTGCCCGGGCGCCAGTCCCACCGAGGAGTAGATGCCGATCTCACGGAAGCGCTCGTAGACGCTGCCCATCATGGTGTTGAGCACAATGAGGGCGGCGATGAGAATGGGGATGAAGAGGTTGCTCATGCCCGAGAAGGAAGTCATGCCCAACGAACTGTAGATGGAAACCTTGACGTACTCGTCGCCCTGCTCCTTGAGGCCGGCGAAGAGGGTGACGGCCAGGCGCGAGAGGAATTCCTCGATCTGCTTGCGCACGTCCACCCCATCCTGGAAACGCACCGCCACCGATTGCAGGGGGTTGCCGCTGCCGATGTTGCGCAGGGTGTTGTAGGGGACGATGAGCACGTTGGCCGGCTCCAGGTGGACAAAAGGCTTGATCGAGGCCTTGGAGTTCTCCAGTCCCTGCTTCTCGCGGTTCTCCTCCTCGGCCAGTTCCTGGACCGCCTGGCCGCCGGTCACCGCAAAGTCGGCCGGGGTCAGGGTCTCGTCGTCCAAATCTTTCAGTTCCTTCATCCGCCGCGAATCGATCACCCCGATCACCTTGAAGATCTCGCCAAAGACGCGGATCTCGGCGGTGCCCACCTGCTCGAGGGGCAGGTTGAGCTTGTCGGCGGTGATCATGTCGTTGGGCAGGATACACACCTTCTCGTCCCCCGGCTCAAACCAGCGGCCCGCCACCAGGGCTCGGTCCAGGCCGGTGATCTCCTTCTCCTGGGGGGTCAGGCCCAGCACCCCCAGGGCGTTATGGGTGTACTCACCGTGTTTCATCTTGATGTGGGCCTTGCTCTTGTTGTTGTACCAGGAGCGCGGCGCCACGGTGGCCTGTTGGCCGAAGTTGCTGCGGGCGTAGTGGAGGACCGATTCCTCCTGGGGATTCCAGGACTTGCTGCGGATGAGCAGGCCCTGATAGAGGCCCTCGTTGTCCCGCTGAATCTGGTTGAAGCGCAGCGAGGTGCGGATGGAGGTGAAGGAGAGCACCGTAAAGGTCAAGAGCAGCAGGGTGACAAAGGTCAGACCGGTGCGCAGTTTGCGGCGCTTCATGTTGGAGATGCCCAACTGGAAGGCGGTCAGCGAGGCGCTGGAGCGGCTGACATCGGTGTCGTAAATCACCGCCACCTCGGTGCGCAGCTTTTTCATCTGCTCGTTGAAGCGGCCCGAGATCAGCCACATCACCATCACCGCCAGGGCCAGGATAACAAAGGCCAGCAGGATGACAAAGGGGTTGGAGAGCTGGAAGGCCGGGTGTACCAGCCAGAGCACGATCCAGATCGCCATGAACACCCCGATGAAGCCGAGGATCTGGTTCTTGATGGTGGCGGCTGATATCAACAATCTCTCGGTGAAGAAGGCGCAGGGGATCACCAGGGCCATGAAGAAGATGATACCCTGGATGACGTCGTCCTGGGTGGAGCGCACATCGGGGTAGGCCCGCGATTCGAGGCCGATGGCCGCCCGGGTGTGCCGCACAAAATCCTCCCAGTGTTTGCCGGCCAGGGCCTTGGTGGCGTCATCGAGTTCCAGCTTGGCCCGTCCGTGCAGGTCGTTGAGCCGGTTGTTCTCGATGGCAAAGCTTCTCAGCTCCTGCATGCGGGCTTCGTCCAGCGCCCAAACGTCGTGGGCCGCCTGGAAGGAGGTGCGGGCGAAGTTGGCCCCGGGGGTGATGGCGAAGCCCTCACCCAGCGCCTTTTCCTTGTTGTCGGTGTTGGTGACGTTGAGCAGCAGATAACGAAAACCCAGCAGGCCGGCACCAAGCCCCATCTTGATCCGGGTGTTGGGACGGGCGAAGAGCACACCCACCGGCTCATCCTGGGCCGAGGGGCCTTCGCCGATGGTGTAGCCGAATTCCACCGGCGCGCTGTTGGTCTCGTCGAAGATGCTGATGCTGTTGAGCTTGGTCAGGTAGCGGGGGTCGACAATGTCATAGAAGTTGAAGGCCACGCAGGGGAAGAGCACCACCATCCACTGCTTGTCGCGCCAGTCCATGGTGATCTTCATGGGGTAGACCTTGTCGCCCTGCACTCCCCGATCCGGCGCGTAGGTGATCAGGCCGCTGCGCGGATCGATATAGTACCCCTCGATCTGCACCGCGTTGACCTGAATCCGGTTGATATAGAAAGAACCGGTGTTGTCTACCACCTCGTAGTACTCGCCGCGCACCCCCTTGTAGGATTTCTTGCGCCCGTTGCGCACCACCGCTACCGCCTCGGTGCGCGGCAGGTCGGGGATGATGCTGCGGCGGGGGAAAACCATCGTCCGCCCTTTGAGGGTGCGCAGATCGTCCTGCAGCCGCATCTTGAAGTCGGGGAAAAGTTCGGGGTCCTCAAAGGCCAGGTGGAACATGCCGGCCAGGGCGCGGATCTGTTTGGCCAGGTTCTGGCTGTTGACCTGGGAGGCCCGGTCCAGCGGAGTGTCGGCCAGGAAACGGGCGTCGTTGACGGTCACAAAGGCCAGGGCCGGGGTGCCGGTGGCCAGGACCAACTCGCTGTTGACCGAGATCTCGCCGGGCACAAAGGTCTCCCAGCTCATGCCGCCCTCGGGACTGATGCCGTTGACCAGCACGTCCTTCTGGACATAGCCCAGTTCCTTGCTGATCTGGCGGGCGTAGCCCATGAAATTCTTGCCAAAAGGCGCAAAGTAGCGCTTGTAGTAAAAGCTGGTGTTGCTGTTCCACACCCCCAGTTCGTCGGTCTGGGAGGACAGGTCGAGGCTGATGAAGAGCTTGACTGCCAGGGAGTCTTCCTTGGGGCCGGCCCATTCGCGATAGAGGGAGAGCTTGACCGCCTCGTCGCTGCGCAGTTCGGCCAGCAACTCGGCGCGGTCGGCAAACTGATGATCCCCCAGGCGCAGGCCGCCGCCGCTCTGGGCGATTACGCCGGCGGCCAGGGCCTTGTCGAGCACGGCGGCGATCAGGGTGGTGTCCTCCTCAGCGGCGGCGCGAATCAGGGCCTCCTTGCCGAGGTATTCGTCCTTGCCGATCCGGTAGTACACCCCGTCCTTGCGGATCAGGCCCTCGCGCAGGGCCACCTCCACCCCGCGGCGGATCAACATGCGGTTGATGAAGGGATCTTCCTTGCGCAGGTAGCGCTGGATGAAGTCGTCGATGCCGCGCAGGCCTAGATGGTGGGCCGAGGTGGCCACGAAGACCAGGGTGCGGGCAGGGGGGTGTTGGCGGAAGTAGCGGGCAAGTTCGAGCAGGGCGGTGATGGAGCAGGCCTGCTCAGCGCCCGGGGTCAGGGCCGGCACCACGGACATGGCGTCGTAATAGGATTCCAGGACCACCACGTCGTCCTTGAGCAGCGGGTCGGCGCCTGGGATCATGGCCATGATGTTCCAGGCCGGCTGGCGCTCCCAGTCCATGCGATAGTCCAGGTGTACCTCTACCGGGCCCTGGGAAAGGCGCTGGCGCAACATCTCGCCTTGGGCCTTTGACACCCAGAAGCGGGGCAGATTCAGGGGCATGGAAAGGAACTTCTTTTCCCCCTCCAGGTACACGGTCGAGTCGGGCTCGATGAAAAGCACGGCCGCAGCGCCAAGATAGGCCGCGCTGAGCCAACGGTCGCCGGAGTTGAAGTCGAGCAGGGCGATGCTGCCCTCAATCGTCTTGCCCTCCAACTCCCGCAGTTCGCCCCGGCCCCCGTCGATGAGTTGGCCGCGCAGGCCTCCCTCGGGCAGGGTTGAGGTCTTCACTAGGTTGGGCCACAGCCCGTGTATTGGCAGTTCGGTCCCATCGCCGGTGAGCACCATCCGCCCGTTCTTTTCCATGGGGATGGAGACGTCGTATTCCTGGACGGCCACCTTATCGAGGCCCATGCCGCGCAACTCGGTCTCGATGTAGCGGGCGGCCTGGGCGGCGCCGGGATAACCGGCCACCCGGGAACCGAGGCTGGAAAAATAGTCGATAGCCTGTTGGACCTCAGCCACCGGTGCGGTCTGCCGCAGGTCGGCAAAATTGACCTCGGCTCTGGCTGGCGCGGCGCCCCAGCAGTGCAACGCTAGTCCTAGCAGGAGGATGGCCCTGGGCATAAGTCTCCTCATCTCTTCAAATCCAGAACACCACATTGTCCGTCATACCCGTGAAGTAATCGATGATCAGCCAGGTGGCAGCGACGGCGAACTGGCCGACGATCATCCCCAGAAAGAAGGGGCGGGTGGCCCGATAGAGCTGGGGTCCCCCGTATTTGAGCACCGCCAGCTTGATGAGCCAGGCCAAGAAGATGCTAAACCAGAGCGCATCCATCAACCACACCGCGCCAATGGGGTAGCCAATGGGGTGGAGCGGCCACCAGGAAAGCTGGTGGCGGGCCAGCATCAACAGGGCCATGATCCCCCCGCCCACCAGGGTGTGAACCCAGCCGGTCCAATCGGGACCCACCGGGGAATTTAACTTGGCGGCGGCGTATTCAAAAGGGGCTTTGGGTCCCCCGTCGAAAAACCAGCCGTTGAGGTTGATGCCGCCATAAGTGTAGGCCAGATGGAGGATGGTGGCCAGGGAGGCGACCAGGCTGATGAGAATGGCCAAGAGCAGGGCCCAGAAAAGCGGGCGCAGCCGCCGGCCCAGATGTTCACTCAGTTTGAGTCCATGGGCGCAGGAGGCCATCACAAAGGTGCGGATGTCGGCGGCCCACACGTAAGTGAAAGCCATGCCCACCATGCCTGCGGGCCCCAGCACCTGCGAGCCAAAGGCCGAGACGATGGTGGAGGAGGCGATCATCGGCCCTACCGCGGTGGCCACGCCCCCTTCGCACACCACCCGGGTCAGGCCGACAAAAGTCAGCAGAGCGGTCAGCACGGTCAGCGGGGCGGCCCAGAAAGGCAGGCCAGAAAGCCACAGCCACACACTCAGGACCAGCACCCCGCCGATCCAGGTGAACACTGCGGCCCGGTAGGAGAGCATCTCGCCCGAATCGTCTACCTGAGGGTCCCCCTTGAAGGCCTTGCGCAGCACCCCGCGCAGGTAGTCGCGGGCGATCCACAGGCCAAAGAGCACCAGCATGATCATCGCCCCCTGCCCCTGGTGGGCGAGCACTGGTTCGCTGGCGGCCCCGTAGATCCCCAGCTTTTCGGTGCTGGAGATGCCCAGGATATTCAACCCGCCGCGCAAGAGCTTGGCGACGGTGTTGAAGAACCACAGGCTGAAGGCGATGTCGAGATTGATCAGGTAGGAGAAACCGATCATCGGAAAGCTGAGGCGGAATTCGAGATTCACGGTGTTGCGCAGGATAGGGATCGAGGAGACCAGTTGCAGGGCGGGGATGAAATTGAAGTACGCATGCAGGCCGTTGAGGGTGCTGGCCAGCACCGGCAGGGCAAAACCGGCCCACATCACCGGGTTGCGAAAAAAAGTGCGCCCCCCGTCCTGCTGCACCATCTCCAGGGGAACCTGGATGATGGGGTAGAGCAGGCGCTCCTGGTCCACCCACTGTCGGCGCAGGATGACCATGGTGGCGATCATCACTAGGTAGAGGGCCAGGGCCAGGACTAGCCAGCAGGCCAGCGGCCCCAACCATACCCCCCAGGGCACGCCATGGCCTTTGGGCGCTCCCTCGAAAAACCATTTGATGGCCTCGGGGTCCTGGGGGACCATCCAGGCGGGGATGAAAGGGTGGATGAGCTGGGACCAGTCATTTTCGGGTGAGGCGTAGTACTGGACCCCACTGATGATGGTGAGCAGGTGTTCGGACAGCCCCATGGTGGGAATGGCCGAGGCGGCGATCATCATGATGTAGACGACCAGCAATTCCTCGCGGCGCAGGCGCAAGATGCGGTTGAAGAGGGCGGCCAGCAGAAAAAACAAAAAGAGGGCGCCCGGGGTGCCAAAGTCCAGCCCCATGTAGGACCCGCGGATCACCATGTTCCCGTACGGGTCGCCGATGGCGATGCACAGCGAAAAGAACGCCCCCAGTCCCAGGCTCCTGAAGGTGAAGGGAGCGCCGGATGGGGAGTGCAGGGATGTCTGCTGGGGGGTGCCTGGGAGCGCCCCCAGGGCGACTGCGGCCATCAATGGGTCCGGGTTGGGGTTTAGGAAGCGAGGGGAAGTTAGGGTTATCAGGCACTTCGATCAATAGAAGAATTCGGGAGACCAGCCGTTGGAACGCATTTTTTCCAGGATCGCACTGGTCAAAAACCCGATGAGCGCCCCGCTGACCAGGGCGCTGAGCAGCGAGAGGGGCAGAAGGGCTAGCAACCCCAGCTGGTGGATGTAGAGGCCGGCGGTGCCCAGTTGGAGGGTCTGGTGGACCGCCGCGCCGATGAGGCTCAGGCCCAGGGGGCTGAAGAGTCGGCCGGTGCAGCGCTGGGCCATTACCATAGCCGCCCAGCTGCCCAGGCCGGCGCTGCCGGCGATGACAAAGGCCGGGCCGCCCAGGCTGCCGGTCAGCAGGCTGCCCACCAGCCATTTGGTCAGCTGCACGGCCAGGGCGGCGACCGGACCCTGGGTCAGCAGGGTCAGCAACACGGCCACATTGGCCAGGCCCAGTTTCATCCAGGGCAGGGGGCGGGGGATGAGCTGTTCAAAAAAAAAGAGGGCGATGGCGGCGCTGGTGAAGAGCCCCAGGCGCGCCAGCTGGCGGGGGGAAGCCAGGTTCATCGGCTGAGGGCGTCCACGGTTTCGCTCCCGCCCTCGATGCGCAGCACCAGGTGATTGGGCAGACAGGCGGCTACTTCGCCCTGGCGGCGTATCCAGCCCTGAAGCACACAGCGCTGTTCGGGACAGGGCGAGGTGGCGATGCGAGCTCCCTGGCCGGCGATCTCCACCCGGCTCCTGCCGAGGGGGCCATCCAGGTACAACACCTGGTCGCGATTCAGGGGGCAGCGCTGGCGGCGGTCATCACTCTCCATCACCACCTCGCTGCCGGGTGGGCGGCGGCCGGTAAAAACCCACAAACCTAAGCTGCCGGCCACCAGCAGCAGGGCCAGAATCAGGTCTGCCGGCGTCGGGGCCTGACGGGGGGAAGCGGAGGCTTCCTCGCTTGACATTTAGGATTATTTTTTCTACACTTCCGTGCAGATATGCGAACGGGAGCACGAGCGTGGCGAAGACACTGAACGAGACGATTGTCGAGAACCTCAAATACGTGAGCGGGGTGGATGGCATTCTTGGCAAGTTCTACTATGTTAGCGATCCGGACGAGCTCCGGCAAGCCATAGAGAACTGGCTGGTGAACACCCCGGACGGGCGCACCTGGCTCGACGCCGTGGGTTTCATCAACAAGAGCACCGTGGTCAAGGTGGTCGAGCAGATCGAGGCCAATCTCGAACAGTCGAGCCAGGAATTACTCACCAAGGTCCAGACCTTCAAATCCTACGTCAACTCCAAAGGCAACCAGGGCCGGGAGACTCCCCTGGTCTCAGAGTTGCGCTGAGGCGGCGAGGGAGGGCATGTTATGTACTGGTGGATCGGCATGGTGGCCTGCATCGTCATTGGCTTGCTCGTCCAGTACGTGTGTTCCACCAAGATTCTGCGCCTGAAACAGCTCGTTTCCCAGAAGAGCATCGCCCTGCGCGATGCCCGCCTCGAAGCGCAGCGGCTCGATGAGCAGGAGGCG
>SICG01000124.1 GCA_009691525.1 Candidatus Latescibacterota bacterium | reverse complement strand
GTTGTCCCTCTTGCTCAAGTCCATTTCAGACAGCGGTCTGCAGAGCCTGATCTACTGGCATTACTCGGATATGACCGAGGAAGAATGGAAAATTTTACAGGGATTTATTTCCTGAGGAGTGAGCTGTTATGAAAACTGCAGTATTCGGCGCAGCCGGCTGGCTGGGCCGGGCGGTGCTGGCCAATTTTGCCGGCCGGCACGAGGTCCGGGCCTTTGACTACAGCCCCAAGGCCTGGGAGACCTGGAAAGACGTGGACGGCGAGTGGAAGGGCGGCCAGATCGTCAACGGGGACATCGCCGATTATCAGGCCGTGGACAAGGCGGTGGAAGGGGTGGAGGGAATCGTACACCTGGTGCTCTATGCCCCGCCGCCGGGAAGCAAAGACGAGGACAGCGCGGCCTACTGGCTGATCTACCTGAAAGGGCTCTGGAACGTGCTGGAGGCAGCCAGGAAATACGGAGTCAAGCGGGTGGTACACCTGGGCTCGTGTCAGACGGTGCATCCCAAGGGTATCTTTTTTACCTCCGAGGTGCGGCGGCCCGACTCCTCGCTGTACGCGGTGCAAAAGCGGCTGCAGGAGGAGTTGTGCCGGCAGTATCACGACGGGTACGGCCTCTCGATCATCGTGCTGCGGCCCGACTATATCGTCGACAGCCGCATCGGTTTGGGCCGGCACCGCGAGAAGCTGGGGAAAGAGGGCACACCGATGAAAAACGGCTGGGTGTGTAGGCACGACCTGGCCCAGGCCTGCCGCTTGGCCCTGGAGACCGGCAAGGTGGATTTCGACGTGTTACACGTAGTGGGTACCCCCGGGGCGGACCAGACCTGCAACGTGGGGCGGACCCGCGAGATCCTGGGCCTGGAGTTCAAGGGCGATCTGGAGCAGTACCGCTAATATGAAACCACAAGTGGTTCAACTGGCGCGGCAGCTGATCACTTTTCCCTCGGTCAGCTCGGCCAGCAATGTGCCCATCAGCGAATATGTCGCTTCGCTGCTGGAAGGCGGAGGCTTCAAGGTGGAGCGGGTAGCCTACCTGGACGCGGCCGGGGTGGAGAAACTTTGCATCGTCGCCAAACTCGGTGAGGGCAAGGGCGGGCTGGCGCTGACGGGTCATTCCGACGTGGTGCCGGCGCCACCGGCGGGCTGGAGCGCCGATCCCTTCCAGGCTCAAGTGCGGGAGGGGCGTCTCTACGGCCGGGGCGCCTGCGACATGAAGGGGCCGGTGGCTGCCGCCCTGTGCGCTGCCCTGCGCTTCCGGGCCAGCCAGCTCAAGGCCCCACTTTTCTTTTTGTGTACCGCCGACGAGGAGGTGCGGGCGCGCGGAGCCCGGGAGGTGGTGCGCAGTTCCCGGCTGTTCCGGGAGGCGTGCAGCGGTTATGGTCTGATCTGTGAGCCGACCCGGATGCAAGTGATCCACGCCCACAAGGGCAGCCTGCACATGGAAGTGCGCTCCAAGGGTCGCGCTGCCCACACCAGCACCCTCAAGGGGGTCAACGCCAACATCCGCATGATCCCCTTCCTGGCCGAGATGAAGAAGATCTACGAGTTGGTGTTGCGCTCCAAGCGCTATAGCAACGACGAGTTTTCGCCGCCGCAATCGGAATGGAGCATCGGCATCAACGACTACAATCCGGCCACCAACATCACGCCCATCCGCAGTGTCTGCACCATTCGCTACCGGCCTATGCCCGGCGTCGACAGCGCCGGCTTGATCCGCCGGACCCGGGAATTGGCCAGGCAACACGGGCTGGAGTGCCAAGTCCACTGGGTGGGTGAACCGCTCTACACTCCGCCCGACTCGCCCCTGGTGCAAACCGCCCTGGCCCTGACCGGCACCCGAGTCTCGCGCACGGTGCCCTATGGGACGGACGGGACGGCCTATGCCGTGCGTATGAAGAATCTGGTGGTGTTGGGCCCCGGCGACATCGCCCAGGCCCACACGGTGGACGAGTGGGTCGAAATCGACCAACTGCATCGGGCGGAGGAACTCTACACCCGCTTCATCGACCACGTATGTGTGCAAAATCTGCCATAGAGAAGGGAGAAACCCATGAAGATCCGCGACATCGACACCATCCTGATCAACTCGCCGGGCCGCAAGTGGACCATCGTGCGGGTCCACACCGACGAAGGCCTGGTGGGCCTGGGGGAGGCCACCTACTCCAACAAGGAGCCAGTGGTGGTGGCCGCCGTCGAACACCTGAAACAAGAGCTGATCGGCGAGGATCCCTCCCGCATCGAGTACCTGTGGCACAAGATCTGGGATCGGTCCTCGATCAGCGGCATCTGGCGTATGGCCGGCCCGGTGTGGATGAGCGCCATGAGTGGCATCGACATCGCCCTGTGGGATATCAAGGGCAAGGTGGCCAATCTGCCGCTGGTGGAGCTGCTGGGCGGCAAGTACCGCCACGGCATGGAGGTCTATACCCACTTCGGCGGCGCCACGCCCGAGGAGTCGGCCAAACAGGCCCTCGCCAAGGTGGCCGAAGGCTATACCGCGCTCAAGGGCGGGGTGCGCTCCTCCAGCAAAGACTACCCTCTCAGCCCCTATGTCGAGGATGGCCGCCCTCGGGAGACGGCGGCCCAGTTTGCCGCGGTGCGCGAGGCCGTGGGTCCCGATATCAAGTTGCTGATGGACTGCCACGGCCGCTTCACCGTGGCCGGCTGCATCCGCCTGGCCCGCGCCCTGGAATCCGTCGATCTGTACGTGCTCGAAGACCCGGTGCCACCAGACGATCTGAGCGCCTACGCCAAGGTGCGCCGCGAGGTCTCGATGCAGATCATGGGCAGCGAGCGGCTCAACACCAAGAACCAGTACCGGCAGCTGATGGAGCGCGATGGGTTAGACGTAGCCCAGCCGGATCTGATGTACGCGGGGGGCATCACCGAGGTGCAAAAGATCGCCCACATCGCCGACACCTTCCACATCCCGCTTTCGCTGCACAATACCAAGGGACCGGTGGGCATCATCGCCGCTGCGCACCTGATGGCCTCGATTCCCAATGCCGCCCCCACCGAGTTCGTCACCGGCATCCCCTGGCGCGACGAAATCCTCACCGAGCCCCTGCAGGTGGAGAACAGCTATGTGCTGCTGCCCAAGGGCCCCGGCCTCGGCATTGAGTTGAACATGGAGGGGGTGGAGAAACACCGCTGGAGGGTGGGCGATCCGCGCTAGTCTTTGCCTGACCGTGGTGTATTAAACGACAGGAGGAAGCCATGATGGAGGCCAGTGCGCAGAGGGTGGGAAAACTCACCCCGGCCCAGCGCTATTTCTACGACGTCAACGGTTATGTGGTCCTGGAGGGGGTGTTCAACAGCGAAGAGTGCCGGCACTTCATCGAACTGGCCGACCAGCTGGACGCCGACACCACCTGTGCGTACAAACACGACGGCTACCCCAAGACCGCTGCCCTCACCGTGCTGTCGCGTTGTGCCTGGTACGATCCGCACCTGCTGGATACGGCGCTGCACCCAGTCCTCTTGCCGGTTATCGAGGAGGTAGTCGGCGGCGAGGTGCGCCTGGAAGAACACCAGTACCTGATCAACTACCCGGACCCGGCGGCCGGAGCGGAGGTCCCGGTCCGGGACGAGGGCTGGCATCGGGCCATCGCCCCCAGCTTTGGCAGTTTCCAGGTGGAAGGCCGCTACTGCTGCCTCTTCGCCAAGGCCTTCATCTACCTGACGGACAATGGCCCGGGGGAGGGCACCTGGGTGGTGCCTGGCAGCCACAAACTGGAGTTGCCCAGCAAGGCGCTGCGCGAGTTCGTGGACGAGACGCTGGTCAGACAGCTCCAGGCGCGGGCCGGCGATGTGCTGATCCTGAGCGAGACCTTGGTACACGTCGGTCCCCGGCTGCGGTCAGGAGCGCCGCCGCGGTACTCGCTGGTCTACGGGTATACCGCCCCGTACATGCAGACCTGGAACCGCTACGACCCGCCCGCCGAGCTACTCGAAAAGGCGAGCCCAGCGCAGCGGCGGCTGCTCAGCGGCGAGCTGCGCTACGGTTTTCGCAGCGGGCAGTTCTAATTAATTAGGAGAGATTTCATGCTGGACCTGCTGATCAGAAACGCCTGCATCGTCGACGGCACCGGAAGTCCGGCCCGTGTCGGGGACATCGGGGTCGAGGGGGATCATCTCGCCTGCGTGGGTGAGGCCACCGGGAGTGCGCGCCGCGAACTCGACGCCCAGGGCCAGGTGGTTGCGCCCGGCTTCATCGACATCCATACCCACTCCGACTTCACCCTGCTCTTGGACGGGCGGGCGGCCAGCACGGTGTACCAGGGGGTCACTACCCAGATCAACGGCAATTGCGGCATCTCGGCCTTCCCGGTGGGGCCAGAGGGGCCGTACATGGGCCCACTTGAATCAGCGCGCCTGCGGCGGGCACTGCCCGATGGGTGGGATTCGGCAGCGGGGTACTTTGGCGTGCTCGAAGGGCAGGGCCTGGCCATCAACTCGGCCTTCTTCACCGGCCACGGGGCCCTGCGCCAGGCAGTGATGGGCCAATCCGCCGAGGCACCCACCGCCGCGCAGTTGCAGACCATGAAAAAGTTGATGGTCCGCCAGATGGAGGAAGGCGCTCTGGGACTGTCCACCGGCCTGACCTACGTGCCGGGCAGCTACGCGCGCACCGAGGAGATCATCGAACTGGCCAGGGCTTCTGCCCCTTACGGGGGGATCTACGCCACCCACATGCGCAACTACACCGCCGCGATCATGGAGGCCCTCGAAGAGGCCATCACCATCGGCCGGGAGGGGGGCGTAGCGGTCCACGTCTCGCACATCACCCCCTGCCCGCCCTCCACGGGCAGCGCGCCGGTGTTGGTAGAGCGCCTGGCGCGGGCCCAGCGGGAGGGGCAGGACGTGACGGCTGAGACCGAGTTCTACGCCACTGGCTCCACCTCGCTCAAGTCCCTGCTGCCGCCCTGGGCCCTGGTGGGGGGCAATCCAGCGCTGATCGGGCGCCTCAATCAGGAGGGGTTGCGGCAGCAGATGTGGCGGGAGATCGAAGAGAAGGGTTCGGAGCTGGGGGGCAGCACCAAGACGGTGTTGATGCAGCAGGGGAAGTGGGAAAGGCTGTGGCTGGGCAACAGCGCGGCCAACCACCAGCACACCGGCAAGACCTTTGCCGAGTTGGGCCGGCTGCGCCATGCCCATCCCTTCTGGGCCATCTGCGACATCCTGATTGAGGAGGGCGGGGTGGTGAGTTTCTACGGGGAGGACAAGGCCGAGGCGGACATCGACCAACTGGCGCAGAGCCCGCACTGCGGCCTGGGTTCGGACGGCTTTGCCCTGGCCACCGACGGCATCCTGGCCGAGGAGCGCGAGCACCCGCGCTGCTACGGTGGCATGGCCTATCTCTTGCGCACCATCGTGCGCCAGCGCCGGGCCCTGAGCCTGGAGCAGGCCGTCGAGAAGATCACCTACTTCCCGGCCCGGCGTATGGGCCTGAGCGACCGTGGCCTCTTGCGCACCGGCCTGCGGGCAGACCTGGTCCTCTTTGATCCCGAGCGCTTGCAAGATCGGGCCACCATCGACCAGCCCTGTGCCTACTCCGAAGGGGTATGGCTTTCTCTGGTGAATGGCGTGCCGGTGGTGGAGGAAGGACGCCTGACCGGGGCGCGGCCAGGGCGGGTGCTGCGGCGCGCTCAGTAGGCCACCGAAACCACGTGGGTGAGGGTGGTGCCCGTGCGGCTTTGATCATCCACCTCTAGGCCAAAGCGGCACAGGTAGAGGCCGGGCGGTACCAGGGAACCGCCTTGATCCCTGCCGTCCCATTCCAGGCGCTGCACCCCCTGCGGGCTGGCTGACAACTCTTCGACGCGGCGCAACGGCCTCCCACCCAGGTCGTAGATCTCCAGGAAGAGGGACTTCTCGCCGTTGACTTTGAACACCGAGAATTCAAACGCCTGCACTTCGTTCACCCCGTCCTGGTTGGGGGTGAAGGGATTGGGGTATACCCGTGCCTCTCTGACGATGCGTTCGGCAAAGGGCGCCAGTACGTTCAGGGTACTGCCCTCTCCCAGGGAGGTGACCTCGCCGGCTTCGACCTGCTGCCACACGGCGCCGGTCCCTTCGCCCAGGCCGGCGGTGATGCCGAACACGTTGCTGGCCGAGTAGAGCACTGCCGAAAAATGCAGGGCCAAGAGTTCCTCCTGGGCGATTGCCTCGGGCAGGATGATCCACAAGGAGTCCGGTGAGGTGGGGATCACGGAAAACTGGCCCTCGGCCAGATGCCTGGCGGTTCCGTCGCGGAGGGCCTGCTCCGAGCCTATGTTCAGATCTTGCAGCGACAGCGGGGTACCGGGGGGCGCAGTGACCAAGAGCCGGTCGAACCCTGGATCGCCGCTCTGGAAGGAAGGGTGAACATAAAGGGTGAGGGCTTGCTCTTTGCCGGTGTCCTGGATGCGTCCGGGGGACAACTCTCCGACCAGTTCGCTGGCCAAAGGTGCTTCCAACTGCACCCTGAGGCTGCGTAATTGCACCGCCCGTGCCGGTTGTTCGGAACGCAAGGCCGTCTGGACCATCAGGTAGCGCCGTGGGCTGGGTGAGCTGACTAGGTCGCCCGAATTCTGGTAGAACTGGCTCCATGAACTCCAGTCCGATCCTGGCACCAAGGTGACCAGCGAATCCCCGCGCTGGAAGCTCAGCAGTTTGCGGTACTCACCTACGGTTACTTCTGCGCCGGCTTTGGTGAAATAGTGGATCTGCTGCTCGAGCTGGTTGCCGGTGCGGGTGCGCACCTGCAGTTGGGTGCCCGCGGGGATGTCGGCATCCCAGTCGATGGCGCCCAGGGTGCGGGGCCTGCCGCCCAACTCGATAATCTCCGAGTTCAGGATCACTTCAGGTAGGAAACCCCGGCCGTAAAACTGGATCTCGCGCATGGTGGCACTGCAGCCCAGCCCCGCACAACCGAAGTACACCTGGATCTGATAGTCCAGTTGAAAGTAACGGGCTTTGATCAGGGGGAAAGTTACGGCCTGGTACTCGCGGATCTCCTGATCGGCCGCCGCCGCTGCCCCAATGCTGCTAAAGGTGCCGGCCCCCAGGGCTGCCACCGAGGTCCAGGCCAGGCTGCCGTCTGGGGCCCGGGCCCCGTCGGACACTTTCATGACATAATTGGGAAAAGGCCCGGAGGCTGGCGTCACCACGTACATGAACTGTATCCGGTCAAGCGAGAACATGGCGCCTAGGTCGACGAAGAGATGGCGGTCCGGCTCCTGAGTGGCTTCGGCATAGGCGGAGGGGGTGGCAAACGAAGTGTTGTAGTCGCCGTCGGCGATCAGCACCTCGCTGCCCAGGCTGCCGAAGCCCTCCAACTTGCCTCCCCGCTGGAGAATGCTCAGGGCCAGGTTGTCGCCCGCCGTCTGCACCTCGACCCCGGCCAGGCGCGGCGACTCCCGGCGGTAGTGTTTGACGGGGCCTCTAGTTTCCTCGGCCAGGGCCTGGTACTGATCCAAGTCCACCAAGCGTTCCTTGCCCGAGGCTTCGCGGCGGTAGTAATCGATGGCCCCCTGCGCTTGAGCGGGGAGGGCCTGGTAGTGTTCGGCGGATATTTCCTCAGCCCGGCCGCGCCGGCTGTCGGTCATCTGGATCAGCACAAAACGAATAGGATCGCCCACGAATCCACGGTCAGCCGGGCGCAGGGGATTGAGGGGGAAGGAGAAGAGGCGTTGTGTGGTGTTGGGCTGCTCGGTTTTGCCGATGCGGGTGAAGGCCATGGCCTTGGAGCCGCTGAAGGCCGCCGAGCCGTTAGAGGTCAGCACGCTAAACTGGTAAAAGGGATCGCCCTGGCTCTCGTCGACAAAGTGGAGGACGATGCCGGTGGCGTTTACGGTCTGGCCCAGGTCGATCTGGACAAACCAGTTCTCGGGAGGATCAGAGATATCAGGGGCCCAGGATGTGGAGGGGTCGCTGTCCAGGATGCCAAGGGCGCCGGCCGGATCGGAACCGGCAGCCAGGATGGAGGCCTGGGGGATGGCGTCGCCACTGGGTTGGACGAAGGCCGGGCGCACGCCGCCGGCGTCCACCAGGGCCGTGCCCTGGGGGAACACCCAACTCGCCCAGTGCTGGGGTTCAACCACTAGTTGTCCGGACTCGACGCGGTAGCCCTGGGCAGCGAGCAATGCCGGGAAGAAGAGCAGATTGATTGCCGGAAGGCAGATTCTGAACATATCCCGTGTCCATCCCCTTGTAGCGATACGGTGCGGTTCAGTACGAGTAGCCGTACAGGATCATCATCTCGTCCTTGCGGGTGAAACCAAAGAAGAGCCGCCGGCCGGTCTGATTATCGTAGGTGGCGGTGATCTTCAGCCCCTGGCCTTGCTCCAGCACCAGTGGGGGGGAGAGGTCGATGAGGGGGGCGTGTTCCCAGTCGTAGGAGGTGTAGACCAACTCGCCGTCCCTGGGCGTTGATTTTCTGCCACAGATAGCTCTGGTCCAGGCTGGCCAGCTTCTTGTCGCTCACCCGCACCAGACCGTCGGTTAGGGCCGCCGGGTTGCGCGGCGCTGCATTGACCAGTAGGCTATAGGACACGTCCTCGGTCAGCACCAGCCCCGACTGCATGGCGAAGGAGGTGCCCGCCGTGTGGCAGCTGGTGCAATTGGCCGAGAGGATATTGGTCTGGATTATTTCCCAGGTGGCCTGCTCTTGGGTGCCGAAGGACCAGAATCGCAGCCGCCCAGCAGCCACATGGCGACGCCCAGCAGGGAGGCCGATCTGCTTCTTGCCATGCCAGTGCTCCTCAGTGAGAGGATGTGCCCAAGAACGGAGATGATATACTAATGGAACCAGCTATTGTCAACTTTATGCGGGGTGATTTTTGTGGGTCAGGGCAGTCCGGCACTCCGCCGCAGGCCTTCGGCGGCGGCGAAGGCGGTGCGGGCCTCGGTTTCTCGGCCGGCGTGCCGATAGACCACGCCCAGGTGGTAGCGGCCTTCGTACTGGGTGGCGGGGTGGGGATCGCTCTCTAGGGCGCTCTCCAGGGCGGCCTCGGCCACGGTCAGACGCCCCTGCTTCAGATAAAGTCTGCCCAAGTTGAGGCGGGGTCTGGCAAAGTCGGGGGCGAGGGCGAGGGCCCTGAGATAGGCGGTCTCGGCCTCCCCCTCCCGGCCCAGCCGCTGGCGGGTGGGCCCCAGACTGTTGAGGATATCCGCATCCTCGCCGGACGTTGCAAGGGCCTGGAGAAAGGCCTGCTCGGCGCGGCCGTACTCCCCGTTGCGCATATACACATGGCCCTGGAGCCACGCTGAGCGGACCGGGTCCAACTCGCTGGGGTTCACGCCGGTATGCACCAGGGCAAAGGCGGCGGCCAGGCACAGCAGCAGTGCCCCGCTGCGGCGCGGTTTCCAGGTGCGCAGGCAGGCGATGCACTGGCGCAGCCCCTCGGCGGCAAAGATCAGCAACAGGGGCGGGCAGCCGATAGCGGGCGCAAACGGTGAAGAGCAGTCCCGCTGCCAGGTGGGCCAGGACCAGGCCCGCGAGCAGGGCGTATTCCCACCGCCGCATGGATTTCACGTGCCGGGCGTTCGGCGAGGCGAATGCGGTGTTTGCCAGGCTGCTCAAGGGCGAGTACGCCGGCCTCGATTCCCCCGAAGGGGCCGTGCTGGAGGATTACCTGGTCTTCGAATGCTGCCGCGCCGCCAGCGAGGCCGGGCTGGCCATCCAGTTCCATCAGGGCATCCGCGCCGGCAACTGGGGCGGCATGGAGGGCTGCAGCCCGGTGCCCCTCATCGAGCTGCTGCAGACCTTTCGCCAGGCCCGCTTCGACCTGTCCCACGCCGGGTACCCCTACCTGCGCGAAGGGGCGGTGCTGGGCAAGACTTTTGCCAACGTGTACCTCAACATGTCCTGGATCCACATCATTTCTCCGCAGGGTGCCAGGCAGGACCTGCAGGAGTGGCTGCGCATGGTGCCCTACAACAAAATCATCGCCTTCGGCGACGACCTGCGGCACGCCGAAGCGGTGTACGGGCATCTGAAGATGGCGCGGTGGAACTTCGCCATAGCGCTGGCGGCCATGATGGAGGAGGGGCTGCTCTCCGATTCGACCGCCCTCGACGTGGCCAGGGCGGCGTTCCGCGACAACCCGGCAGCCCTCTACGGGGCGGGAGGCTGATCCGCCCACCCTGCGCCCCTTCGCTGGCCAGCCCCAAGGACAGCCCATGATCCCAACCTAAAAGGAGTACGGCAATGTCACCCCCTGTTCAGACACCAGACCAGACGGTGGAACTCACAGTTGCCGGCCGTGCCCATCCCTCCACCTGGGCAGTGCGCCAGCGCCACCTGATCGAATTGATGGACCGGGCGGCCCTCAAGTTCACCGAACAGGCCACCCGGCCAGACGGCACCCTGATCTGGCGCACCCAATGGACCAGCATGGACGGGACCGACAACGGCTATGAGGCGTTTCTCTCTTTTCCCTTGTTCTATTTGCTGGGCGGTGGCGAACACCTCGACCGGATCGCCCGCCGCGAGTGGGACGCCATCACCTGGCAGTTCGAGCATTTCGGCACTGTCGACCGGGAATTTGTCACCGGTTTCGACTGGTTCCACCACAGCGAGAGTTATACCTATATCTATTATCTGGCGCTGGCCAACCCCCACCACTTTATCGACCGGTCGCGGGCGCTGCGCTATGCCGCCATGTACACCGGCGAGGACCCTCTGGCCCCCAACTGGGACCCGGAGCGGCGGATGATCCGCAGCCCGCTCAACGGCAGCCACGGGCCGCGCACCACCACCACCCAGGTGGACTGGGATTACCACCGCCCCATCCTGGCCCATTACCTGGCGCCCTACGAAGACCTGCCCGGGGCAGACAGCACCGATCCGCTCTTCAAGGTGGACTGGACCGACGACGAGACCTTCGCCAAGGTCCTGAGCCAGATCAACGCGCGCATGATCCGCGGGGACGTGCCCCTGAATCTGAGCGCCACCTCCCTGGTCACCAATGCGTACTTGTACACCGGGGAAGAGAAGTACAAGAACTGGGTGCTCGACTACCTGAGCGCCTGGATGGAGCGCCGCGACCAGAACCAAGGTATCATGCCCGACAACATCGGCCCCAGCGGCAAGACCGGCGAGCTGATGAACGGAAAATGGTGGGGAGGGTACTATGGCTGGCGCTGGCCGCACGGGGCGCGCAACATCGTCGAGCCGGCGCTGGTGGCGGGCAGTTGCGCCCTGCTGATGACCGGCGACTTTTCCTGGCTGGACCTGTGCCGCTCGCAGTTGGATCTGCTCTGGGCGCTGCGCCGTGAGGAGAACGGGGAGATTGTGGTGCCGGCCAGGCATGGCGACCAGGGTTGGTTCGACTACCGCCTGCCCGACTCCTATCTTTACATCCACCTCTATTATCTGAGCCAGAGCGCCGAGGACCGGGCCAGGCTCGACGAGGTGTTCCCGACCCGGGCGGGCTTTGAGCGGCTGCCCGAGGACTGGGGGGCCTCCAAAGCGGGCATCTGCCCTCCCAATGCCTGGTTCGCATTTATTGAGGGGCGAAACCCTGGATTCCCCGATCAGATCGCCGCCTCCACCTACCACTGCGTCGGCCAGAGTCTGGAGCGCATGGCCAACGATCACACCGATCCAGAGGAGCGGGAGTGTTACCACTTTCAGCCGCTCAACCCGGTGCTGCCCGAGGGGTTGATCCAGTTGGCCAACGGCACGCCGGCCGCCATCTACAACGGCGGGCTGCTGCAGGCCCATCTGCGTTACTTCGACCCGGTGCGCCGGCGCACCGGCTTGCCCGAACACGTGGCGGCCCAGGTGGACCGGGTGGGGGCCGATTGTGCCGGCCTCACCTTGGTCAATACCGACCCGGTGGAGGCGCGCACCGTGTTGATCCAGGCCGGGACCTTTGGGGAGCACGAGTTCACCGAGGCGCGGATCACCGACTCGGGCAAGGGCGAACAGCAACTGATGATCCGGGGCAGGTACCTGCGGGTGCAGCTGGGCCCCGCTGCCCAGGCCCGCCTCGAGTTGGGCATGCGCCGTTTTGTGCACCGGCCCTCCTACGATTTTCCGCCCCTGGGTTGAGCGGTGTAATGCGCCATGATTCCAACCAAAACCGGGCGGTGCCCACCGGTGGAAGGCATTGAAAGGGGGAGGTTTGGAGCGGCCTGAAATTCCCTCCGCTGCCGATGGCCCTGCCCTGACATCTGGCGTCACCCTGCGCGCAGTGGTGGTCGGCGGCCTGATCTCCCTGTTCCTCGGAGTGGCCCTGCCCTACACCAACATGATCATCAAGGGGTCGCTGCTGGATCACAATTTCAACACCCCGGCGGCGATCTTCGTGTTTTTCGTCTTCATCGGCCTGGTCAACACTGTCCTGGGGCTGCTGAAGCGGGCCTGGACCTTTAGCACCTCCGAACTGGCCACCATCTACATTATGGCCCTGCTGGCCACCTCCATTCCCACCATCGGCTTCTCCGAGTACCTGCTGCCTATTCTCGCCGGCGTCTACTACTACGCCTCGCCAGAAAACAAATGGGCCGACCTGATCCACCCGCATGTGCCTCGCTGGCTGGCGCCTCAGGACCCCGAGGCGGCGCGTTATTTCTACGAGGGCCTGCCCCAGGGGCAGCCGGTCCCCTGGGGGGCCTGGGCCGAACCGCTCTTCTACTGGTGCCTGTTCATCCTGGCGGTTTACTGGGCCTCGCTGTGCCTGATGGTCATCCTGCGCCGGCAGTGGATGGAGCACGAGAAGCTGCTCTATTCGTTGGTAGGTCCCGCTGGATATGATCAGGGACGACGAGCGCCATTCACTGGTCAAACCTTTTTTCAGAAATCCGGTGATGTGGATCGGCTTCGCCGTGCCTTTCCTGCTGGGTTCCTATACCGCCCTGCACAACTACTTCCCGATCATTCCCGGGTTTGCCACCTTCACCGACCAGGGCATCCTCACTACCCAGCTCTTTCTGTTCCGCAACACCACGTCGATGAAGGTCATGCTGAACCTGGGCCTGGTCGGCTTCGCCTACCTGTTGAGCAAGGACATCGCCCTGGGGCTGTGGCCCTTCTTCCTGATGGTGACCTTGGAGAAGGGGGTGTTCAACGTGCTGGGCATCCAGAGCGACGAAACCCTCAGCCGTTTCGCCAACCTCG
>SICG01000123.1 GCA_009691525.1 Candidatus Latescibacterota bacterium | reverse complement strand
CAAGATCCATTTACGATACTTGGGAGCCCACACTAAATGGTACTGGGTATCGTAAACCGCATGACTGGTTCTTCGGATGACCATCGCATACCTCCAACACGGACGGGAACGGTATACGATAAAAAGCTTTTGCTTGCCTGCGGCAAGCAGAACTTTTCCTCCCCTTCCAAAGGAAGGGGCGTCCAAGTTCTAAGGGATAGTGAACGGGTCTACAGAGCATCCCAGAGGGAACAGGCGAAGGGGGGCTGGGTGGTTTAAGATGATATGAGTATCAGGCAAGCTGTTTGAACGCAATAAGATAGACGAGTTACGGTGCAGGTTTTTCCTACCGGAACAACAGCTTCAGGTAGAACAGCGGATTAGTGAGCGCCTTCTTGGGGAAGGCGTTGGCGATCATGCCGCAGATCAGATCGCTCAGTTGCGGATCGCGGGCGGCCTTGCGGATCACCATGTTGAGCAGGGGGCGGTAGCGGCCCAGCTGCTGTAGCCGGGTGCTGATGCGCAACTCGTCGCCCAGGGCTTCCCAGAGCCGTTCTTCGTACCGGCGCAGGAATGCCGCCGAGCAGTTGTCCGCCTCCAAAGCCTGAGCCGCGGTCTCCACCGCCAATCGCGCCGAGTACAGGGCATTGCCGATGCCTTCGCCCGTGAAGGGATCGATGAGGCTGGCGGCGTCCCCCAGAAGCATGAAGCCCTCGCCGTGGATGCGCCGCCGCTTGCTGGCCACCGGCAGGTTCCAGCCCACCGGCTCCTCTAGGGGCCGGGCCTGGGCAAAGCGCTGGGCAAAGGGCGGGCGGGCCATCACCTGGCGCAGGGCCTGGCGCAGATCCACCTTGCGCTCCTTGAGCTTCTCGTGCAACATGCCGATGCCCACGTTGGCTGTCCCGTTTTCGAGCGGGAAGATCCAGAAATATCCCGGCAACACCTCGTCGACAAAATGCAGCTCGATCTGGTCTTTCAGCTCAGCCACGTTTTCGTAGTAGCAGCGCAGGGCCACCACCCAGTGGCGCGGGTCGTGTTCGTAGCAACCGGCCTTGCGGGCGACAATGGAATTGAACCCATCGCAACCCAGCACCAGCCGGCCCCGGAACTCCCGCTCCTCCCCGGCTGCGGTCTGGCCGCGCACCCCGCAGACTCTGCCCTCTTCAGCGACCAGCTCGTGCACTGCAAAACCCTCCAGGCAGGTAGTGGCCCGGGGGCGGGCTTGCTCAAAGAGAAAGTGGTCGAAGATCTGTCGGCGGATGACAAAACCCTCCATGGGCAGCACCTTGCCGGTGAGCAGGTCGCGGTGGTCGTGCCGGTCTAGCTCAATGCGGGCTTCGGCGCAGTCTGGGCTGCCAAAGGTCACTGCCCGCACCAGGGCGCCGGGCAGTTGGCGCACCCGCTCCAGCAGGCCCAGGTCGTGGAGGATGGAGACCGACTTGCCCGAGAGGGCATCGCCGCAGATCTTGTCGCGGGGGAAACGAGCCTTGTCCAGCAGCAGCGCCTTAAGCCCGTGCCTGGCCGCGTACAGGGTGGCGGTGGCGCCGGCCGGGCCGCCGCCGACGATGATGAGGTCGTAGGAGTCGTCTGTAGAGTTCATTCTAGGTCTTCAGAAGATAGGCTTCCGGGGCCGGCCAGCAAAGGGCAGACCCTTGCATAAGCTGGGTTCTTCTGTACATTTCTCCATTCATCGACAACCTCTCTTTCAGCAGGAGCACTGCGCTATGTCAGAAACCGCCCAGACCAGCGGGGGGGTAGAGGAAAAGGCCTTCCAGACCGAAGTCCAGCAACTCCTCCAGTTGCTCATCCATTCGCTCTACACCCATAGCGATGTCTTCCTGCGGGAACTGCTCTCCAATGCCTCAGACGCGCTGGACAAGGTCCGTTTCCGCTCGCTGACCGACCGCAACATAACCGACCCCGACGCCCCCCTGGAAATCGACATCCAGATCAACACCTCGGCCAAGACCCTCACCATCCGCGACACCGGCATCGGCATGAGCAGGGACGAGGTCAACCAGAACATCGGTACCATTGCCCATTCTGGATCCGCCGATCTCATCAAAAAGCTCTCGACGGCCAAGGACCAGGACGAGAAGGCCAAGCTGCAGCTGATCGGCCAGTTCGGGGTGGGCTTCTACTCGGTGTTCATGGTTGCCGACCGGGTGGTGCTCACCACCCGCTCCGCCGATGCAGAGGCCCAGGCGGTGCAATGGGAGTCCACGGGCGGGGGCACCTACACCCTCTCGGTCGCCGATCGCCAGGAGCGGGGCACCGAACTCAAGATCTACCTGCGCGGCGACTGCCAGGAGTACCTCGACGCCCACCGCCTCGAACAGATCATCCGCCGGCACTCCGACTATGTGGGATATCCCATCAAGGTGGCCGGCAAACAGGTCAACTCGGGCTCGGCCCTGTGGACCCGGCCTCGCAGCCAGGTCACCGAGGAGCAGTACCACGAGTTCTACACCCATTTGAGCGGCGACCAGGATAAGCCTTTGGCCTACGAGCATATCGCGGTGGACATGCCGATCCAGTTCTACAGCGTGCTCTACATTCCCAAGCAGTCGCCCATGGAGCTGCTCTTCAGGCCCGAGCCCCGCATCGCCCTCGACCTGTATGTCAAACGGGTTTTCATCCAGGACGACTGCAAGGAACTGTTGCCGATGTACCTGCGTTTTGTGCGCGGGGTGGTGGACTGCGACGACCTGCCGCTCAATGTGTCGCGCGAGACCCTACAGCACAACCCGGTGGTGGCCAAAATCCGCGCCACCCTGGTCCGCCGGCTGCTGAGCCTGATCGAGAACATGGCCCAGAACCGGGCCGAGGAATACCTGATTTTCTGGCGGGCGTACGGCATCGTGCTCAAGGAGGGCATTGCCGCCGACCACGAACACCACGAGCAACTCGCCCGCTTGCTGCGCTATACCTCTTCCCTGGGGGAAACCCCCGAGGCCCTGGTCTCTCTGCAGGACTACCTAGATCGCATGAAGGATGGCCAGGACAAGCTCTACTACCTGGCCGGCGAGAAGGGGGCCGTGGCCCAGAGCCCGCTGCTGGATGCCTTCCGCCAGCGCGGCCTGGAGGTGCTTTTCCTCACCGACCCGGTGGACGAGTGGGTGATGAACCGCCTGGAGAAGTTCGAGGGCAAGACCTTCCAGGCCATCGACGCCGAAGACGTGGACCTGGGCAAGCAGTCCCGCCTCGAGGGGGTTGAGGAAGACCGGGAACAGACTATAGAGCTGATCAGCTTCCTCAAGAAGGCCCTGGCCGGGCGGGTGGCCGACGTCAGGGAGTCGCAGCGGCTCACTGACAGCCCCTGCGCCCTGGTCACCCCCAAGGGCGGCTTGAGCCACAACATGGAGCGGCTGATGAAGATGACCGATCGCGAGTTCGCCCCGGCCCGACGGGTGCTGGAGATCAACCCCCGCCACCCGGTGATCCGCAACCTGGGCGCGCATCTGGAAAAGAAGCGCCAGGACGCCCAGCTAGATGAGTGGGCGAATTTCCTGGTCGACTATGTGCTCCTGGGAGAGGGCACGGTGGAGGACCCGCATCGGGTGGTGCGCAATCTGCAGACCATCATGGGCGATGCCAGCGCCCATCTGGCGGCGGAGGCCTGAGGTGGACCTGCGCGACAAGGCCCGCCAGGCCCGCCAGGTGGCCCGGCAGCTGGCCCTGGCCACGGCCATTCAACGCGACGCTGGCCTGGAGGCCATCGCCCTGGCCCTAGAAGCCCGGCGCGAGCAGATCCTGGCTGCCAACCAGCAGGACCTGGAAAGCGCCCGGGACCTGGTAGCCAGCGGCGAGTTGGCCCAGCCCCTGGTCAAGCGCCTGGATCTGGGGGGCAGCAAATTTGCCGCCATGGTGGAGATGGTGCGCAGCGTGCGGAACCAGGCCGATCCGCTGGGGCGCACCCAGGCGGCGACCGAACTGGCCCAGGACCTGCGCCTCTTCCGCGTCAGTGTGCCCATCGGGGTGATCGGGGTGATCTTCGAGTCGCGGCCCGATGCTCTGGTGCAGATCGCGGCCCTGTGCCTCAAGGCCGGGGACGCGGTGCTGCTCAAAGGAGGGCGGGAGGCGGCGCGCACCAACTTGGTGCTCTACGAGGTGATCGCCGAGGCCACCGCCCAGGCGGGCCTGCCCCAGGGGTGGATCTGGCTTTTGGAGACCCGCGAAGAGGTCAAGGCCCTGCTGGCCCTCGATGAGTATCTGGACTTGATCATCCCGCGCGGTTCCAACGAATTTGTGCGCTACATCATGGAGCACACCCACATCCCGGTGACCGGCCACGCCGATGGGATCTGCCACGTGTACGTGGACCGGGCCGCCGATCTGGACAAGGCCCTGCGTATCAGCGTGGATGCCAAGACCCAGTACGTGGCGGTGTGCAACGCCGCCGAAACTCTGCTGGTCCACTGCGAGATCGCTCCGGCCTTCATGGCCCGTGTGGTGCCGGCCCTGAAGGAAAAAAAGGTCGAACTGCGCGGCGATGCCCGTGCCGCCGCCCTGGTCCCGGGGGCTTTTGCCCGGGCCACCGAGGAGGATTGGCGCACCGAGTACCTCGATTATATCCTGGCGGTGCGGCTGGTCGACAGCCTCGAAGAAGCGGTGGAGCACATCAACCACTACGGCAGTCACCACACCGACACCATTGTCACCGAAGACGGCCGGGCAGCGGCCCAATTTCTGCGCGCGGTGGATTCGGCCTCGGTGATCCACAACGCCTCCACCCGTTTTGCCGACGGGTTTCGCTACGGATTGGGCGCCGAGGTGGGCATCAGCACCGGCCGACTGCACAGCCGGGGACCGGTGGGCTTGGAGGGGTTGACCAGCTACAAGTACATCCTTGAGGGGGATGGCCACACGGTCGACGACTTCGAGGGGGCGATTAAACGTTCTTACACTCATCACCCGCTGGACCTCAACTGGCGGCCCGCGGAATGACGAGTGATCTGATGAACGAAGCCGGCTCCCCCATCGAGCGGCACATCTTCCTGTGCGCTACCCCCACCAAGCCCAAGTGCCACCGCGATGACACCGGGGCCCGCTGCTGGGAATTCCTCAAGAAGCGTCTGCGCGAATTGGGCCTGGGCGACCCGCGCCAGGGGGGCATCCACCGCACCAAGGCCGATTGCCTGCGGGTATGTGAACGCGGCCCGGTGGCCGTGGTCTACCCCGAAGGGGTGTGGTACCACTCCCTGACCCCCGAGGTCCTGGAGCGCATCATCCAGGAGCACCTGATCGGCGGCCGGGTGGTGGTGGAATATCACAATCCCGAACCCTTCCGCAATCTGGAGGCCTGATTGCCCCGAAAAAAAACGCGGCGCACCTGAAAGGTGCGCCGCGCAGGCATTTTCGCCGGTCAGAGAGGCACAAGGGCCCCTCGGAGACGCTCAGTTAGGGAGCGTCACATCCTGGGCCTGGGGGCCCTTCTGGCCTTCGACCACTTCGAACTCACATGCCTGTCCTTCGCCTAGGGAACGAAAGCCCTCGCCGCGAATGGCGCTGTAGTGGACGAAAACATCGCCGCCGTTGGCGCGGGTGATGAAGCCGTAACCCTTGGCGTCGTTGAACCACTTGACCGTGCCGGTCTCGCGCTGTGCCATGAGAAAAATACCTCCATGATGGTGTACTGTTGAGACAGGGCGTTCCGAACCACTCGCGGGGTAGGATCTACTTCTTGGTAGGAAGCTACTGCGGGGTAGAACGGCTGCCACGTGAATGAGTGACCTCTCAGTTAGAGAGCGTCACATCCTGGGCCTGAAGACCTTTCTGGCCTTCGACCACTTCGAACTCGACCTGCTGTCCTTCGCCTAAAGAGCGAAAGCCCTCGCCACGAATAGCGCGGTGGTGGACAAACACATCGCCGCCACTGGCACGGGTAATGAAACCGTAGCCTTTGGCATCGTTAAACCACTTGACCGAACCGGTCTCGCGTTGTGCCATAATGAAACACCTCCCTTCTGACATATTAAGATTACTTTGGAGATTGTTTTGGGACGGGACCTTCCAAACCTCTCGCGGGGTAGGGAACTACTTCGGGGTAGAATCTAATTCGGGGTAGGGATACACTTCGGTAGGCTCTACTCGGATTAGAACGGCTGTCCGCAAAACACTGTACGTGTCAAGATAGTATATGACAAAAAAGTAAAAAAGCAACCATATATTTCGCTGGCCGCTTTTTTACCTTTGCCATGATGGTTGTGCAAGAGCAGTGCCGCAGCTTATCTGCCAATGGGTTTGCGCTTGTCCATCCCCCCCTTGCGGTCAGCGGTTTTGCTGCGCTCCTTCCGCTCGGCCAGCGGGAACTCGGCCAGCCGCAGGGCTTTTTTCAGGCGGCGGATGCTCTTCTGCTTGTCGATCTTTTTCTGCACCGAGGGTTTGGTGTAGAAGCGTTTCTTTTTCAGGTCGCGCAGCAGGCCGGTCTTTTTGGTTTTGACCGAGAAACGCCGCAGCGCCTTCTCAAAGGGTTCGTCTGCATAGACTTCGACACTGAAGTTGATCATTGTAAACCATCCCTGGGAGCTGAATGTCTGTAGGAATGCGAAAAAGTCCGATACCCGGGCGTGACCTCGGTCACGGCATCAAGGTCCACTGAAAATAGGCTGAGGGCCGGATTTGGGCAAGTCCTCCCGGGCCTTTGGAGCTTATTTTTCCTAAAAATGGCACGTGCCTGAAGAGGGAGGCCAGGAGGTAAAATTGGGATTTTTATCAACATAAATCAAGACCACACAAAGACTTCCTTTTGTTCTGGCGCGTAGCCGATGAAAACTGCCAGAACAATGCGGGGCAAATCGCCCTGGATGGCGGGCACCTCGTGAATACAACGAGTATTGAAGAAATAGAGGTCTCCGGGCTCCAGTTCGACCCGGCAACGGGCAATGTGATTGGCCGCCGCATATTGGTGAAAGGTCTCCGCAGCGATATGAGGCTGGATCTGAGGGGTCCACAGGCACTGGTGCAGGATGGCCTGGGTGCTATCGCCCTGGAGGGAGGCATTCTGAAGACACAGCACCCCGCCGAACTGGTGGGTAAAGCGGGAGACCGCGTAGTTGAAACGCTGCTCGCGCAGGACCACATGGTCGATATGGGGGCGGTAGGTATGTCCGGTGTAGTGAATGCGGAAAATGGCCGGCCCGTACTGGCGGCCGTCGGGCTCGCGGGCCACCTTGACCTCCTGGTTGACGGCCAGGGCCTGCAGGGCGGTGTAGATGGTCTGCACCGGGTTGCCTAAACCCGAGAAGAGGCTGGAGAAGAGTTGGTGCGTGCCGGCGGCATGCTGCAGGAAGCCCTCCTGATCGGCACCCAGATTGCCCAGGCTGGTGCCGATGTCGATGCGGTTGCGGGTGTCCTGTCCCGAGGTATCTTGAGGATCGCGCATCAGGTCTCGCTCGATGAAGCGCTGGATCAGGCTTTGGCAGTGGGTCGGGGCGTAGGCGCGGCGCAGCACCAAGGCCGGCACCTGGGCTTCGGCCAAGGTGTGCAGGGGATCGGGGTAATCCTGGAGGAGGGTTTGAGGGTTGATTTCAACAGGGGTCCAACTACCGGTTGAGGGCATGACTGATCTCCTTGACGTGAGAGGCATAATCTACCCAACTTCCCGAAAGCGCGTCAATGGTAGCCATGCTCCTCCACCTAGCCCTCGCAGCGCGCCATACGTTGGGGCGCTGCGGGCTTGCCCCGCCGAGCGAAGTGGTGCAGATTGAGGCCAAAAAGGAGAGCCCTGTATGCCCCCCATTACCAACGCCATGCCCGAACTGGAGCGCCGGTTGGAATTTGTCCCTGCTTCAGCGGAGCGCCCCGGCAAACTGAGCCGGGAACAGGTCCGCCAGTACAACGAGTGTGGATTTATCTTCCCTCTGGACGTCTTCAGTGCCGACGAAGCCCTGGCCAACCGGCGCTACTTTGACCACCTGATGGAGGAATCCGCCCAAGCCGGCTGGAACAGCTACTCGATCAACGGCTGGCACCAGCACTGCGCCGGTATTCACGACCTGGTGACCGAACCCCGCATGCTCGACTACGTCCAGGACCTGCTGGGCGAGGACCTGGTCTGCTGGGGCACCCACTATTTTTGCAAGATGCCGGGAGACGGCAAGCGGGTGAGCTGGCACCAGGACGCCTCGTACTGGCCCCTCACTCCCAGCCAAACGGTCACGGTCTGGCTGGCCATCGACGATGCGGATCTGGAAAATGGCGCTATGCAGGTCATCCCCGGCTCCCATCTGCACGGGCAGATCGTTTTTGAGCCCAGCGCTGCTGAGGAGAGCAACGTGCTCAACCAGACGGTCCACGGGGCAGAAAAGTATGGCGGGGCGCCGGTGGCCTTTGCCATGAAGGCCGGCCAGATCTCCCTGCACTCGGATTTGCTGCTACACGGCTCGGAGGCCAACCTCTCCCAGCGCCGCAGGTGCGGCCTGACCATGCGCTTTGTGCCGCCGCGGGTACGGGCCCTCACGGGGTGGAACGGCCGCTCGGTGATCTGCCGGGGGCGCGATCCGGAAGGGCATTGGGCCCATGTTCCTCGCCCAGAGGGGGAGCAGATTCCAGCTAAGAGTTAGGTTGCGTATACCCACGGGATTGATTATTTAACATTGAATCAATTGCCGACTTCAAGTGCAACAAAGGGGAGAATAAAGGTTTAAATGGGCAGCCATTATCCGGGTACTGAGTGCGAGGTTCGCGCCCTCAACGCCTTTATCAAACTCTTTCGCGCTGCCGAGTCCCTCAACGCGCGAATCAGCCAGAAAGTGGCTGCCCACCACCTGACCCTCAGCCAGTTCGGGGTGTTGGAGACCCTCTGCCATCTGGGGCCTTTGCCCCAGTGCAAGTTGGGGGAAAAGCTGCTAAAGAGCAGCGGCAACATCACGATGGTGGTGGACAATCTGGAAAAACTGGCATTGGTGGAGCGCCGGCGCGACAGGGTCGACCGCCGGGTGGTCACCGTACATCTGACCGCCGAGGGCCGGGCCTTGATCGAGCGTATTTTTCCCGAACATGTGGCAGCTATCGTCGAGGAAATGGGGGTCCTGGACGGAGGAGAACAGGAGCAACTGGGCCAGTTGTGCCGCAAGGTAGGCCTGAGAAGGGGATAAGTCTGAGGATCGCAGATGGTTTTCTCCGGCGAGTTGTCCTTGCCCGCTACAGGGCAGTACCTGCTTATGACCCGCCTGAGTCGGGGGAATCAGTCCTTCTTCAGCGGGCAGAGCCTGCAGGTGGCGCCCTATCTCTTTGCCGCCGAGCACCAGGTGCTGGCCTTTGTGGATGAGCGTTATGCAGCTGCGGACAGGAAAGCGCTGAAAGCAGACCTGGAGGAAACACTGCAAGGCCTGGGGCTGCAGGCTGACTTTGTGGGCCAAACCCCTGTAGGAAGCGCGCTCTATGCCGCCCTGCTGGAGCGCTATCTGGAACCGGGAAAGCTGGTGGTGTGGCTGGGTCGTGAACTGAATACCCAAGCCCAGGAGGTCTTTCGCCGCTTCGCCGAGCGGGGCGGCCGGCTGCTGGTGGCCTCCGCGTCTTTGCACCAGCGCAGCAGCCCTGCCTTTCTCAAGCAGGTCTTCCATATCCAGGCGGCTAAGTCTTCGCTGAAGAGCGCCTTTGCCAGTACCGGTGAAGACTTTTCCATCCGCTACTACCCCCTGACTATCGAAGCGCCGGCGCAGCCGGCGCTGGTGAGCCGCACCGGCGAGGTGGCCGGCCTCAATATCGCCCCGGGGGTCGTACCGGGGGGTGTACCTGGTCTTTGATCTGAAGAACATAGATCCAGTGGCCAAAAGGCGGGATCTGCTGGCGATGGCCTTGGCTTTCCTGGGCACGCGGTCCTCGGTGCAGCCGCAGGTGCTGATCAAACAGGTGGTAGTTCCCGGCCCGGTGGCAGCCCTGGGACCACTGGTTCCCCAGGTGGTGGTGTTCAACCCCGGCAGCCAGACCACTGCCCGTTTCCGGGTGGGCTACCAGATCCTGCGCGGCGAGCGGATGCTGATCAGCGCCGATCGGGAAGAGGCACCGCTGTTGGCAGGGGCCGAAAGGACCACGATCCTGCCTCCCTGGGTTCCCGGAGCGGCGGTGGACCTGAGCATTCGTTTTGGCGTCAAGAGCGCCGCCGGCGAATGGATATACCTGCCCCCCCAGCCCCTGCGTCTGGTGGAATCCTTCTCGCCCTTTGCGGAGGTGGCCCTGCCCGAGAAATCGACCTTGGGCAACGGGGCGGGCTTTTTCGACGGCGACAACGACGGGGACCTCGACCTGTACCTGGTCCGCCTGAATGCGGCCAACCAGTACTTCCGCAATGATGGGCATGGCTTTGTAGAGCAGGCCCGGAACGCGGGTCTGGACACCAAGGGCCGTGGCCGTGGCCTGGCTCTGGGCGACTACGACGGGGACGGCGACGTGGACCTCTTCCTGGTTAACGAGGAGGAGGACCGCCTCTATCGCAACGACGGGTCTGGCCTCTTTGCCGAGGTCACTGGCCAGGTGGCAGCGGATTCGTCCACCTCGCTGGCCGACGGAGGTTCGGGGCGCAGCGCCGGCTTTTTCGACAGCGACAACGACGGCGATCTAGACTTGTACCTGGTCAACTCCAGTGGCCCCAACCGCCTCTTCGTCAACAAGGGCGGCGGGCGTTTTTCCGAAGGGGCTGCGGCCCTGGGCCTGGCCGACGAGGGCACCGGGAAGGGCCTGGCCCTGGCCGACTGGGACGGGGATGGCGATGTGGATCTGTTTGTGGCCATCCAGAACGGCGGCAGCCGGTTCTACCAGAACGAGGGAGGGCGCTTCACCCCGGCGAACGAAGCCCTGGGTTTGGTACTCACCGAGGGGGAGATCGGCCCTGCCTTTGGCGATTACGACAACGACGGTGACCTGGATCTCTTTGTCGCCAATGAGTGGCGTGCCAACCAGCTTTGGCGCAACGAGCGGGGCTCTTCTTTTGCGCTCTTGGCCGATAGCCTGGGCCAGAAGAGCACCGGTGCGGGGTGGGGGGATTTCGACAATGACGGGGACCTGGATCTGCTGACGACCTCCCTCAGCCCGGATGTCGGCGGCGACCAGCTCTACCAGAACCGCGGGCAGGGGTCACTGGTGCCGGTGGGGACCCTGGTGAGCCTCAGGCGAGCCAGCAGGGGTCGGGGCCTGAGTTTTGCCGACTACGACGGGGATGGCAGCCTAGACCTCTTTGTGGCCGATGCGGACAGCCGCCGCCTGTACCGCAACAAGGGAAGCTCTGCCCGCTGGCACTGGCTCGAAGTGGACTTGGCTGGCCCCTTCCCCAACCGCCAGGGATTGGGTGCCCAGGTCGAGGTGGTGGCCGGGGGCCGGCGTCAGCAGCAACAGCTCTTTGCCGCCTTTGGTTATGCCAGCCAGGGGCCGGCGCGGCTGCACCTGGGCCTGGGCCGTGCCGTGCAGGTGGACACTCTGAAGGTGCGGTGGCCGGACGGGGCACAGACGGTGTTGACCCGCCTGGCCGCCGACCAGCGGCTGGAGGTGCGCCATCCCAGCCTGGCCCTGGCCGGCAAGGCCGCCGCCGGGAAGGCCCTGCCGGCCGGCTTGGCACCGGGCCACCCCAATCCCTTCAACGCCGTAACCCTCATCCGTTTCCAGACGGCGCTGGCCGGCAAGGCGCAGCTGGAGATCTACGATCTGCTGGGGCAGCGGGTGCGGCGCCTAGTTGACGAAGCCCTGGACCCAGGGCAGCATCTGCACCCATGGGACGGGCGGGACGATCGGGGTCTGCCGGTGGCCAGCGGGGTGTATTTCTGCCGGTTGCGCACCGGCGACCAACTCTTCAGCCAGCGGCTGCTGCTGCTCAAGTAGGATGTCCGGGCTCACCCAGTTCTATAACCGCCACCAGAAGTACGCTGCGGTGTGCTGCTTTGTCGGGGGTATCGTCTACGACAGCCTCACCCTGGGGCGCATCGACCGGCTGCTCGACAATCTGATCCTCCTGGCCTACCTGTTGATCCTGGGCGGGCTGGTTGTGCTCATGGGCCGGCTCCAGACCGGCCAGACCCGCCAAACCCGCCTCCTCCATTACCAATGGCTCTATCCGCTGGCCATCCAGTTCCTGCTGGGCAGCCTGTTCAGTGCGTACGCGGTGTTCTACTTCCAGAGCGTTTCCCTGACCCGCACCGCGGTGTTCTTCGGTCTCATCGTCCTGCTCCTGGTGGCCAACGAGCTGCTCAAGAAGCGATTCACCAGCCTGCCCTTGCTGGCCGCCATGTACGGTTTCGCCCTCTTCTCCTTCTTCATCTTTTTTGTGCCGGTGCTGCTGCACACCATGAACCGCTGGACTTTTGCCCTGGGCGTGGGTTTGAGTGCCCTGGCCCTGGCCGGGGTGCTGGCAGCCATCTTCCTGCGGGCGCCCGACCGGACCGGCCTCAGGCCAACCGGCCTGGCCGCAGGGGGGGTACTGGCCCTGCTCCTGGTGTTGTACCTGGCCAACTGGATCCCGCCGGTGCCCCTGTCCCTGCGCAGCGGGGGGATCTACCACCGCGCCGAGAAACAGGGAAATACCTACCGGGTGGAGATGGTGAAACCACCCCGACACCTGTTCTGGAAGAAATCGGAGGAGGTGTTCTATCTGCGGCCGGGGGACCGGGCCTACTGCTTCACCGCGGTCTTCGCGCCCACCGATCTGCACACCACCCTCTATCATCAGTGGCAGCGCTACGACGAAAAACGCGGCGAGTGGGTGCAGACCGACCGAATGAGCTACGTAGTTGCGGGAGGGCGCGAGGGCGGGTACCGCGGCTTCACCTACAAACAGGCCCTCGCGCCAGGGGACTGGCGGGTGGATGTGGAAAACCCCGAGGGCCAGCTGCTGGGACGCATTGCCTTCAGGGTGGAGGAGGCGGGGAGCCGAAAGTTGGAGTTCGTCTCCCTGGAGCGCTGAACCTCGGCCCGAGTGGGAAATCTTTCGTATTTTCCCAGCCAGCGGTCTAAATTAGAGCGCCCCTCTCCCCGGCGAAATGACCGGCCCCCAGAAATTGGCCCACTCAGGAAGAGAGTAAATGGGCGTTGATGAAGGCTTCAGGGCTGAGGTAGCCCAATCGGCTATGGGGTCTTTCGGTGTTATATTGGCATCGCCAGTCCTCGATCACCACTCGTGCTTCGTGGAGATTGAGCAGCACCTCCCGGAG
>SICG01000122.1 GCA_009691525.1 Candidatus Latescibacterota bacterium | reverse complement strand
ACCGCATGACTGGTTCTTCGGATGACCATCGCATACCTCCAACACGGACGGGAACGGTATACGATAAAAAGCTTTTGCTTGCCTGCGGCAAGCAGAACTTTTCCTCCCCTTTCAAAGGAAGGGGCTTCCAAGTTCTAAGGGATAGTGAAACAGCAAAGGCCAACACTCCTGATGGCCTGTTTGCCCGATGTAATCCCCACAAACTCTACTCCGCCCGGTTCTGTGAAATACCCCTTTCGCAGGCAGAGGCTACATTTTGCCCCAAGGGAGAGCCCAATGCCGTCTAACCAGTCAAAAAAGCCCGTCAAGTCCCCCGTCGGCATCCACCGACTCGAAGACCTACTGGCCCAGCTCGAAGGCCACGGGCTCAAGCGCAACGGCCACGATGCCCTGCTCAAAAAAGCAGTGGATGCCGAGACCTACTACCCCGAAAACGACTTGGCCGTCGACGTCCTGCGCAGCAAGTACCTGGCACCAGGCGAGACCGGCCCCCTGCAGATGTGGGATCGCATCGCCCGGGTCATGGCCTCGGTGGAAAAGGACAAAGAATATTGGTACGACCGCTTCTTCTCCCTCCTGCTCGACTTCAAGTTCATCCCTGGGGGCCGGGTGATGCACGGGGCTGGCCGCGAGGAGTCCCGCCGCAAGCCCACCCTCTCCAACTGCTATGTCATCCCCATCGAAGAGGACAGCCTGGAGGGTATCTACCGCTGCCTCAACGAGTCGGCCATGGTCTATCGCACCGGTGGCGGGGTGGGCACCGACCTGTCCATCCTGCGTCCCAAGGGCTCCCCGGTTAATGCCACGGTCGACAAGTCCCCCGGCTGCACTGCCTTTATGAACCTGCTCAGCGAGAGCACCAACGCCGTCTCCCAGGCCGGCCGTCGCGGTGCCCTGATGCTCACCCTGCGGGTGGACCATCCCGATATCGAAGACTTCATCACCATCAAGAACGACGTCAACCGCGTCAAGGTGCAGTACGCCAACATCAGCGTGCTGGTCACCCACGAGTTCATGGATGCGGTGCTGGCAGACCGCGACTTTGACCTGCGCTGGGGCGGCCAGGTGTACCGCACCGTGCGGGCCCGCGAGTTGTGGAACAAGATCATCACCAACGCCCACTCCAGCGCTGAGCCGGGGATCATCTTCTGGGACACCATGCGCGAGTACCACAACGTCGAATACGCCAACCCGCTCACCAGCACCAACCCCTGTGGAGAGCAGCCTTTAGCTTCTTATACCGCCTGCAATCTGGGCAACCTCAACCTGACTTTGTTCGTAGACCAGGACGGGGCCCTCGACTACAGCGCCCTGGCCGAGAGCACCCGGGTGGCCGTGCGTTTCCTCGATGACGTCATCGAATACAATATGGATCGCCACGCCCTGCCCAAGATCCGCGAGGCGGTGGCTTCCGACCGCCGGGTGGGACTGGGGGTGACCGGCCTGGCCGACGCCCTGATGCTGATGAAGATCAAATACGACAGCCCCGAGGCGCTGGAGGCCGTCGAACAGATCATGCAGACCATCTGCTACAACGCCTACGAGACCTCCGTCGATCTGGCCCGCGAAAAGGGCGCTTTCACCCTCTTCGACTGGGAGGGTGTCTCCAAGAGCAAGTTCATCCAGAGCCTGCCCCAGGACCTGCAGGACAAGATCCGCCGCTTCGGGCTGCGCAACAGCACCCTGATCACCATGCCGCCGGTGGGCACCGGCTCCATCGTCGCCCAGACCTCCTCAGGCATCGAGCCTATCTTCTGCACCAGCTACAAGCGCCGCGTCAAGCAGGCCGACGGTGAGAGCTTCCGCGAATACAAGGTCTACCACCCGCTGGTCAAAGCCCTCTTCGGCGACGACGAGCACCTGCCCCCCTACGTGGTCACCTCCCACCAGATCGACCCCTATTTCCGCGTCAGGATCCAGGGGGTCATCCAGAAATACACCGACAGCAGCATCTCCTCCACCATCAACCTGCCCGAGGAAATCTCGGTGGAGACGGTGGCCGATATCTACATCACCGCCTACAAAGAGGGACTCAAGGGGGTAACGGTGTACCGCGAGGGCAGCCGCGAGGGTATCCTACAAACGGACACCAAGGAGACGAAGAAGGAGGAGGCCGCACCGGCCGCCGAGCCCCCGGTGGCCAATGACCGCGTCCGCCATCCGCGGCGCCGGCCTTCGGTCACCCGCGGGGTCACCGAGCGCATCCGCACCGGCGAGGGCAACATCTACGTCACCATCAACGAGGATGACGAGGGGGTCTGCGAGATCTTCGCCACCATCGGCAAGGCCGGCGGCAATGCGGCGGCCCAGTCCGAAGCCATCTGCCGCCTGATCTCCCTGGCCCTGCGTTCCAGCATCGACCCCCAAGAAGTCATCAAGGCCCTCAAGGGCATCTCGGGGCCGGCCCCGGTCTGGGAGAACGGCGAGCAGATTCTCTCCACTCCGGATGCCATCGGCAAAGCCCTGGAGCGCCACCTCAACCGGCGTCTCGGCGGCGATCAGCTGATGGTGGCCACGGCCAGCGCGCCACCGGCCACTCCAGAAGCGACCGGCAGCACCAAGACCCTGGTCACCTGCCCCGAGTGCGGTTCCACCGTCTCGCACGAGGGTGCCTGCCTGGCCTGCAAACACTGCGGCTGGTCCAAATGCTAGAATAGAAGAAAATCGGTGAACACCTGCGTCTGACGCAGGGGGGGGGAGAACGCGGCTGCCTGTTGGTGGCTGCGTTCTTTTTTAGGTGAACTCCAGGGTCAGGCCGTCGTAGGCCAGCTCAACGCCCGGGGGCAGGGCGGCGTTGGTGATCTGGTGGTCCAGATCGTGGGCGATGTGGGTGAAAAAGGCGCGGCGGGGCCGCAATTCGGCGACCACCTCCAGGGCCCGTGCCACCGTGAAGTGGGTGGGGTGGTCCTTGTGGCGCAGGGCGTCGAGCACTAGCACCTCCAGGCCGCGCAACCGGCCCAGAGAGGCGGGGGGGATGGCGTTGCAGTCGGTCACATAGGCAAAAGAGCCGAAACGAAAACCCAGCACCGGCAGCTGGCCGTGATATACCGTCAGGGGTTCCACCTGGCAGCCGCAAACCTCAAAAGGCCCATCGATGGGGTGCAGGCTGAGCTGCGGCACGGACTCCCTCATGTTTTTGTAGACCGGCTTGAAGGCGTAGTCAAAGACATGCCTGATCCGCCCCAGGGTGCTCTCGTCCGCGTAGCAGGGGATGGGGGCCTGCCGCTCGAAGCAGAAAGAGCGCAAATCGTCCAGGCCATAGAGATGGTCCACATGGGCATGGGTGAAGAGCACCGCGTCCACCTGACGCAGGCCCTGGCGCAGGGCCTGGAGGCGCAGGTCGGGGGTGGTGTCCACCAGGATATTGCCCCCGCTTTCCTCAACCAGGATCGAGCAGCGCAGCCGGTTATTTTTAGGATCGGGAGAAAGGCAGACGGCGCAGTCGCAGGCGACGCGCGGCACCCCCGACGAGGTCCCGGTGCCCAGCAGGGTAACCCTCATCGGATTTCTTCCTCCGGCAGGGTGAGGATCCACGGCCCCTGGGCGGTGATGGCCACCGTGTGCTCAAAATGGGCCGCCAGCGAGCCATCGCGGGTGCGGGTGGTCCAGCCGTCCTTGTCCACCTTCACGTGGTGGTCACCCAGGCTGAGGATGGGCTCGATGGCCAGTACCAGACCCGGTTGCAGGCGGGCCCCCCGGCCCGGGGGCCCGTAGTTGGCGAGGTGGGGGTCCTCGTGCAGGGCGCGGCCGATGCCGTGGCCGCCGTACTGGCGCACCACTGCCAGGCCCGCCGCCTCGGCGCAGGACTGCACCGCGTGGGAAATGTCGGAGAGATGGTTGCCATTCCGGGCCTGGGCAATGCCGGAGTGCAGACAGGCGCGGGTGGTTTCCACCAAACGCTGGGCCGGGCTGCTGATGGCCCCCACCCCACAGGTGAAGGCCCCGTCGCCGTAGAACCCCTCCAGCTCCACCCCCACGTCCACGCTGAGCAGATCGCCCTGGCACAGGGGCCGGCGACTGGGAAAGCCGTGCACCACCTCCTCGTTGACCGAGGCGCAGATCGAGGCAGGGAACCCGTGATACCCCTTGAAGGCCGGCCGACCGCCGCAGGCACGGATGGTCTGCTCAGCCAGGTGATCCAGTTCGAGGGTAGTAACCCCTGGGGCGATGGCCGCTTCGAGGACCTGCTGGACCTGGAAAACCACCTGGCAACTGGCCCGGATACGACCCAATTCGGCAGGATTTTTGCGGTAGATCGCCACCGTGCTCCTCAATATGGGCCTTTGCCCCGTCTGTTGCCATTGCCCCAGCTCTTATATATAATAGGTAAGTTTAGGATGCTGCAAATTCCGTACAAGGGTGCAAAGGGGAACCGATGGGCAAATCGCTGGTAGTGGTCGAATCACCCGCCAAAGCCAAAACGATCAACAAGATCCTGGGCAAAGACTTCATCGTGAAATCGTGCATGGGCCATGTGCGCGACCTGCCGCCCAAAGAATTGGGCGTCGATGTAGAGCACGACTTCAAGCCCCGCTATGTGACCATCCACGGCAAAGGCAAGGTCATCAGCGAATTGCGCAAGGCCGCCCAGGAGGCCGATACCGTGTACCTGGCCACCGACCCCGACCGCGAGGGAGAGGCCATCGCCTGGCACGTGGCCACCGCCATCGACCTGAAGGAAGACGAGGTCCGCCGCATCCTCTTTAATGAGATCACCCCCAAAGCCGTGCGCGAAGCTATCCTCCAATCGGGCCGGCTCGACATGAAGAAGGTCAACGCCCAGCAGGCGCGCCGGGTGCTCGACCGCCTGGTGGGCTACGAGATCAGCCCCCTGCTGTGGAAGGTGATCCATTCCGGCCTTTCGGCGGGAAGGGTGCAGTCGGTGGCCCTGCGCCAGATCTGCGAGCGCGATCAGGAGATCGCCGCCTTCAATCCAGACGAATACTGGTCCATCGAGGCCCGCTGCCACACCTCTTCCCAGGAGAGTTTCGCCGCCCGCCTGCTCCAGCACCGCGGCGAGAAACTGGAAATCGCTGACCAGGAAAATGCCGAGCGCATCGTCGGCGAGCTGAAGCAGCAGAGTTTTGCCATCACCGAGGTCAAGCGGCGCGACCAATTGCGCCATCCCTCGCCCCCCTTCATCACCAGCACCCTGCAACAAGAGTGCGCCCGCCGGCTGCGTTTCTCGGTCAAACGCACCATGACCGTGGCCCAGCAGCTCTACGAAGGGGCGGAGATCGAAGGAGAAACCCGCGGTCTGATCACCTACATGCGCACCGACTCGGTGCGGGTGTCCGCCGAGGCCGTCACCGAAGTGCGCGACCAGATCGTCCAGCTCTACGGGGCCGACTACCTGCCCGAAACCCCCAACGCCTACAAGACCAAACGCGGGGCCCAGGACGCCCACGAGGCCATCCGCCCCACCTATGTCAATTTGCACCCCTCCAAGGTCAAGGACCTGCTCACCACCGATCAGGCGCGGGTCTACGAGATCATCTGGAAACGCTTCGTCTCCTCCCAGATGAAGCCGCAGGTACTCAGCCTGACCACCGTCGATATCAGCGCCGGCGAATATCTGTTGAGGGCCAACGGCTCGTCCACCAAATTCCCCGGCTTTGCCTTGCTCTACAGCGAAAGCAAGGAAGACAAGGAGGAAGGGGACGAGGAGGAGGACAGCCGCACCCTGCCGGCCGGTCTGGCCAAGGGCCAGGCCTTGACGGTAGAAGAACTCAAGCCCGAACAGCATTTCACCAAACCGCCGGCCCGCTACACCGAGGCCTCCCTAGTCAAAGAACTGGAGGCCAAGGGCATTGGCCGGCCCAGCACCTACGCCCAGATCATCACCACCCTGCAGGACCGCGAGTACGTGGAGCGGGTGGAGCGCAATCTCATCGCCACGGAGCGGGGCCACACCGTCAACAAGTTCCTGGTCGAGACCTTCCCCCACATCTTCGATGTCAAGTTCACCGCCCAGATGGAGGACGAACTCGATCGCATCGAGGAGGGTGACGACAACTGGATCGAGACGGTGCGGACCTTCTACTCGTCCTGGCACCATGCGCTGCAGGATGCCAACTCCCGCCGCCGCGAACTCAAGCAGGCCCTCCAGGAAGAATCCACGGTGGCCTGCGAGGAGTGCGGCCGGCTCATGGTGATCAAGTGGGGCCGCAACGGCCGTTTCCTGGCCTGCCCCGGTTATCCGCAATGCAAAAACACCAAACCCCTGGCCGAGGAACAGGCTCAGCCGCCCACCGATGCCATCTGCGAGTTGTGCCAGTCGCCCATGGTGGTCAAGATTGGCCGCTACGGCCGTTTCCTGGCCTGCAGCAGTTATCCCGAATGCAAAAACGTCAAACCGCTCCCCTTGGGGGTCTCCTGCCCCGACTGCGGCACCGGTGAGCTGGTCGAGAAACAGTCGCGCAAAGGCAAGGTCTTTTACGGCTGCAACCGCTACCCCGCCTGCAAGTTCGCCAGTTGGGATAAACCCGTGGGCAAACCCTGCCCCCACTGCGAGGCACCCCTCGTCTTTGAGAAGGGCAGCCGCAGCAGCCCGACGGTGCTCTACTGCCGCTCTTGCCATACCCAGCTGGAGGCCCCTGCCGCCCTCGCCGTGGACGCCGATTCGGGAGGATAGAGCCCCTGCCCATGGCCGCCCCCCCGCCCGCTCCCTTACACGCCGGCTCCAGCATTGAGCAGGGCATCACCCTTTTCCTCGATTACCTGGAAAAAGAACGCAACTACGCCCGCCACACCCTCGACGCCTACCGCCGAGATCTACAACAATTCGCCCGCTTCCTCTACCCGCGCATCTCCCAGGTGGGTATCCCCGTGAGCGCGGTGCAACGCCAGGTGGTGCAGAGCTTCGTCGAAGAGCTGCGCACCCGGGGACTCCGGCCCAGCAGCGTGGCCCGCAAACTCTCGGCCATCCGTTCACTCTTCCGCCACCTGTGCCGCCAGCGGGTGCTGGCCGACAATCCGGCCAGCCTGGTGGGCACGGCCAGACCTGCCCGCCAGCTGCCCAAGTTCCTGCCTCTCTCTCAGGTCGAAGAAGCCATCGCCCTGCCCCCCGCCGCCGAGTTCACCGGCGCCCGGGACCGGGCCATCATCGAGGTCTTCTACGGGGGCGGCATCCGCCTGAGCGAACTGGTGGCCCTCAACCTGAGCGGCCTCGACCTGGAAGAAGGCACCGTGCGGGTGCTGGGCAAGGGCCGCCGCGAGCGCATCGTGCCCATCGGCGGCCCGGCGCTCCAGACCCTCAAGGCCTATATGCAGCACCGGGCCGCCCTGCTGATGGAACTGGACATCACCCAGGTGGACGCCGGCGCCCTCTTCCTCAATCGCAAAGGCCGCCGCCTGCACCGGCGCACCGTGCAGACCAACGTCAAACGCTACCTGCGCCAGGTGTCCGGCGGCCAGACCCTCAGCCCGCACCTCTTGCGCCATACCTTTGCCACCCACCTGGTGGAGGCCGGGGCCGACCTGGGCGCGGTCAAGGAGTTGCTGGGCCACGCAATCCTCTCCAGCACCCAGGTCTACACCCAGGTCTCCTTGGAGCGGCTGCGCCGGGTCTACCAGCAGGCCCACCCCAGGGCCTGAAGTGGGCTGCCGACCTGGACCGTGGCTGTTGCTCCCGCTGCTCTTCCTGGCCTGCGCCAAAGTCGGGGCCCCGGCGGGCGGCCCGGTGGACAAAACCCCACCCGCCATCACCGCCCACCTCCCCGCCGCCGACGCGGTGAGTGTGCCCCTCGGCACCCAGGTGGAACTGGCCTTCAGCGAGGGCATGGATCACACCCGCACCGAGACCGCCCTCTTCATCTCCCCCACCTCTCCCGTCGAGTGTATCTGGCGGGGCAGCCGCCTGCATCTGTCTTTCCCTCAGGGCCTCAAGCCCGACCAAACCTACGTGATCACCCTGGGCACCGGCGCCCGCGACCTGCGCGGCAATGCCCTGACCCAGTCCTTCACCCTGGCCTTTGCCACCGGCACCCAGCTCAACCAGGGCCGCATCGAAGGCCGGGTCTTCTCCCGGCACCAGCCGGCCGGCAGCGCCTATGTGTGGGCCTACGGCCTGAAGCCGGGCGACCGAGACCTCCTGGCCGATCCGCCCGACTACCGCACCCAGACCGGCAGCGACGGCCGCTACAGCTTCTCTCGGTTGCCGGCCGGTGCCTACCGCATCGCCGCCTTTGCCGACGCCGACGCCGACCAAAGCTGGGATGCGGGCGAAGCCCTGGCCTTGCCGGCCGCTGATCTGGCACTGGAGGAAGGGGCAGCGCTACCGGCCGGCGAGCTGGATCTCTTCCCACAGGGGAACCCGCCGCCTCGGCTGCAGCGGGTCCAGGCCCTCGACCAACAGCGCCTGCTCCTGCTCTTCGACCGGGAGGTGGCCCTGGCACGGACCGCCGTCGAGCTGAGCGGCCTGGCAGTGGAACTGCTCTACCAACTGCCGGGAGACCGCCGCAAACTGTACGCCCGCACTGCACCCCAGACGGCGGGGAAGGCCTATACAATTTCCCGCCTCGAAGTGGAGGGCCAGCCGCTCAAATGGCGCGAGTCCCTCAAGGGAGACGCGTCCGTGCGCGGCAGCAGCCGGCCCGATCAGACCCCCCCCAGCCTGGTCAGCACCTACCCTACCGCCGCCGGCACCCTGGTCTCTCAGGATTCACTGGTCCTGGTTTTTTCCGAGGCCATGGCCCCAACGGAACTGGGCGAGATCTGGATAGCCAGCGACAGCACCCAGACCCCGGCGGGTCGCTGGCTGTGGCAGGCTGCCGCCGCGCTGACCTTTGCCCCACAGCCCCCCTGGGCGCCGGGCGACCATCGGCTCCAGGGCCGCACCACCGCGCTGCGCGATCTGGCGGGCCTGCCCCTGCGCGACAGCCTCTTCACTCTCAGCTTCACGGTGTCCGCATCAACCTGCCGCCTTGCCGGCCAGGTCCTCTCCCCCACCGGGACGCCGGTCCGGGCCTGGGTCGGCGCCCGCAATGCGGAGCGCAGCGAGCAGGTCCAGGCCGACGCCGGGGGCCATTTTCTCTTCGCCGACCTGGGACCTGGGACCTACCGGGTCTTCGCCTTTTTCGACCGGAACTTGAACCAAGAGCAGGACCGCGGTACTTTAGAGCCATTTCTGCCCTCCGAGCCCTATACCTGCTTGCCGGAGGCTGTCACCCTCGCCCCCAGCGCCGTCCGCGAAGGCCTGGAATTACATCTGGTCGCCCCATGAATCTGTTCCGCCATCTCGGCACCCTTTTCTTGTTAATCGTGCTGATCGGCCTGGGCATCGCCAAATACTCCCAGATTCCACCCCAGACCAAACGCCGCCTGGAGCTGGAAACCTCACTGGAGCAAGTGTGCCGTCTGGAGCAGGTCTACTTCCAGCAACATCGCCGCTACTTCGATCCCGCCGACTCCACCCAAGGCATGCCCGCCCACTGGCTGCGGGGCTTCCACTGGGAATCCCGGGCCGGCCGCCACAGCTTCTGGGTCCTGGTGCGCGCCGATCTCGACGAGGATGGGGAAGAGGGCATCTGGAGGGTGGACGAGCAATCGCAGCAGGGACTGGTGCTGGTGGAGGACTAGGAGCGCGTGTGCAGCCGGGCGGTGGTGGTCTGCCCCGGCGCATAAGAGCCAATCACCCGCAGCCACTTGGCCTGGCCCCGGGCCTCCTCGATGGCGGCTTTGAAAGCGGATGCTTCCGCGTCTCCACTCACCTCCAGATAACAGCGATACTCCCAGGGCACTCCCAGGCGCTTGCGCAATTCCACCTTGAGCACCTCCACCTGCCGGCTGGTGAAGCCAGCCAGGATGCCGGGCAGGGCGCGGGCCGTGTCGTCCAGGTCGAGGATCAGCGTGCTTTTGCGCGGCCCGTCCACGGCAGGCACGGGCCGGTGGCACAGCACTAGGAAGCGGGTGTAGTTGCGCTGGTCGGTCTGGATATTCTCGGCGAGGATGGCCATCTCGTGGTCCACCGCCGCCTGTGCCGAAGCGATGGCCGCCTCTTCCCGCCGGCCCCCTTCCTTGATCATCTTCACCGCCCCAGCCGTGTCGTAGACCTCCTGTGCCTGCACTCCCTTGAGGGTGCGCAGGTACTCGTGGCACTGGGCCAGGGCCTGGGGGTGCGAATAGATGCGCCGCACCTCTTCCAGCCGCGTGCCTGGATGGGCGATGAGGCAGTGGTCGACGCGCAGCGTGATTTCGCCGGCAATGGGCGGGGGTCCCTCCGCCAGCAGGTCCCAGACCGGATGGATGCTGCCGGCCAGGGAATTCTCGACCGGGGCCATGCCGCAGTCGGCGCGGCCCTCGGCCACGGCAGCAAACAACTCAGCAAAGGTCGGGCAGGGAACGATGGCGATGGGAGCGGCAAAAAACTCGCGGGCGGCCAGTTCGCTGTATGAACCCAGCTCTCCCTGCACCGCGACATGCTTCTCAGCTTGGTCAGCAGGCATCAGAGGGCTCAGACCGCAATGCGCATGGCAATGGAGGGATGGGGATCGTAGCCGACCAGCGAGAAATCCTCGTAGCAAAAATCAAAGAGTCCCTGGTTGCGGTCGGCGATTTCCATACGCGGCAGGGCCCGGGGCGGACGGGCCAGCTGTTTCTGCAGGGCTTCGACATGGTTGCGGTAGATGTGTACGTCACCCCCGGTCCAGACAAACTCGCCCGGCTCTAGGCCGCATACCTTGGCCACCATCAGGGTGAGCAAACTGTAGCTGGCGATGTTGAAGGGCACCCCCAGCCCCACATCGCAACTGCGCTGGTAGAGCTGGCAACTGAGACGGCCCTCGGCGGCGAAAAACTGGAAGAGGCAATGACAGGGTGGCAGGGCCATGCGCTCGATCTCGCCCACGTTCCAGGCGCTGACCACCAGACGCCGGCTGTCCGGGTTGCGCCGGATCAGCTCCACCACCTGCTGGAGCTGGTCCACACTCTGGCCGTCGGCCTTGGCCCAGGCCCGCCACTGTTTGCCGTACACCGGTCCCAACTCCCCCTCTTCGTCGGCCCACTCGTCCCAGATACTCACCCCGTGCTGGCGCAGGTACGCCACGTTGGTATCGCCCTGCAAAAACCAGAGCAGCTCGTGGATGATGGAACGCAGGTGTAACTTCTTGGTGGTCAGACAGGGGAACCCTTGAGCCAGATCAAAACGCATCTGGTACCCAAACACCGCCAGGGTGCCAGTGCCGGTGCGGTCTTCCTTGGGAACCCCTTTTTCCAGGACGTGGCGGACCAGGTCCAGGTACTGTCGCATCCCGCTGCTCCGGAGAGAATGGGGGGTTCAGGCGGGCCTAAAGTTAAGTAAAACAGGAGCGGCTGAAAAGTAGGGGTTTCTGGTTGACAGGAAATAGTGGATCCACTATTTTCATTTCTCCATCTGCGGTATCAAGCGGAGGCGACGTGGCCAAGTGGTAAGGCAGGGGCCTGCAAAGCCCTTATCCCCGGTTCGATTCCGGGCGTCGCCTCCAATTTTTTACCTGTGCGCCGGGATGGCGAAATTGGTAGACGCGACGGACTTAAAATCCGTTGGGAGTAAAATCCCGTGCCGGTTCGATTCCGGCTCTCGGCAGTTTAAAAACAATAAGTTGAGAAGATAATAGCCGATTTCGCAACTTGTTATTTTGCTCACAAATACTCGCTTTGCCCCATTTTTGCCCCTTTCAGAAGCTTCAGAAATGCCCTAAGTAGTGCCCTTTCCTGCTCTTACCAGCACACTTAGCAGCCAATAATCAGCATTTAACTGCTATCAGGTCAATCCCCCTCGGTTGGCACAACTCCACCTAAACAAAGGCTCCTCCTATACTTAAGGGATATTTTGTTCTGCAGGGCTGCTGATTTCAGAACAAGCTTTTGCCCCAAGTAGGTGAGGGCGCAGAATCCCTTGTGAGCAACCCAGTCGTCCCTCAAGCAGCACCGGCGCAGGTATATGGTATATCCAATCCGGCGCCTTCTTGTTGCTATGATGGTTTGAGAGGGTTCTGGTAGATTTGACTTGATGAAGGAGCGAAGCTTGAGGATGTTATGCTTGAGGAATTGGATTTTGAGAGGATTTGAGCATCCCTGTAGAGATATGGGAGGGATTTTATGAAGAAGTTGCTTGTGGTGATGGTGCTAGCGCTGGTGGTGCCGAAGGTGGGGAGCGCGGGTGATGACAGTTTTGGTATACGCGGTGGAATGTCAATTCCCAATGGCACGTTTCAAGATCCGTCAGGCTATTTTGACTTGGTCAAGACGATCGGATTTAAAGACAACAAGACCATGTCAATGGCATTCGGTGCAAGTTTCGCCAATTTTAAATATTTTGGCGATCCTATTGTGCGGATCGCTGGTTCTGTCGGTCCGCAAATCCTCTTACCCCTAACCTCCGCAGAGAAGACAACCTCGCTATATCTTCTACCTGCTATATCAGGCGGACCAATCTTTCGGGTTGAGTCCGGCTCTGATAAGACCTGGCGTTGGGGACTTGATTTGGGGGCAGGTTTGATGATACCTGTAGGATCCTCTAATCAGCAATTTGAAATCGGTGGCATTTTTAGTTTGACGAACCTTATCAAGAAACGGACGGTGGAGGAAGAATATGACTGGGATATTGAGGAATATGTTGGTGGCAAAGAACCAAGTATAAACCTCATCAACATCCACATAGGTTTCATCTTTTAACCAACACCCACCACCAACTCAGCACCTACAAGAGGGTGAGCCGACATTGCTCGCCCTCTTCGCTTTTCGCACCCCGCTCCTTAAACCAGCATAGATATAAGCGCTAGCCCTATCAATTTTGGTGGGTTCAGCACGAATCATCACGCCACCAGCAATTTCCTTTTCTCAGCGTCCCACAACAGCAACCGGCGCAGGAACTGGTATAATCCTACCAACCTGCGCCTTCTTGTTGCTATGAGGGCTGAGAGGGTTCTGGTAGATTGTGTTGTATAAGGAGTGATAAGTGCGTAGGTTATTTTCGAGCATTTGGAATTTGTGAAGACCGGTAGCGTCCACGTTGAAAGGTGGGAGGATGTATGAAACGATTGCTTGTGGTGCTGATGCTGGCGATCTTGTTGCCGAAGGTGGGTGGGGCTGTTGAGGGTAGATCTGGGAATGATGGGATTGCGGAGTTGTCATCCCCTGCATGGGCGGTAGGTCTCA
>SICG01000121.1 GCA_009691525.1 Candidatus Latescibacterota bacterium | reverse complement strand
AATCCCGCCACCTTGATCGAGTACCGGCTGCCTCGCGACGGCCGGGTGCGGCTGGAGGTGTTCAACGACAGCGGGCAACGGGTGGAGGTGCTGGCCGATGGCTGGCGCCAGGCCGGGGCCCATGTGGCGGCCTGGGATACCGGCAGCCAAGGGTCGGGGGTCTATTTCTATCGTTTCTGGGCCGATGGTTTTGCCCAGACCCGCAAGATGTTGCTGATCCGCTGAGGTAGCTGGAGCACTATCATCGGGGGAGGCAGGGGCCGATATTTATTAACCGGACCTCTTCACCCCCGAGGCATATGCGCGGTTTCGATGCCCTGCTCCTGGCAATTTTTATGATCTTCGAGGCCGGCGCCCTGCTGCTGATCACGGCGATGCTGGAACGCAAGAAAAGCGGCCGTTCCCTGGATCGGGAGCGGTTGCTTTTCTTTTTCTTTTTCTGTCTGATGCCGGTATGCCTGGGGTTGCTGAAACTCTTCGGCGGGCTGGGGTTGCTGGTGGGCGGGTGCCTGGGGGGCGTGATGCTGACCAGTGCCCTGGGTTTTGCCCTGAGCTTTGGCCGCCGGCCCGGGGCTTCCGGGACCGCAGCCGGGGAGGGCCAGCCCCTGCCGGAACCGGCCGGGATGAAGGTATATCAGATCTATTACCAGGGGGAGGTGCTTGGGCTGATCAGCAGGGAAGGCATAGACCGGCTGCTGGCCAACCAGTTGCTGAAGCGGCAGCGCACCGTGGAGCTGGTCGACAAGGACCGGGCGCGGGCTCAAGAGAAAGGGGTGGAAGTTCGCCTGCTCAAGAACCCAGCCAGCGGTCAGGTGCTGGTCAAGGTAGAATCTAGAAACCCTTGAGCGGGATGGCCTCGTCGATCAGCATGATGGGGATCTCGTCCTCGATGGGATAGAGATAGGCACCGTCTTCGCGCACCAGGCCTCCGTCGATGGGCTTTTCCACCTTCTTGCCGCCCCGGTTGCTCAGCTGGCCCTGGTGGATGCGGGCATTGATCCGGTCGAGCAGGGCCTGGTCGGCCAGATGGACCGGGGTTTTGTTCTCGGGGCAGGCCAGGATTTCGAGCAGTTCTTTGTCGATCATCGGAGTCTCCCTTTCAACACAGTGAACCTTTCAAAGATAGAGGCCGGGAGGGATTTTCTCCACTCCGGGGAGTTTTTTTCCCACTTCTCGGAGATGGGAGCCGGCCTTTCCGGGAAGTGAAGAGGTTTTTAAGTAATTGTTTATAATAAAATTGATTATTTTTTTTCCGCTTGATGCCACTGCGGCCCGGTCCTTGCTCAGGAGGGAGGGAAAGCTGTAAAAGAGAAGACAGTGTTCACCGCGAAAGGGGCTGCTTGTGGAACGCACAGAAGAACAGACCGATGTCCAGCACGAGCGCTTAGCGCAGATCGTGGAGTGCTGCCTCGAAAGCGAACCGGCGTACAAGCTTTTTGATATGCTGGGGGCCATCTCCAAGTTGGACGTGGACGCCAAGCTGCACTACATGGACCTGGTCCGGGAGTCGGGCGTCTACAGCGAGGAGGAGGTCCAGGCCATCGGGCGCCTGATCCTCACTGGCACGGCTCAGTACTTCAAGCATATGATCGACAAAGTGCGGGAAGAGCAGGTCCGGCGCGAAATCGACGAAATGATGCTCGCCTAATTCCCGAGTTCCCCTGCGTGTTCCTGGATTTTGCGGATGGCGCGGGTGATGTCGCGCATGTCATCCTCCGGGCCCAGCAGCATATTCTGGGTGAGCCAGACCGCCTCTTCGGCGCAGATACGCTCGACCTGCGGGCAGCAGACCCGGTCGTAGTCGGGCTTGCCCTTGAAATAGGGGCTGACCAAGGAGGTGTCCTGGAACTTGGTGCGGAAGGCCGCTTCTTTGTACAGTGGTTTGTACCCCGAACTACAGGGAATGCCCTCCTGCTGCAGGGCGGCGATGAAGCGGTCGCGCGTCAGGCCGCCAAAGCCCTTGGCCTGGTAGCGGATGATATAGAGATGATTGGCGTGGGTGGTGATGCGCGAGTCGGGGTCCAGCGAAGAAACGCCCTCAATTCCTCCCAAGAGCACCGTCAACAACTCGGCATTGCGGGTGCGGCGCGCTGTCTGGGCCTCCAGATTGCCCATCTGGCTGAGCAGCAGTCCGGCCTGAAACTCGCCCAAGCGGTAGTTGCCCCCCACCAAAGGATGTTCGTACCAGGCGCCTTCGGGCGCACGGCCGCAATTGTGCAGCGACCAAGCCCGTTCGGCCAGGCGGCGGTCGTCGGTGGTGACAAAGCCCCCCTCACCGGCGTTGAGGTTTTTGCTGGCCTGGAAACTGAAGGTGCCCAGATCCCCGATGGCCCCCACCTTGCGCCCCTTCCAGGCGGCGGCGTGGGCCTGGGCCGAATCCTCGATCAAATAGATTTTGTGCCGGCGGGCCAGTTCGCCCAGGGCGTCCAGATCGGCCGGCCGGCCAGCGACGTGTACGGCGATGATCGCCCGAGTGCGTTCGGTGATGGCGGCCTCCACCGAGTCTGGGCAGAGGTTGTAGGTGCCCGGCTGCACGTCGGCGAAGATGGGGATGCCGCCGACCATGGCCACGGAACTGGCGGTGGCGATGAAGGTGTAGGCGGGGACGATGACTTCGTCGCCCGTTTGCAGGGAGATGGCCTCGAGGGCCACCTGCAGGGCCACGGTGCCGTTGCTGACGGCCACGCCGAACTGGGCATCCTGGAAAGCAGCAAAAGCCTTCTCGAAGGAGGCGACCTTGTCGGCCAGGAACCAGCGGCCGCTGTTCAACACCTCAAGCAGAACGGCTTGGTCGGCGGGGGTGATTACTGGCCAAGATGGAAAAGGGGCGCGCCGCGTCGGCTCGCCCCCGGTGATCGCCAACTGTGCCATAGCCCGCTAGAGGGAACGACCCTCTTCTTTAAGGAACTGCCTGAGCCCCTTCTTGTTGAGGGTGCGCAGGGCGCGGGCCGAGATCCGGACCGTGACGGTGCGGTTCTCCTCGGGGATGTAGATACGCTTGGTGACCAGGTTGGGCTGCTGAAAGCGCCGGGTCTTGCGGTTGGAGTGGCTGACCGAGTTACCAGCGAGGCGGCGCTTGCCGGACAATTCGCATACGCGGGACATATTCTGCTCCTTATGGAAAAGAAAACTAAAAATAGCCGCACCCTACAGATAAGTCAAGGGCAACTGCTTGACAATCCTCCGGTCTGCCCGCACCTTAACTATTGAAGATTATATGTCTTGCAGCGAACGTGAGGGTGTTGTTTCCGAGCTGATGAACAAGTTCTATCTGCGGGTGACGAGTTGTTTGGCGGTGCTGCTGGGCAGCGCTGGGGTAGCGAGGGCCGAGGTGCGGCTGCTGGCCAGCCAGCCCAGCCAGGTGCGCCTGTTGTGGCAGGCCGATGCGGGCCAGCTGGCGGCAGGGGAAGTGCAGACCGCCTGGGTAGGCCTGCCCCAGGAGGGAGAGCCGAGTCTGGAGGTGGTGGCGACCCACCAGATCGGGTCCCTGGCGGTGGAGCTCAAGGGAGAGGTGTGGAACACGGCCCAGGGGCCGGCCCGCCTGAGCGAGGTGGGTTATGTGCGCGACCAGCGGGTGGTGGGGGTGGCCTTTGGGCCCCAGCAGCTGGGTGCGGACCGAGTGGGCTTGTACGACCAGGTGGAGGTAGTGGTGCATTTTGGCGGGACTGGGACCTCCTCCGGGGTGCGTCCGGACCGCTGGGGGGAGGAGTTGTACCAGTCTCTGCTGATAAATTGCGAACAGGCTCGGCCCTGGCGCCGGCACCAGGAAAGCCGGATGGCCAAGCCGGCCCAGGAGTTGGGTGGGGAAGCTTTCCGGGTGGTGGTGCGGGAGTCGGGCCTGTATCGGATCACCGGGCAGGATCTGGTGGAGGCAGGCTTGAGCCTGGAGGGGCTGGATCCGGCGCGGATCAGCATGTGGTATGGGGGCGGGCAGATGTTGCCCATACTCAAGCCCTATGATCTGCAGCAGCAGCAGCAGGCCATCGCGGTGGAGAACGGGGGGGACGGACGTTTTGATCCCGAGGATTACCTGCTGTTTTACGGAGAAGGCTTGGAGCGTTGGGAATACCAGCGCAATACCGGGATCTATATCTATCGACATAATCTGTATACCCGGGACAATGTGTATTGGCTAGTGGTTGGTGGGGCAACGGGCAAACGGGTGCAGGTGCGCAGCGGGTCCCTGGCCGACAGCGCTCCCCAGCGGCCCGGCAGCTATAGGGCCCGGGTACACGAGGAGTCCGAAGAGCGCATCCTGAACCAGTTGTACGGCATCAACTCGGGGTACGAGTGGTACTGGCAGGAATTCAGCGGTAACGCGCGCAATTTCCCCTTGATGGTCCAGGGAGCCGCCGAAGGACCGGTGCAAATCAAGCTGTGTTTTTTTGGCAACCAGGATACGGAACATCCCTTTACAGTGAAATGGAACGAGGCGGAACTGGGCCGGGTGTCCTTCAAGGGCTCGCAGGTGGATACCCTGCGGGCTGAGGCACCCCAGGGGGTGAGGGAAGGACAGAACGCGCTGGGGTTGGTGCATCTCAACAAGGAGCCCACGCGCCTGGACTGGTACGAGCTGGAATACAGCCGGGCCTTTGCCGCCCAGCGCGGCGAACTGAACTTCGACTACCCGATCATCGGTGGCACCGCCGAATTTACCCTCAGTGGTTTTGGCGAAGGTTCGCCGCGTCTCTTCGAGGTCTCGGGGGAAATGGCCGAGATCGGCGACCTGGCCTACGACCAGGCCGCCGGCCAGGTCCGGTTCCAGGACAGCCCTGAGGACACCCCACGCCACTACCTGGCTGCTTTGCCCTCGCGCTGGAAACGGCCCTCCAGGATCGAACGCGACAAGCCCTCGCACCTGAAGGCCGCCGGACAGGGGGCCGAGTACCTGCTCATTACCCACGGAGACTTCATGGAGGCGGCCCAGCGCCTTGGGCAGTGGCGGGCCCAGGATGACCGCTTCGGCCAGCCCTTCTCGGTGCAGGTGATCGATGTGCAGGATATCTACGACGAGTTTTCCGGCGGTCTGTTGGACCCGTCGGCGATCCGCAATTTCCTCAGCTATGCGTACCAGCACTGGGGTCCGTCCCCAGTTTTCGTGACGCTGATGGGGGACGGTAGTTACGATTTCAAGAACAATTCGGGGACCAGCCCGGGCAATTGGATCCCGGCCTTTCAGGACGGGGACAGCACCTACGATGAGTGGTACGTGCGGGTGGCTGGGGGGGATGGCTTTAGGAGTGATGAGTATCCGGACCTGGCCATCGGCCGGCTGCCGGTGCAGACGCCGGCGCAGGCCGATGGGGTGGTGGACAAACTGATCGGCTACGACCGCGATCCGGTTATTGGCCCCTGGCAGACCCGGGTGCTGCTAGTGTCGGACGATGTGCACCACCCGCAGAAGCCAGAAGAGCCCGAAAGCTATTTCGTGGTCGACTCCGAACGGCTGGCCCGCGAAAATCTGCCCGAGGATCTGAACCTAGTCAAGCTCTACATCGGCCAGTATCCGCTGGAAGGGCGCACCAAACCCAGGGCCCGGGACGAGTTCATCCGCCGTTTCAACGACGGCGCCCTGCTCTTGACTTACGTTGGGCACGGCAACCCCGAGGTGCTGGCCCATGAGCAGATCTTCCTGGTCTCGCGCGACCTGGCGGCCATAGACAATGGCCGGCGCCTGCCTTTCATGTACACCGCGGCCAGCCAGGTGGGGGTTTTCGATGATCCGGCCCGCGAATCCATGCCCGAGATCCTGCTCGACATGCCCGATGGTGGCGTGATCGGCATGATCTCAGCTACGCGTATCGGTTTTCATTCCAGCAACATGAGTCTGGCGCGGGAATTCCATTCCCAGATGTTCCGCTCCGGGCGGGAACACGTGCCCGCGGGGTTGGCCCTGATGGAGGCCAAACAACTGGCTTTTATTGCTTCTTCTGACTGGCGGCGCAATATCCAGCGCTACTCGCTGATGGGAGACACGGGTACCCGCCTGGCCCAGCCCCGCTACCTGGTGGACTTGCAGGTGCCCGACACCCTGCGGGCCCTGCAGGAGGTACATGTAAGCGGCCAGATCCGCGACCCGGAAGGTCGGGCCGCCGGCGACTTCGACGGCCAGGTCTGGGTGCAGGCCTTCGACTCGGCGGTGCCCAGCGAGGTGGAGGGGTTGGCGTACATGCAGCAAGGGGCACCGCTCTTCCGCGGGCTCTTCAAGGTGGAACTGGGCCGCTTCGAGGCGACCTTTCGGGTGCCCAAGGATATCAGTTATCAGGGACAGGAGGGGCGGATCAGCGCCTATGCCTGGAGTGCGGATAAACCCTCAGCCTTTGGCGCCGTGGACAGCCTGGTGATGGCCGGCACCGCCGCCGGGGTGGCCCCCGACGAGGAAGGGCCACAGATCGGTCTGGGATTCCAAGGTCATCCTGGATTCAAAAGTGGCGACCAGGTGCCCCCCCGCCTGGTGCTGGAGGCCCAACTGAGTGACCAGAGCGGCATCAACGTGACTGGGGAAACCGGCCACGAAATCGAGCTGCGCCTGGACGACCAGGTACACAAGCTCACCGACTTTTTCAGCAACCAGCAGGGCGACTACCGGTCGGGGATTTTGGGTTACCAGCTGCCCCTGCTGGAACCGGGGAAGCACACCGTTCGTCTGAAGGCATGGGACACCTTCAATAATTCGGCCCATGCCGAAATCCAGGTGGAAGTCAAGGAAGGGGGGCAGTTCACCCTCTCCGAGGTGCTCTTCCACCCCAATCCCATGCAGGACAGCGGCCACTTCACTTACTTTCTCGCCGAAGCGGCCAACCAGGTATTTATCCGCGTCTATTCGCTGGCCGGCCGGCTTATCGACGAGCTGGAGGGAAGCACACGCCTGGGGTACAACCAGGTCGAGTGGAGTCCGCCCGCAGCCCTGGCCAATGGCACTTATCTCTACCAGATCGAAGTCAGCCGCCCGGAGGGCAGCCTGGTCCAAGAGTCAGCGGTCCTCCAGGTGATGAAATGAGACAACCAACAGGAGCTTTGCCCTTGCAGGAGTGATAGAGGAGCAACACGCAGTATCCGGTTCCACTGCCATTCCCAAGGAGGAATACCGATCATGAAAAAATCCATCGCACTCTTTTTGGTTGCGCTTTGTCTGGGTTCTGCCCGGCAGGCGGCGGCCACGCCCGAAAGCCGGGCCGCGGTGCTCTTTCTGCTCATCGAACCAGGGGCCCGCGCCAGCGGCATGGGTGAATCCTATGTGGCCATCGCCGACGACGCCACCGCCAGCTACTTCAATCCGGCAGCCCTGTACGGGCAGACCAGGCACGAGGTGGGACTGACCCACATGAAGTGGCTGCCCGGCCTGGCCGACGACATGTCCTACAACTTCCTGGCCTATGCCCAGCCGGTGCCGGGTTGGGGCAATATTGGCCTCAACCTCGCCCTGCTGAACCTGGGCGAGCAGACCCGCACCGATGAGCGGGGCAATGTCCAGGGCAGCTTCAGCAGCTACGACATGGCGTTGTCGGCGGCCTACGGCGCCCAGATCGCCAACAATATGTCGGCGGGGATTTGCCTCAAGTTCATCCGCAGCAACCTGGCCACCACCGGGGCCGGCATTGAGCGCGGCAAGGGTGTGGGCAACAGCTTTGCCGCTGATCTGGGCCTGCTGTGGCACCTGACCCCGACGCTCAACTTCGGCGTCGCCCTACGCAACCTGGGCCCCAAGATCGCTTACATCGACGCCAGCCAGGCCGATCCCCTGCCCGAGCACATCGTCGTGGGCATGGCGTACAAGCTGCTGGACACCGAATACAACGACATGTTGCTCTCCATGGATGTGTACAAACCCCTGATCGCCAACAGCTCTTTCATGGGCAACCTGGTCAAGGCCTGGGCCGATGAAAGCCTGAGCAGCGAGTTAAAGGAGATGGACCTGCACCTGGGCGGCGAATACAAGTACGGCCTATCTGCTCAACAAGAGCAGGCCTTCATCGCCCTGCGCGGCGGCTACTCCCTCGACCACGACGGCGACCTGAATCTGTGGACCGCCGGCCTGGGGCTCAAATACAACCTGTTCCAGGTGGATGCGGCTTATATCTTCGGCGGCAACGACAATCCGCTGCAGGACAACACCCGGTTCTCACTGAATCTGGTCTTCTGAACCCAGGGGTGCGCCGCACCCCTGGCGGACTATTGCCATTTTGTCCAGTCTGAGACTTCTCCTCGCCGGTTTGCTGCTGGCCTGGAATGCCGCCGAGGCGGCCCAGGAGTGGCGGGTCCTGGCTTTGCGGGTGGACTTTCCTCCCGAAACGCCGGACGAAGCCACCACTACGGGGCAGGGCGCCTTTGATCTGCGCACCCAGGCCGCTGCCCTACCCGAGTATCTGGTCCCCTTCGACACCCCGCCCCACGACCGGGCCTATTTCGAGCGCCAGCTCGGGAGCCTGGCCCGCTACTACCAGGTGGTTTCCGAGGGGCAGGTGCAGATCAGCTATGCGGTCTTTCCCGCCGAGAACCAGCGCGCCTACACCCTGCCCCAGCCGGCCCTCTACTACGGCAGCGGCCGTACCCGCGAGGAGATCGGTCAGCGCTGGGCTCAGCTGCTGAGGGAGGCAGTGGCCCTGGCCGACGCCGATCCTCAGGGGCCGCGTTTTGCCGAGTACAAGAGCTTCCTCATCCTGCATGCCGGGGTGGGCCTCGAGACCGGTGAACTCAACGATATCCGTTCGGTGTACCTCTCCCCTGAAGACCTCAAACTCTATCTCGATCAACCGCTGCACGCCGACGAGGGCCAGACCCCCATTCCCGACGCCTGGATCCTGCCCGAGGCGGTGAGCCGGCGCGGCCAGGCCGGGCTGATCGGCCTGCTGGCCAAGTTCTTCGGGCACCAGCTGGGTCTGCCGGGCCTGTCGAATTTTGCGGCCGGGTTGCCGGCCATGGGCGGATGGAGCCTGATGGATGTGGGTGCCAACCGGCTGGGTTATGTGTTGCAGGACGACTCGCTGAAGGCGGTCTTCGGTTTTGCCCCACCTCACCCCGAGGCCTGGAGCAAGGCGCAACTGGGTTGGATTGCGCCGCTGGAAGTGCGGCGGGACACCACCGTGGCAGTGGTGGCCACCGATCGGCCCAGCGGCTTGCCCAAGGCCCTGCGCATCCCCCTGGCCGGCGGAGAATATCTGCTGCTCGAAAACCGCCAGCAGCGGGGCCGGTACGGCCTGCCTGCTGGGGTGAGCGCCTCGTACCAGGACACCGCAGCGGTGTGGCTGGACTCTTCTCAGTACCAGGTGGAGGAGGGGGTCTGGACCGGGATGGACGAATACGACGCCTTTGTGCCCGGCTCTGGCATCCTCATCTGGCACGTGGACGAGCGGGTGATCGCCCAGAAGCGGGCCGCCGGCCAGCTGAACGATGACCCACAGCAGCCGGGGATCTTTCTGCACGAGGCCGACGGGCACCGCGATATCGGCAATCCTGTTTTTGAGCGCATCGACCAGATCGAAGGTTCGCCCCAGGACCCATTCTTCGAGGGCGGCACTACCCGCTTCGGTGCCCACACCCTGCCCGCTTCCCGCAGCAACACCGGCCTGGATAGCGGTGTCGATCTCGAGGTGCTCTCGCCCCTGGGCGACACCATGCTGGTGCGCATCTCCTTTGCCCAGCCCGCCCTCGGCTGGCCCCAGAAGGTGGGGGCGGGCCGGCGCCTGCAGGGGGCCGACCTGGACGGCGACGGCAAGTCCGAGTTGCTGATTCAGGGCAATGCCGGGCTGCAGGTGGCCAAGGCCGAGTCCGGGGTGCTGTGGACCATGCCAGGGGCACGGCTGCTGGCTGCCGGCAATGCCGACGGCGACGCTAAGGGCGATTTGTTTGTGGCGCGGGGCACCGAGGTGAGTCGCTGGAAGCTGGGTGCCAGTGCGCCGGTCTGGCAACGCGAGGTGGGTATGGAGGCGGGCAGCGGGCTACTGGCTGCCGATCTGGGGCTCTTCTCCGGCCGGTCCATGCTGGCTCTGAGCGGAGCGCAACTGGTATTGCTCGACGCCAACACCGGCGAGGTGGTCCGCCAGGAAGCCCTGCCGGCCTCCAGCCTGGTCGCCGCCGATCTGGACGGGGACGGGCAGCGGGAACTGATCGGGTCCGGAGCGGGAGGATGGCAGTTGCAGTTGCAGGGGAGCCTGGCGCTGTGGACGGGCACGAGCCTGCCGCCGGTGGCCGGCGATCTGGACGGCGATGGCCAGGCTGAACTGATCGTGGTCCGGGCTGAGGGCCAGCTGGAAGTGAGGGGCAAGACCCACTGGCAGGTTGAACTGGGTGATTCGCTGGCTGCCGCTCCGGCCCTGGGCGACGTGGACGGGGACGGGTTCCTGGAGGTGGTGGCCGCCGCTCGGAACGGTGTTTGCGCCTGGCGCGCGGATGGAACGAGGCAAGCCGACTTTCCGACTGCCCTGTCCCGCTCGCAGCGGGCTGGGACCTTACAGTGGTCTCCTGTGCTGCTGGATCTGAACGACGACGGGACGCAGGAGGTTTTCTACGGCACGGACAACGGGGTGTATGGTCTGGGCGCTGCGGCCCGGCCGCTGCCTGGTTTCCCCCTGCTCACCGGGGAAGCGGTGTCTGCGCCGCCCCTGGGCCTGGATCTGGACGGGGATGGCGAATTGGAACTGGCGGCCCTGGCTGGGGAGTACCTCTATGTGTGGGACCCGGGTACTTGGGACACGCCCTACAAAGGCCGGCAAGCCGGCTGGGCCCAGGAGGGCGCCGACGCCGAGGGCACCCATGCGTACACTGCCACTCGCCAACTGCCCCGGCCCGATCGCAGCGCGCCCCTGCTGCCTGCAGCGCGGGTCTACTGCTATCCCAATCCAGTGGGTGGCGGCGAAGAGGCCCACCTGCGCTTCTTCCTCAACCAGCCGGCTCAGGTCGAGCTGGAGGTCTTCGATCCGCTCGGCGGGCAGGTGAGCCACCTGCAGGCCGAGGGCGGGCTGGCCGAAAACGAATTGAGCTGGGCAGTGGACGGCTACGCCAGCGGCCTGTACCTGTGCCGGCTCGAAGCCAAGGCTGCGGACGGGAAGAAGAGTGTGGTGGTGGTAAAGATGGCGGTGAGTAAGTGAGAGTGGGTATCCCCGTCCTGCTGTTCCTCCTGTCACTGCTCTCGCGATCGGCTCTGGCCCAGAACCATCCCGAGCTGGACTGGCAGGTGATCGAGACCGACCATTTCCGCGTGCTCTACCACCAGGGATTGGCGGAGGCGGCGCAGCGGGCGGCCCTCATCGCCGAGGAGGCGTACGGGCCGGTGACTCAGCTCTACGGATACCAGCCCGGCGGCAAGGTGCGCATCCTGATCAAGGATTACGACGACTACGCCAACGGGGCGGCCTATTACTACCACGACACCATCGAGATCTGGGCCACGGCCCTGGACCACGACTTTGAGTTGCGCGGCACCACCGACTGGCTGGGCAATGTTATCACCCACGAGTTCACCCACATCATCTCCCTGGGCAGTGCCCTCAAGGCGCCCCAGCGCATGCCGGCCGTCTATTTGCAGTACTTCGGTTATCAGCGCGAGCACAACCGGCCCGATGTGCTGGTGGGATATCCAGACGTGCTGGCCTCGTACCCGGTGACCACCATGAGTGTGCCGATGTGGTTCGCCGAAGGGGTGGCCCAGTACCAGGCCCTGGGCGCCCGTCACGACCGTTGGGACTCCCACCGCGACATGATCCTGCGCAGCGCGGTATTGAGCGACTCGCTGCTCTCCTTTGACCAGATGGGGGTCTTTGGCAAGTGCGGCTTTGGCAACGAATTCGTCTACGACCATGGGTACGGTCTGGTGCGCTACATCGCCCAGACTTACGGGGACGAAAAACTGGCGGCCATCTGTCGGGCCGCCTCCGGATGGAAGGCGCTGGAGATCGGCACGGCCATCCACCAGGCCCTGGGCCTGAGCGCTGACCAGCTCTACCAGGACTGGCATCAGCAGCTGAAAACCCAGTACCAGGCGCAGGTCCAGAATCTGGGAGACCTACGCGAGGGGGAGGTGGTGGTCGACCGGGGTTTTTCTAACCAGCGGCCTGTCTTTTCACCTGAGGGCAAACGCCTGGTGTACCTGTCCACCCGCGACCGGCAGTTCGGGCCGCACGCCCTGGTGCTGCGGCAACTGGACACCGGTGAGGAGGAGGTGCTCGAATCAGGGGTTTCTTCTTCCTATAGTTGGTCCCCAGACGGGAAGAAGCTGGTCCTGGTGCGGCACGAACAGGCCGACAAGTACGGCTCGCGCCAGGCCGACCTTTACGAGTACGACCTAGGGGTGAAGGAACGCGGCCTGGCCGGCGAAATCTTCTGGGCGGTGCCCGGCCTGGTCAGCGATTACGCACGGCCTTCGCCGCAGCTCAAGCGCCTCAGCCATGGGCTGCGCGCCCTGTACCCGGCCTACTCGCCGGATGGACAATGGATTGCTTTTGTCCACAACCAGGGCACCCACAACAACCTGGGCTTGATGCGGGCCGACGGCACTCAGATTCGCTATCTCACCCACTTTGAAGACAGCACCCAGCTCTACACCCCCCAGTGGTCGCCCGATGGCCAGTACCTAATCTTCTCCATCGCCCGCGAAGGGGCGCGGGACATCGCCCGGTTGCGGGTGGATCAGCCCGAGGTGCCCATCGAGGTGCTGGTGGCCACCTTGGGTACGGACCGCGATCCGGTCTTCGCCGCCGGCGGGGGGGAACTGATCTTTGCCTCTGATTTCTCCGGCATCTTCAACCTCTACACCTACGACCTGAAAACCCAGGCCATCCGCCCGCTGACCAACGTGAAAGGCGGGGCTTTCTCGCCCACCTGCAGCCCCAGCGGGGAAGTGGCCTTTGCCGCGTACGGGGCGCGGGGCTTTCAGATCCGCAAGGTGGGGGGCGAAGCGGGCGCCGCGCTGGTCCCGCCCGCTGCCCCCACCCCTGGGCCCCACCCCAAGGCAGCTCCGCTCTCTTCCCATGCCTATGGCGTCGACTTTCTCAAGACCTCGCTGATCCCCCGGCTGCTGGTGGATGATGGTCGTTTCAAAGGCGGACTCTACGTCAGTTCAGGCGACGTGCTCAGCCGTCAGAATATCTTCGCCGGGGCGGCTTTTGCCCCGGCCAACGGCGACCGCGATCTCTTTGCCCTGTACGAGTACCGGGGCTGGCGGCCCACGGTTTTTCTGGAGTTCAACCACCAGCGGCGGCGCTCGCCCCGGGCCGACAGTTCCCAGGCCAGGGATCTGGTCACCACCGGC
>SICG01000120.1 GCA_009691525.1 Candidatus Latescibacterota bacterium | reverse complement strand
CCAACCTCGAGCTTGAATTGCAGAAAGAGTAATCCCTCATGCCCAAGATCAAGACCCACAAGGCTTCAGCCAAGCGTATGAAGGTGCGCAAGGGCGGCACCATCAAACGCCGCAACGCCTATGCCACCCACTTGTTAGGGGGCCGGTCGAGCAAACGCAAGCGCGGCGCCCGCAAAAACTCGCTGGTCTCCTCGGCCGATATGGACAAGGCTCGGCTGGCGCTGGGCCTCAAGTAGGCCCGCCCGGCGCCTGACGCCGGCCAGTTCCACTGGTTTTCATTTGACGGAGATTCTCCATGCCTAGGGTAAAACACGGGGTAGCCACCAAGAAGCGCAAAAAGAAGCTGCTCAAACAAGCCCGCGGCTTCTGGGGCGCCAAGAGCCGCCTCTACCGCACTGCCCAGGAAGCTGTCAACCGGGCCAAAGTCTACGCCTACCGCGACCGGCGCAACAGAAAGCGCGACATGCGCAGCCTGTGGATCATGCGCATCAACGCCGCCGCGCATCTGCACGGCCTCTCCTACAGCAGGATGATCCACGGGCTTTCCAAGGCCGGGATCGAGATCAACCGCAAACTCCTGGCTGATCTGGCGGTCCAAGAGCCGGTGGCCTTTGGTGCCATCGCCGAAAAGGCCAAAGCCCATCTCTAGACATCTCCGGTAGCGCGTTTTTTCCCTGAGCCCTCCCCGGTACAGGGAAGAGTGTTTGACTGTCTTCTGTGGACAATAATCCACAGAAGACAGTCCCCTTTTCGCTCTACTCTCTTTGCCTTTAGCCGCCATGATAGAAGAGATCGAAGAGCTGCGCCGACAGGCGCTGGCTGAAATTGCGGCGGCAGTCGAGCTGCAGGCGCTGGAGGAATTGCGCGTCCGCCACCTGGGCCGCCGCAGCCGACTGCGGGAGGCCATGAGCCAGCTAGGCAGCCTGCCCGCTGACCAGCGCCCGGCCCTGGGGGCCACCTCGGGCGGTGCCCAGAAGGCGATCCAGGAAGCCCTGGACCAGCGCCGGGCCACCCTGATAGAAGCAGCCGAAGGCGGCACTGCGCTCGATGTGACCCTGCCTGGCCACCGCCCCCTAAGAGGCCGGCTCCACCCGCTCAATAGCCTGGCCGAAGAGTTGTCCTCCATCTTTCAGCGTCTCGGCTTCGCGGTGGTCGACGGCCCCGAGATGGAGGATGAGTACCACAACTTCGATGCGCTCAATACCCCTGCAGACCATCCGGCGCGCGACTTACACGCCACCTTCTATTTAGAGGGCGGCGGCCTGCTGCGCACCCACACCTCCACGGTGCAGATCCGCATCATGGAGACCACCCCTCCGCCGGTGCGCGTTGTGGCCCCGGGCCGCTGCTATCGCCGCGACACCGTGGACGCCACCCACCACTTTGTCTTCCACCAGATCGAGGGGCTCTATGTCGACCGGCACGTCTCCATGGCCGATCTCAAGGGCACTATCGAGGCGATGGGCCGCCAGCTCTTGGGGCCTCAGACCAAGGTCCGTTTCCGGCCGCACTTCTTCCCCTTCACCGAGCCGAGTGTGGAATACGATTTCTCCTGCTCCCTCTGCCGGGGCGAGGGGCGGGGCTGCCGGGTGTGCAAGGGCACGGGATGGGTCGAGATCAGCGGGGCCGGCATGGTCGATCCGGCGGTCTTTGCGGCGGTGGGCTACGACCCTGAGCGCTATACCGGCTTCGCCTTTGGGGCGGGCATCGACAGAATAGCCATGATCCGCTACGGCATCGACGATATCCGCCTCTTCCTGGAAAGCGATTTGCGCTTCACCCGGCAGTTCTGAGCCAAGCGAATGAAGATTACCTACAACTGGCTAAAAGAGTTCACCGAAGTCCCCTGGGCCTGGCCCGAGTTGGTCGAGCGGCTCACCATGACCGGCCTGGAACGGGAAGGGGTAGAGGACCTAGGCAGCCGGTATCAGGGCCTAGTAGTGGGCCAGGTACTGGAACGCCAGCCCCACGCCAACGCCGACCGGCTCTCGGTCTGCCAGGTAGAGCTGGGCGGCACGGTGCAGACCATCGTCTGCGGGGCGCCCAATGTGGCGGCTGGCCAGAAAGTCGTCGTCATCCTGCCCGGCCACGAACTGCCCGACGGCACCAAAATCTGCCGGAGCAAAATCCGCGGGGTGGAATCGGCGGGCATGATCTGCTCCCAGGCCGAGCTGGGCCTGGGCAGCGACGGCGAGGGCATCCTGGTGCTGCCAGACCAGTTGCAGGCCGGCGCACCCTTTGCGGCCCAAGTGGGCCTCGACGAGGTGGTCCTCGATTTCGAGGTCACCCCCAACCGCCCCGACTGCCTGAGTCTGCTGGGCCTGGCCCGCGAGGTGCGCGCCCTCACCGGCGGCCCGCTGCGCCTGCCCCCGCACCAGGTGACCGAGTCGGGCGCGCCCACCGCGCAGTCCGCCGCGGTCGCCATCGAGGACCCCGAAGGCTGCCCGCGCTATGTGGCCAGAGTCATCCGCGGAGTGCGCATCGGCCCTTCACCTCTGTGGCTGCAGCACCGGCTGCGGGCCTTAGGCATGCGCCCCATTAACAACGTGGTCGATGCCACGAATCTGGTAATGCTGGAGCTGGGCCAGCCCCTGCACGCCTTTGACCTGGGAACCCTGGCTCAGTCGCGCATCGTCGTGCGCCGCGCCCGGGTCGGCGAAGAGCTGGAAACCCTCGATGGCACCCGCCGCCCTCTCGACGAGGAAATCCTGGTCATCGCCGACGGGGAAAAACCGGTGGCCATTGCCGGGGTGATGGGCGGCCTGCACTCGGAGGTTAGCGAAGGGACCACCGACCTCCTCCTCGAAAGCGCCTACTTCAACCCAACCCGCATCCGCCTGGGCCGCACCCGCCTGGGCCTGAACACCGAGGCCTCGATGCGTTTCGAGCGCGGCGGCGACTGGGAGATGCCCCCCCTGGCCTGCGACCGAGCGGCCCTGCTGATCGCCCAGTTGGCCGGCGGACAGGTCGCCCCGCAGGCCCTGGACGTGTACCCCAGCCCCCTGCCCCGCGCCCAGGTTTCGCTGCGCCTGGAGCGGCTCAACCGTTTGCTGGCCACCGCCCTGGACCAGACTGCCTGCACCCGCATCCTCGAATTGCTGGGTTGCCAGGTCGAGACCGCCAACGACGTCTTACAGGTGCTGGTCCCCAGCTTCCGCCCCGATCTGCGGCGCGAAGTGGACCTGATCGAGGAAGTGGGCCGCATCTACGGCTACGAACACATCGGGCCCAGCCAGGTGGCCCAGATTCCCCTGGCACCTTCGGCCTCGGCCCACACCCTGGCCCACCAGTGGCGCCATCAGTTGGCCGGCCTGGGCCTGGACGAAGTGGCCACCAATACCATCATCGAGCGCAAATGGCTGGAACAGGCTGGTGGCGAGGAGGAGCCGGTGGCGCTGGTCAATCCGCCCACCGAGTCCCAGTGCCTGCTGCGCCCCACGCTGGTGCCCAGCCTACTGGAGGTGGCCCGGCGCAACTTCAACCAGCGGGCCACTCGGGTGGCGATCTTTGAACTGGGCAAATGTTTTTCCCAAACTGGCGGGAAGCGCTGCGAGCAGTGGCGCTTGGGCGGCCTGTGGGCCGGACGACGCTCGGCCTCCCCATGGAAGGCCGACTGGCAGCCGGTCGGGTTTCTCGACCTCAAGGGCGTGTTGGAAGTCTTTCTCGAAATGCCCACCCGCTTCGAGGCCGCCGCCCATCCGCTCTACCGCCAGGGGCACTGTGCCGCCATCCTGGCTGGCGAGCGGCGGCTGGGTCTACTGGGGGAACTGCGGCCGGCTCTGGCCGCCGCCTTTGATCTTGACCTGCCAGTTTATATCTTTGATCTGGATTGCCAGGCACTGGCCGAGGTGTTGCAGGGCAGGGAGCGGGGATTCCGGCCACTGCCCAAGTTCCCGCCCATCGAGCGCGATCTGGCGGTGGTGCTGCTGGCCGAGGCCCCCTCCGCCCAGGTCCTAGCCCAGGCGCGGGCCGCTGCACCCGAGCTGATCGAGGCAGTCGAGGTGTTCGATCACTACCAGGGCGGCCAGATTCCCCCCGGGTACAAGAGCCTGGCTTTCACCATCCGGTTGCGCTCAGCCGAGCGCACGTTGGAAGATCGCGAGGCCAGCCAGGTAATCGAACAAATCCTGCGCCGCCTCGCCGAGACCTTTGACGCCCGGTTGCGCTGAGAGCCGGGGAGATTCAGCATCCACGAGGAGAGGGAGTTTTATGGCAGTGGACAGCAACTTCGCCAGGCTGGAAGAGGAGCTCAACCGCCTCCTGGAACTTCTGGGCCGGCTCAAACAGGACAACACCGAACTGCAGGGACAGGTTGAGGAGTTGCGGACGGAAAACACGGAGCTCAAAAACCTCAGCCAAAATCTGCAGCAGGCCGAACAGGAAGCGGTGAAGAATCGCGAGGAGGTCAAGAGCCGCATCGAGGGCCTCCTCAGCCGCCTAGACGCCGTTCACTCCTGAATCATAAGGGGCGCCCCATGGCCGAGTCCGATGCCGCCCGCTTGATCGTCACCATCAACGGCAAGAACTACACCTTTGCTCTCACGCCCGAGCAGCGGGCCGAACATATCCAGGAAGTGGCCCAACTGGTTGATGACCAGATGCGCCGCATCTCCCAGGAACACCATATGCAATCGCCCCTGCAACTGGCCATCCTGGCCGGCCTAAACCTGGTCGAGGAGCTACACAAGCTAAAGGCCGACTACCAGGAAGCCGAGTCCGAGATCTCCCAGCGCACCTCCAGGCTGGCGGCCTCGCTGGGACGCGTTTTTTAGGATGCTGCCACCGATACACCCCGCTAGGAATAAACAGCAACTAAGAAATTTTTAGGTAACATATAGAAAGGTATCGCCCCGTGGGCGAAGTAGTGCTCGTCTTCGCTGTTTTTGTTTTTGCCTTTCTCTTCGGCTGGCTGGCCAACGGCAAGATCCGTCGGGGCAAGCAGGAAAATGCCCAGGCCCAGACCGCTGCGCTCATCGAGGAGGCCAAAGCCGAAGCGGAGGACCTCAAGAAAACTGCCCTGCTCGAAGCCCGGGAGCAATGGCGCCGCCAACAGGAGCCCCTGGAGCGCGAGCAGGAAGGCGCTAAGCGCGAGCTGCGCGAGCAGGAGGCCAAGCTCCAGGAGCACGAGCAGCAGCTAGACCGCAAGGTGGACGTGCTGGCCAGCAAGGAACGCACCCTGGTCAAGCAGGAGCAGGAGCAGGAAAGGCGGGAGGAGCACACCGCCGCCGCCGAAAAGGAAGCCGAGGCGTTGGTGCTCCAGCAGCGCCAAAAGCTAGAGCATCTGGCCGGCCTCAGTCAGGCCGAGGCGCGCCGCGCCCTCATCCTCCAGCAGGAGGAAAATGCCCGCCAGTTTGCGGCGCGCAAGGTGAAGGAGATCAAGGACCACGCCATCGCTAACGCCAACCGCGAGGCCCGCGAGATCATCGTCCGCTCGGTACAGCGCTTCGCCGTGGATCTGGCGGTGGAGAGCACCATCTCGGTGGTGCACCTGCCCACCGACGAGATGAAGGGGCGCATCATCGGCCGCGACGGCCGCAACATCCGCTCCTTTGAATTGATCACCGGCATCGAGGTGATCGTCGACGACACCCCGGGCATGGTGATGCTCTCCGGCTTCGATCCCCTGCGCCGTGAAATCGGCAAAAACACCCTCGAGAAATTGATCCTAGACGGCCGTATTCACCCCGGACGCATCGAGGAAGTCTACGAAAAGGCCTGCCAGGACGTGGCGGAGATGATCCGCGAGTCAGGCTCCAAGGCCGCCTTCGACCTGGGCCTGCACGACCTGGCCGAGCCGCTCCTGGAGCTGTTGGGCAAGTTGCGCTTCCGCACCAGCTACGGCCAGAACCTGCTCACCCACAGCAAAGAAGTTGGCTACCTGGCTGGCATGATGGCCGAGGAATTGCAGTTGGACGTAGCCCTGGCTCGCCGGGCCGGCCTGCTCCACGATATCGGCAAGGCCCTCGACAACGAGGTGGGCAGCGATCCGGCCCAGACCAGCGCCGCTCTGGCGCGCAAGTGCGGCGAAAGCGCCGAGGTGGTCAACGTCATCGAGACCCACCACCAGAGTCTGCCCGCCCGCTCGCTGATCGCCGCCCTGGTCGACGCGGCCAACGACATCTCCACCGGCCGGCCAGGAGCGCGTAAGGAGAAGGTCGAGGAATATATCCAACGCCTCAAACACGTCGAGGCCATCGCCCTCTCCTACCCCGGGGTGACCAAAGCCTACGCCCTGCAAAGCAGCAAGGAAGTGCGGGTGCTGGTAGACAGCACCGTGGTCGACGACGCCTATGCCGACCAGCTGGCCGACGAGATCACCGACCGGCTCGAAGAAGAACTCGACCAGATCGGCCAGCTCAAGGTCTGCCTCATCCGCGAAGTGCGGGCCATACACTACGCCCGCTGAGACCCTGCGCCTCGGCACCTGCCCCCGAACCCGCTCAACCGCCGGCCATCGTCCGTTCAAACCCTTTCACCCCCCGATCCCTTGACAGCCGGCTCAGCTTGAGCCTTTGTATTTCCCCATGATAGATGCCCACGTGCACGTCTGGACCTCCGACACCCAGCGCTATCCGCTGGCGCCCGGATTCAATCCACAAGATTTCTGGTACCCCAGCTTCTCGGCTGAGGAACTGGCGCAGCTAGCCCGGCCTTTGGGTGTGGAACGCTGGAATCTGGTGCAGATGACCTGGTACGGCCTCGACCACCGCTATATCGCCGACACCATCGCCGCTGACCCCGCGCACTTTGTGGGCACTGGGGTTATCCCGGCGGTCTGCGACGTGGCCCTACCCGGGCCGGACGCCACCATGATGGCGCTGGCGCAACAGGGCGTGGTGGCCTTCCGCCTGCGGGGCCGCAGCACCCGCCCGCCACTGGGAGATGGGGAAGAGTGGATGGCCCACCCAGGGTACGAGCGGATCTTCGCCGCCGCCGCCGCCCATAATCTGGGACTGAGCTTCCTGATGTCCCCGGCCGATCTGCCCGAATTGGACCGGATGTGCGGCCGCTTTCCCGAGGCCCCAGTTATCATCGACCACTTATGCATCCTCGGGCGAAGCGACTCGACCACCGCAGAACTGGAGGCACTCTGCCGGATGGCGCGCCACCGCCGGGTGATGGTGAAGGTGGGGGCTTTCTATGCCCTGGGAGCGCGCACCCCGCCCTACCTCGACCTCTTGCCCCTGGTCCGCCGGGTGGTGGAGGCCTTTGGGCCGGAGCGCTGCATGTGGGAGAGCGACAGTCCCCACCAGGCCAAGGCACCCCACAGCTACGAGGCTGCTCTGGCCCTCATCGCTAAACATGCCACCTTCCTCAGCCTGGACGACCGGGAGCAAATCCTATCGCGTACCGCCGAGGATTTTTTCTTCAGCCGCCGGAAGCTGGGCGGCTGATCTAAAGCCGAGCCTCCCTCCCTTGACCCTGTCCCCCTTTCGCCGTACCCTCTCTCCACCTCACTCCCTCACCTGTATTTCCCTATGGAATTCGTCGGCCCCGGCGCCACCCAGGATGCCCCCTTCACCGTCTCCCAACTCACCGGCCAGGTGAAGGAGATTCTGGAGAGCCTGCCGCCCTGCTGGATCATCGGCGAGGTCTCCAAGTTCACCCTCCAGCCCTCAGGGCACCGGTACTTTTCCCTCAAGGACGAAGGCAGCCAGCTCGATTGCGTCCTGTTCAAGTTCCAGAGCCGCGGCCTCACCTTCACCCCCGAGCCGGGCATGAAGGTGATGGTCTACGGCCAGCTGACGGTGTACCCGCCGCGGGGCACCTACCAGTTTCGCGCCCAACAGGTACAGCCGGCCGGAGTGGGCGAGCTGGCCCTGGCCTTCGAAAGGCTCAAGGCCCGGTTGGAGGCCGAAGGGCTCTTTGCCCAGGAGCGCAAGCGCCCCTTGCCCCGCTTTCCGCGCCAGGTGGGCGTGGTCACTTCGCCCACCGGGGCGGTCATCCGCGACATTATCAACGTGCTGGGGCGGCGGGCCCCCGGGGTGCAGCTCATCCTGCGGCCCGCCAAGGTGCAGGGCCTGGGCGCCGCCGAGGAGATCGCCCGGGGCATCGCCGACTTGAACCGCCATACTGAGGTGGATATATTGATCGTCGGTCGCGGGGGCGGCTCGCCCGAAGACATAGCGTGCTTCAACGAGGAAGTGGTGGCCCGGGCCATTTACGCCTCGCCCGTGCCGGTGATCTCGGCGGTAGGCCACGAGGTCGACTACACCATCGCCGACTATGTGGCCGACTACCGGGCGCCCACCCCATCGGCCGCCGCCGAGGTGGTGGCCCAGGATTACGGAGTGTTGCACCAGCAGGTAGCCCAGTGGCGTCGCCATCTGGACCGAGCCATGGCGTACGGGCTGGAGGCGCGCCAGCAACGCGTGGAGCAATGCGCCCCCCGCCGCCTGTGGGAGCAACTGCGCGACCACCTCGAAGAGCGCGGTCAGTACGCCGACGAACAGCGCCAGAACCTGGCCGCCGCCTTTGACCGGCGCGGGCGCCAGTTGGTCGAGCGCCTGGACCGGGCGGCTCTGCGCCTCACAGTCCGCAGCCCGCTGGCCAACCTGAGCCGGGGTTTCGCCTACGTCCAGCGCCCCGACAGCCAGCCGGTGCGCAGCCAGCGCGAACTGGCCGTCGGCGACCCCCTGGTCCTGCGTTTTGCCGCGGGCCGGGCCTTTTGCCGCGTGGAGGAGTTACAGGATGAGTGAAAACCCGGCGGGCACCCAACCCGCCTCCTTCGAACAGGCCCTGGAACAGCTGGAAGACAGCGCCACACGCCTGGAACAGGGCGAACTGTCTCTCGAAGACGCCCTCCAGATTTTCGAGCGGGGCGTCGCTGCCTCGCGCGCCTGCACCCGCTACCTGGACCAGGCCCGCAAACGGGTGCAGGTCCTGCAAGAGGACGGGGAGGGCAACTTCAGTCTGGAGTTCCTCGATGGAGACGAGGAACTCCAGGACTCCTGAGCCAGACCCATGCTGACGCGGCTCTACATCAAGAACTTCGCCCTCATCGAAGAGGCGCAGCTCGAATTTGGCCCTGGCTTCAACGCCATCACCGGCGAGACCGGGGCTGGGAAGTCTATTGTACTCAGCGCCCTCGAATCCGTACTCGGCGGCCAGGCCGGCGCCGAACTGGTGCGCAGCGGCGCCGACAAGGGCCTCGTCGAGGGCGTCTTTGAATTCTCCGCTGACCACCCGGTGACCGCCCGCCTCGAAGAGGCCGGCCTCCCTCTCGAAGAAGGCCAGCTGGTGCTGCGCCGCGAGCTGTCGGCCCAGGGCCGCACCCGCGCCTTTGCCAACGGCCTGACCCTTTCGCTCAAACAGCTCAAACAAGTGGGTGCGCTACTGGCCGACCTGCACAGCCAGCACGAACATCACTCCCTGCTAGACATCGGGTTACACGCCGTCTTCCTCGACGCCTTTGGCGGCCTAAGCAACCGGGCCGGGGAGGTAGCCCACCTCTTCGACACCTGGGGCCAGAGCCGCCAGCAGGGCGAGCAGTTGCGCGACGAACGCGAGCAATTGCGCCGGGCCGAGGAGTTGCGCGCCTTTCAACTCCAGGAGATCCGCCAGCTCAACCCAGTGCCGGGGGAGGAGGAGAAGCTCGCCCAGGAGCTGAAGGTGCTCGAGAATCTGGAGACCCTGGCCGAGACCACCGCCCAGCTCTGCGAGTTGCTCGACCAGGGCGAGGGCTCAGTGGCCGAGTCCCTGGCCAAAGCGCGCCGTCAGCTGGAGCGCCTGGCCGAGACCGACCCCCGCCTCCAGCCCCAGGCCACGGCCTTGGCAGGACTGGTCTACGGGTTGGAGGATCTGACCGGCAGCCTGGGCGAATACGCCCGCCATCTGGAAACCAGCCCCGAACGCCGCGAAGAGGTGCGCGAGCGGCTGGACACTTTGCGCCGGCTCAGCCAAAAATACGGCGGCACCCCCACCGCGGTGCTGGAGCTGGCAGGACAACTGGAACATCAAGAAAACCGCGCCGGCCAGCTCGACAACCAACTGCGCCGCACCGAGGCTGAAACCGCAGAACTATTGAAGCGCTTCACCGCCGCCTGCCTGGCCCTCTCCGCCGGACGCCACAAGGCGGCCAAGGCCCTGTCGGCAGTGGTGGAGAAGAGCCTGGGCAAGCTGGGCATGGAGCAGACGGTTTTCGCCGTGGAGCTGCAGGAAGAGCCCGACCCCCAGGGCCTAGTGCAGCGCGGGGGCCAGCGCTGGCGGGCCGACGAACGCGGTCTCGAACGGGTGGAGTTCTACATCTCGCCCAATGTGGGTGAGGCACCCCGCCCCCTGGCCCGCACCGCCTCGGGCGGCGAGCTGTCGCGCCTGATGCTGGCTCTCAAAGAAGTCATCGCCGACCAGGACCGGGTCTTCCTCCTGGTCTTCGACGAGATCGACACCGGGGTCTCGGGGCGGGTGGCCACCGCCGTGGGCAAAAAGCTGCGGGCCCTGGCCTCCTCGCACCAGATCATCGCCATCACCCACCTGCCGCAGATCGCCGGCCTGGCCCACACCCACTTCTCGGTGCGCAAAAGCCAGCGCCGGGGCCGCACCTTCACCGAGGTCCACCTGCTTGACGAGGGCGGGCGCGCCGAGGAACTGGCCCAGCTGTTGGCCGGCGAAAAAGTCTCGGCCAGCGCCAGGCAGCACGCCCAGGAGCTGCTGCGTTAGGACTAACCAATGGCGGCCAACCTGCTCAGCGCCCTGCGCGTCCTGCTCATCCCCTTGGTGCTCTACGGCTTGTCGCGGGATGGGCAGACCCTTTCCGCCAGCACCTTGAGCCTGATCCTGGTAATGGGCGTGAGCGACATTCTCGACGGGTACGTGGCCCGCCGTTGGGGCCAGTCCTCGGCCCTGGGGCAGATTCTCGACCCGGTGGCCGACAAGCTGGTGTTGGGCAGCCTGAGCCTGGGCCTGGTCTGCTGGTGGAGCTTTCCGCTCTGGCTGGTGCTGCTGCTACTGGCGCGGGATGTGGTCATCCTCGCCGTCGGCCTGAGTCTGTTGCACCGGCGGGGCCTGGTGATCCCCGCCAACCGCCTGGGCAAGTACACCACCTTGTGTGTGGGACTGGCCGTACTCAGCTATGTGCTGCCCATCCCCGCTGCGGTGGGCCAAGTGCTGGTATACACCGCCGCGCTACTGATCCTCACCTCCAGCGCCGCTTACTGGAAACTGCTGCGCACCACCTACGCAACGCCAACCCAAAGGAGTGCACCATGACCATCAACAATCTGCACAAAATCGCCATCGTCACCGACGACGTGGAGGCCGGGGTGAAGTTCTACACTGAAAAACTCGGATTAAAAGTACTGGAGCGTTTCCCCAACGAGGGCGACGGGGATTTTGTCTTTCTGGAGGCTGGCAACGGGGTCATCCTGGAGCTGATGCCCGCCAAGACCATGCAAGCCCCCGTCGGCTTTCACCATATCTCGTTCCGGGTGGACAACGCTGATCAGGCAGTGGCGGAACTGCGGGGCAAGGGGGCCAAGGTCAAAGGGGAGCCAGCACCTGCCGGCGAGAGCGGCATCCGCCTGGCCTTCTTCGAGGGCCCCAACGAGATGAACCTGCAACTCTTTGAGCGGGATCGCTAAGGCCTGATACGCCGCCTACTTGGTCTTGGCCAAATCCCGCAGCCGCTCGCGGGCGTGGGAACTGTACTGGGCTTCCTTGCCGAACTGGGCCAGATAGGCGTTGAGGACCTGCTGTTCCTCGGCTTTCTGCCCCAGAGCCTTGCAGGCGGCGGCCAGGTTGACGTACGCCTCGGGGAAGTCCGGCTTGAGGGCGATGGCCTTGCGGTAGAAGGGCTGGGCCTGGGCCTGATGGTTGCGCTCTTTGTAGAGCTGGCCCAGGTTGTTGTACGCCTCGAAGAAGCTCGTATCACAGCGGATGGCCTGTGCATAGGCGGCCTCGGCCTGGTCGAGGTCGCCGGCCATTTTGTAGATGAAGCCCAGGTTGTTGTAGGCCAGGGCATAATCCGGGCGGAAGCGCAAGGCCTGCTGGTACGCCGAGATGGCCTCCTGGGTCCGGCCCTGGGTATAATAGCCGGTCGCCAGGTTAAAATGCGCCTCGGGATAGGCCTCCTCAAGGGAGATGGCCCGCCGATACGCGGCCACCGCCGAATCGGCCTGCCCGTAGCGATCGTAGATCTGCCCGAGTTGGAAGTGGAGCAGAGGCGAGCTAGGCTGCCCTGCCAACTGCTGGCGCACCTGGGATAGGGCCTGCTGCTGCTGGGCCTGCGCCGGATCGCCCGCCTCCTCCTTTTTGCCGCCGCATCCGGTCAGCAGCACCAGGGCCGCCAGCGCCAGCTTCCGCATTAAACTCATTGTGGAGCTTTCTCCTTGCGCCAAAACACCCGCAGCGCATAACGCCACCCGTACATGGAGAACAGGTCGCGCTTCATCCACGGGCGGGTGAGGGGCTTGATGGTGATCAGGGTTTTCCAGTTGAGCACCTTTTTGAAGGGGATGGTCCCGGCTTCTGGCTGATAGATGCCGTACAGATCGTGTGGTCGGATCGGGATGGGCTCGCGCAGTACAAAACGATTGGCCCCCTGTTGTCTGGGAACCACCAGTTCGCTCTCCCCCACCAATTCGAGGTGGTCTCTGCCCTGGTCGAAGCGCATGATGAGCAACTTCACCGGGCGCAATTCCCGGGCCTCGAACTCCCAGGCAAAAACCTCGCCGCCGGCTGCCTCGGGCGGAAAACTGATCGTGGTCTCGACAATCGTCAACCCCTGGTCCTCGTTGAGGGTGTCGCCCTCGGCCAGGTTGCGCAGACCGACGGTGTCGACCAACGCCCCCTCGGCCACGGCATGGGCCACCGGATCGGGCGGGTTGTCGGCCGGCGGCTCTGGGCTGCCGCCGCAGCCGGCCAGCAGGCAACCCAGCAACAGGCGGACTAAACGCATGCGACCTCCGTCTCAGTTTCTGTTGCCAACCCTCTGCCAAATCCCCGCTGTCGCTCCCGCCAGAAGCGCCTGAAAAGCCGTTCCAGCTCCTGGGGCGAGTCGAAATCGACGCTCTGCAGCCGCTGTTTGAGCGGTCGGTTGCGGTTGCTGCCGCGCGGGAAAGACATCAGTTTGAGCATCTCAGTTGGGCCTGATGAAACGGCGCCAGCGGCGAGGTGCCTCGCGCAGCTGGCGCTGCGTGGTATGCACTCTGAGCATCTCGATGACCTTGAGGCGCAGGGCCAGCTGGTGCAGATCGGTTTTCATAGGGTCAGACCAAAGTAATAGCGCCACTTGTCGATGGGCGGATCGCCCGGGTCGCGGGCCACCCGGTTGCGATTGAGCGGCCGGGCCACCTGGAAAAAGGCGGTCATGGGAATGCGGTAGAAGGAGAAGACCTGCATGCGCAATTCGCCGCCCACATCCGTGAGGAAGTCTTTGGTGTTCAGGTCCCCCCAGTGGGCATGGGAGAAGTTGCCCACGATCCCAGCCTCGGCGAAGAGTTCGGCGTAACACTTGGCAAAGGTGAAGTTGAGAAACCGGGTGTTCAACCGCCGACTGAGGGGGAAGGCGTAACCCAGGCGGCCGTAGGCCAGCTTGGT
>SICG01000119.1 GCA_009691525.1 Candidatus Latescibacterota bacterium | reverse complement strand
ACGACACGGCAGGGACACCGGTAGCCTTTGACGAAGAGCAGTTGCCGGGTGCGGTGCGGGACTGGGTGACTGTGGGTAACTGGGTCACCCTCCACAACGCCGAGAGGGGACTGACTTTGGCCTGCCCGGACGCCCCCCTGGTGCAAATCGGCGGTTTCAATTTCGGCCGTGGCCAAAAAACGGTAGTGCAGGATGCCAATCCACTCTTACTGGCCTGGCCGGTGAACAACTACTGGAACACCAATTACCGCGCCTCACAGGCAGGCTGGCTGCGCTTTGCCTACGAACTGCGAACTCACGGTCCCTTCAACCCCTTGGAATCGACCTTGGCAGGCCTGGAGGCAAGAACGCCGGTGGAGATTCACCCGGTAGTGCATCTGGAGGGGGCGGTCCAGGGGCGTTTGATCGAGGTGTCGGGGCTGGGGGTGGTGCCGCTGCACGTCAAGTGCGCAACCGAGGGCGAGGGCATTATTGTGCGGCTGCAGAACCTATCGACCAGTCAGGTGCAGGCCAAGGTGGGTCTGCCCGGCCGGGCTGTCACCCGAGCTTTCCGCACTACGACACTGGAGGAAGATCTGCACTCGCTTCCCGTGGTGGATGGCGTCGCCACCCTGGATGTTCCCGGATGTGGTCTGCTAACCATTAGGATCGAGTGAAGAGAGACTATCAGCGAGAAACCACCCGTTGGGGCGGATGTTGCTGATGGGCTGCCTGGGCAGTGTTCTCTCTGAAGAGCTGTTCCCTTGTCTCTGCAGTCCGCTATCATGGCCAAAGTCGAGACCAACACCTAGGAGGACGATTCGTGACTAATCCATTGCGCTCCACCTACGAAGGACCTGCGATATTCATCGCTACCGACCGGAATCCCAAGCCCATCAAGGTCGGCCTGGAATGTCCCGCCGGGCTTGCTTACGGCACCGACGTGCGCATCTCCATCAGCACTTTCCATTCCTATACCTTCGATTGGAGTCTGGATGGGTTCGCCATAGAGAGAGGAAAAGGGCGGGTCGTGCTGGGCCACGACCTGCCGCGCGACTGGACCGATTGGACGCGCGGTGGCGTAGGCCCTGCGGGAGGCGGCCTCATCGGGCGGCCCCTCTGCGAAGTCTATCTGTGTACCGTCCAGATCACCCAGTCTCTGAGCCCAGGGGCGCACCTGGTTTTTTCCTTGCGGGTGGTCTCCTCTGTGCACGCCGACGTCCAGGGAGACCTGCTGGTCAAGGTGCGACACCCCGGTTCCGAGTTCTTCGAACAGGTGGGTGAGCCGATCCCCTTGCCCAATTCCCCTGGCGAAGCAACGCGCCTGGAAGCCCGGATCTCGGCGGGGCCGGATACAACGGGCAAGGTTCGCGCCGTGGTGTTTGCCACCGATGAGTACCTCAACCCCCTGCCGCAGTACCGCGGAACTCTGAGGACGAAGACTGATGGCCAGCTAAAGGGCTTCCCCGAGGAGATCGAGATTGGCCCAGAGCATGGGGGCCGGAGGACGTTTGGAGACCTAACATTGAAAGGCGATGGCCCCAGTCGCATCGAAGTGCGGGATCCCCTCCGGGGCTTCGAAGCCCAAAGCGGTCCTGTTGTGGCGCCCCCAATAGGAGCGCGGCAGCACTTTTTCGGTGGCATACACTTCCACACCCGTCTTTCGGTAGACGGCGATCGGGAGCCGAGCGCGGCCTATGCCTACGCCCGCGACTACCTGAACCTCGACGTGGTCGCCATGACCGACCATGCCCCCATCGGACCAGGGTGGGAGGAGTGCTTGGCCGTCAACGAAGCGTTTTACGAACCCGGCCGCTTTGTCACCCTTCCGGCCTGGGAGAGTTCCAACGCCTACGGTCACGCCAATGTCTATCTGCGCTCCCGCGAGGTGGATGTAGGCACCTGGTATTGGGATCCCGAAGTGAACCCTTCCGAAGTCGCTTGGCCCCCAGATGTAGTCGTGGTGCCGCATCACCCCACCGCCGGCCAGGTCCTGCCCAGAGGCAAGCACCGAGAATTGCTGAGCAAGGGAATCTACTGGACGGAATACGACTGGTCATTCCCCAACGACCGGGTGCGACTGGTCGAAGTCCTGGGCGGGGGAGGAAATTACGAGTCGAGCCGGTTCGACGCGGCATGGGGCATTGCAGAGGAGGGCCAGGGCTCTTCAATACAGGATGCTTTTGCGCGGGGCTGGCGCCTGGGCTTCACCGGTGGCACCGACAACCACGAAGGCCATCCTACCCAGCTAATGGGTCGGTATGTGGACCTGACGTGCTTCAGGGCTACGGAGTTGACACGGGAGGCGATCTGGCAGGCCATGGACCAGCGCCAGACGTACGCGACTTCCGGGGTGCCCATCGTGTGCGACTATTCGGTCAACGGGGTGCCCTTGGGCGGCGAAAAGGACCTGGCACCGGGGGAGGAAGTGCACTTCTCTGCCCGGCTCCATGGCACTGCACCGATTGCGCTCGTAGAGATCATCTCCGGTGGGCGCTGTGTGTGGCAGGGCAGGCCGAATGCATGGGATGTGGAATTGGAAGGTATCGAACTGCCCGCCCCGGAAGGGGAGTGGGCCTATTACTACCTGCGTCTGCGCCAAGCCGACGGACATCGGGCCCTACTTAGTCCAGTGTGGCTGGACCGCCGCACCTGAAAGCCCATGCCCATCGACCGTCAGATAGTCCGTGCCAGCGGCCTGCTCTTCGGATCGGGATTGTGCTCCCTCATCTACCAGATGGTCTGGCTGCGGGAGTTCCGGCTCGTTTTCGGAGGTTCTACCTCGGCCTCAGCTGCCGTGCTCTCCGTGTTTCTGGGCGGGCTGGGCATCGGAGGGATCTGGCTGGGGCGGCGGGCGGACCTATATCGTCGCCCTCTCGAACTCTATGCGTACCTGGAACTGCTCATCGCGGTCCTGGCTGCCGTCTCTCCGTTCCTGATTGCGTTGGCGCGCGGGATCTATATCGGTCTAGGTGGTGAGGCGGTCTTGGGGTCGGCACTGGCGACCTGGGTTCGAATCGCGCTGACCGCACTGGTCCTGGCGGCGCCGACGTTGCTCATGGGAGGGACCCTCCCTGCCGCAGCCAGAGCCTTCTGCCGCGACGAGGACATGGGGCGGCATCGGGTAGCATCACTCTACAGTGCCAATACCCTCGGCGCCGTGGGCGGAACCCTGGCGGCAACCTTTCTTTTGCTGGAGTGCCTGGGTGCCCGCGGGACCCTGTGGTTGGCCTGCGGGGTCAACGCTGTGATCGGCGTCCTGGCCCTGAGGATGTCCCGAGAGATCGCCTTTGTTTCTTTGCCTTTGAAGCAGAGCGACCTGACAGAAGGTGAAGGCGCGGTGCAAATCTCAACACCGAGAGTACTCGTCTTTGCCGCGGCGGCAGTTGCGGGTTTCGTCTTCCTACTCATGGAACTGGTCTGGTACCGGATGCTGTCCCCTTTACTGGGAGGCACGACCTATACGTTTGGTCTCATCCTGGCCACGGGGTTGCTGGGCGTCGGTTTGGGGGGAGGGCTCTACGCCTTGTCGGGCCGCCGATCCCCCACGTTTTCGAGTCTGGCTCTCAGCTGTGGCCTCGAAGCCTTGTGTATTGCCATACCCTACTCCCTGGGCGATCGAGTGGCAGTAATGGCCGGAGTGCTGGGCCAGTGGAGTGGCGCTAGCTTGGGAGATTTGGTGTCTTCGTGGACCGCAATCACGGGCCTGGTGGTTCTTCCTGCGGCGGTGGCCGCAGGGTATCAGTTTCCCCTACTCATCGCCCTGTTGGGATCCGCCGGTCACCGCCTGGGCCGCGACGTCGGGTGGGCCTATGCCTGGAATACCCTGGGCACTATCCTGGGTGCTGCGATTGGAGGGTTTGTGCTGCTTCCGTGGCTGTCGGCCCCTGGCGCCTGGAGGCTGGCCATCGCCCTGCTCTCGGCTTTGGGGTTGGGCCTGGCGGCGTACAGTATTGGCAAGGAGGGCGGTCCTGCGTGGGCCAGACTGTTCCGACGCCCGGGGTTGTCGGTCGCCAGTGCCTTATTTGCCGTGGCACTGACGCAGACAACCGGTCCGACGGCGGCTTGGCGGCACAGCCCGATCGGAGCGGGGTTGGCGCCGCTGTACGGCAAAAGCGCTAACGAGATACGCGACTGGCTGCACCAACAACGGCGCGCCGTCTTCTGGGAGCGGGAGGGCAGGGAAAGTGCCGTAGCCCTGCGCACCACGGAGGCAGGCCCGGCGCTTTTACTGAACGGCAAAAGCGACGGCTCGGCTGCGGGCGACGCCCCCACCCAGATCATGGGCGGCATGGTCGGGGCGATTCTGCATCCACACCCCCGCACGGCGCTGGTTATCGGCCTGGGAACCGGCAGCAGCGCTGGCTGGCTGGCTGCCATCCCTGCTGTCGATCGGGTCGATGTGGCAGAACTGGAAGCGGCCGTGGTCGAAGCGGCACCCGTCTTTGCGCCAGTCAACCGGGATGTCCTCCACAATCCCAAGGTCCACCTCCTCGTCGGGGACGCGCGCGAGGTAGTACTGGCGGGCCAGCAGCGCTACGATGTGATCTTTTCCGAACCCTCAAATCCTTTCCGTGCGGGTGTTTCCAGTCTCTACACCCAGGAGTTTTACCAGGGCATTGCCGCGCGACTGCAAGAAGAGGGACTCTTTCTGCAGTGGCTGCAAGCATACGAGATCAACCAGGAGACCATCCAAACCATCTACGCCACGCTGAGTTCGGTATTTCCGTGTGTGGAGACCTGGCAGACCAAGAAGCGGGACTTGCTGCTGGTCGCCACCGCCCATCCCCTTTCCTATGACATCCCCGGACTGCGGGCGCGGATCCGCGAGGAACCCTACTGCAGTGCCCTGGCCACTGCCTGGCGGGCGACCGATCTGGAAGGATTCCTGGCCCACTTCGTCGCCGGTCCCGGCATCGGGCGCATTTGGGGTGGACAGGCGCCGTTGAACACGGACGATCGCACCCGGGTGGAGTATGCCCTGGCGCGCAGCCTGGGATCCGCTCGGCACTTTGACATCGGCATCCTCGAAGCCCTGGGGCGAGAGCATCAGGAAGACCGGCCACAGGTGGTAAGGGGCGACATGGATTGGGTGAACGTGCAGCGCCAACGCATCGCTTTTCTGATCGGCCAGGGAGAGCGCCTCCTCCCGAACCGCTTTCCGCAACTGACCCTCGAGCAGGGATACCGCCTGCAAGCCCTAGCGGCCTGGCAACGGAACCAGACAGGCGCTGCGCTGGAGTGGTGGTCGAAGCAGACTGACCCGCCTGTGGGATTATTCGAACTCCTGATTGTAGCGGCCATCATGGCCCATAACCAGCGTCCTGAAGCACTGCAGTACGCCGAGCAACTGCGCGTTTTTCATCCCGCTGAAGCCGATATCATCGTAGCCATTCTGCGCACTCGTCAGGGGCGGCATCAGGAGGCAATTAAGGCACTGGAATCAGCCTTTGAACACTACCGCACTGATCCGTGGCTCTGGCCCCCCCTACTTGAAGGCGCGCTGGCCCTGGCCCTGGATCTAGGGACCCAGGATCCGCTCAGCGCGCGCCGTCTGTACGAGGCCCTGCAAGCACCTTTCGCCATGGATTTCGCCAGAGAGGAACGCCTGGAGACCCTGCTGAACCTGAGCTTTCGGCTCGCCACCCCCCGCGAATGTGTGAGCGTGCTCGAACAACTGGAACCGTACGTGCCCTGGAAAGGCAAGCTGCTCGAAGCCAGAGTCCGCTTCTATCGGGCCGCAGCCCATCCCAACAGTGCCAAGGCGCAGCGGGATCTGGAGGAGTACCGCGCGCTGGAAGGCGGATGAATTGGGGGCCACCTTCCCATCCACGGGATGGTTGCTGAGACCCTTGCCTCGTTTCCTATATTGTCAATGCTAGCCCAAAGAAAGATAAGAGATGAACACCGCTAGAATCACCCGCGCCCTGTTCTTGTTGGGTGCCAGTTGCTTGCTGACCCAGTTGGTGGGCTGCGGCGAACCCTCCTCTGAGACCCCCATCCTGGCCGAGGTGGGAGACCAGCGGATCGAAGTAGCCGAATTTGAGGCCTTCAGCGCCGCCATCCCCGAGGGGATGAAAGAAGGTGCCACGCCTGAGGAGGCCGATAGGCAGTTGCTGGAGGCCCTGATAGACAAGAAACTGCTCCTGCTGGAGGCACAGGCCCTGAAGATCGAGGACGATCCCAGTTTCAAACGCAAGCTGGATGAGTACGAGCGGGACCACCTCTTCGAGCTCTATCGGGAACAGGTGGTGAATCTCCGGATCGACATCACCGAGGAAGAGCGCGAGGCACACTGGCGCAAGACGCACCGGGATCGTGCGCTCCGCTTCGCCGGCATCATGGTGGAGACTCAGGAGGCAGCCCTGCAGGTGCTGGCCGAACTGAAGGCTGGCGCCGATTTTCAACGGTTGGCTGCCAAGCGGTCGCTGCATCGGGAGACCGGGAAGCACGGCGGCGACAGCGGGGTTTACATGCTGAAAGACAAGGTCGAAAAGGGCATTGCCGATCACCTCTACCATCTGGATGTGGGTGCCGTGTCCGATCCCGTTCCCATGGGCTACGAAGGCAAGTCCCGCTACGTGGTCTTCAAGATCCTCGACGCGATACCCGCACCTCTGAGCGCCTCCCGGGAGGAGATCGATAAGGAGTTGGTGGCCCAGAAAATGGCTGAACGCCGCATGACCGTGCTGGATTCATTGACGCAGGTATACCGTCCACACATATACCATGACAAGATTGCGCTGATCACTTCCTTGGCTCCAGTCTACGCAGATGAGGATTTTGTTCCTCCCGGAGAGCAGGGAGGAGAGATGATTTGTTCGTACGAAGGGGGCCAGGTCAGCATCGCTGAATTCTGTCGTATTGTCCAGGCTGCCCATGTCCCTCCCCGGAGCTTGGCAGACAGCACCCAGATCGTTTCCTTGTTGGAACGGGCAGTCATTCCTCAACGCCTGGTGTTGGCAGCAGCCCGAGCGGCTGGGGTAGACCGAGATCCCCGCATGCTCAGAGCCCTCGCTACGAAACGGGTAGATCTGCTCTTGAGCGTTTTGCGCTGGCGCCAGGTCGACCGGAACGTGACGGTTACCGAAGGGGAAGCCCGCGCCTTTTACGATACCAATCCCGAAAAGTTCATCATGCCCGGCACCACGGTAGTGATCGAGATTCTGGTTCCCGCCGATTCGCTTGCCCAGCGACTCAAAAGGGAACTTCAGGATACCAAAGACCCCGAGCGCCTTGCCCTGCAATACACCCAACGAAAGGGAAGCAAGCAACGCAAGGCTCGTCTGCAGTTCGATTCCTACACCCGACAACTCCACCCCCAGCTCTACGACGCCGTCCAGACATTGGGCGTGGGCCAGGTCGGGGGTCCCGTCAAGGTGGAGGAGGGCTACTCAGTATTCAAGGTAGAGGAGCGCAAGCAGGAATTAACGCCCTATGACGCCGATTCTCAGCGACGCGCTCGAGCCTATGTGAAAATCGATAGAGCCAAGAGGGGATACGTAGATTACGTCCGCGCCCTGCGCCAGAAATACCCCGTCGTCATACGCGAAGAGAACTGGCCGCGGAGACATGAATCGGCAAGGGTCGAGGCGAAGGAATAGCGTTCATTGGTCCTGGCGCCGCCTTTGCTTTGGCGGCATTCACGGAGCAGGTGGCATCTCATGCTGACAGAAGACCGGAAAAGACTCCTAGATGATCAGGGCTTTTTGCTGCTCGAAGGCGTTCTCTCCGAAGCCGACGCGGATCTCATGCGGGAATCATGCCTGGCACTGGCTGCCCAAGATCTGCGTGAAGGGTGCAATCACACCTATGGCAGGGGCGCGCAGCGAGTCTGGAACCTCGTCGATAAAGGCGAGGTATTCGAACAGGCGATACAGCATCCCAGCGTATTCGAGGCGATGGCGTATCTACTGGGTGACGATTTCGCCCTCAGTTCGTTCACGGCCAATATTCTGGGACCAGGCACCCCTGACGGGGGGCTGCATATCGATTACCCGGTGTCAAACCTGCCCTCCCCTCGCCCTAGTTTCCCTCTGGTCGCCAACAGCGTGTGGTTTCTCGACGAGTTCACGCGCGACAACGGCGCCACCAGTTGCATCCCCGGCTCGCATCATCGTCTAGAGGCCCTGCCTGCCGCAGGGGTTGAATATGACGACGAGGTGCAGGTTGAGGGACCCAAGGGTTCGGTGCTGATTCTCAATGGCGCGGTGTGGCATGGTTCCTCGGCCAACCGCACGGATCGGAACCGCGTCGGTCTGCTCGGATTCTACTGCCGCGCGCTGCTCAAACCGCAACAGAACCACCTCGGAATCGTCTCGCAGGAGGTGGTCAACCGGGCTACGCCCAGGCTGAAACAACTGCTGGGCTATGACTCGCAGCCCAACAACAATAGGTAATGTGGCGGGTCGTGGTGGGCGGTTGCTCTCTCCCGGCGCTAGGGCGGCTCGCGCACTACGAGAACCTGGTTCACGGCCACGCCGGGCAACGCCTGCACCGCACCGCTGGGCCACCGCACTTCGAGGCTGTCCACCACGGTAGCCTTGCCCAAGCCAAAGTGCACCCGTAGATCGCTCTGAGATAGGTAACTCCCCCCACTCTGCACCCAGGCAACCTGTCGCTGCCCTCCGGCGTGGAGGGTCAGGCGAGCACCAATCCCGTCCCGGTTGCTGCGGGTGCCCACTGTCTGGATCGTCAGATAGTTGTTAGTCCGGGTTCCCTCATTGCGCAGGAGCGTGGGAAGGCTGTTGAGGTTCAGCACAAAAAGATCCACATCGCCGTCGTTGTCGTAATCTGCCGCACATACCCCCCTGCTCACCTGGCTGATCGCCAGACCCGGGCCGGCCTGGGCAGACACGTCGACAAAGCGACCGTTGCCCTGGTTCTCAAAGAGGATGTTCTTCTCCCGGTAGCTGCTTTCGGCCTCGGGCAGGTCGGCCTGTGGATAGGTGTGGCCGTTGGCGACAAAGAGATCTTGATCGGCATCGTTATCGAAATCGAAGAAAGTTGTGCCCCAGGCGACCTCGCGGGTCCCCACAGAGGCGATGCGGGTCTCAAAAGAGACATCGTAGAAGAAAAGGTCCCCGCTGTTTCTGTAGAGCGCATTGTACTCATCGGCGAAATTGGTGACGAAAATGTCTTCTAGGCCATCGTTGTCGTAATCCCCAAGTGCCAGGCCCATACTCCCCTGCGTGACCCCTTCGCCGTTATAGGCCACCCCGGCCTCGATTGCCATCTCAGCAAAGGTGCCATCTTTCTGGTTGTGGTAGAGGAGATTGGGGGTGGAGTCGTCCGCTACGAAGAGATCAGGCCAGCCGTCGTTGTCGAAATCTCCGAAGCTTGCCGCCATACCATAATAGACTTTATCAACCCCGGCTGCGGCGCTCACATCAACAAAGGTGCCGTTGCCCTCGTTGCGGTAGAGGACGTCAGCGGCAGGAAGCAGGCCGCGGGGTCCACAGTAGACGGAGAGATTTTTCCACAGACAGGGGATCGTCGAGCGGTACTCCAGGGAGAAGTCGACGTAATTGGCCACGAAGAGATCCACATCGCCGTCCAGGTCATAGTCCCCCCAAGTGCATCCCGTGCCCCAGCGCCGGTCTCCCACGCCCGCTAGCACTGTTGCGTCCTCGAAGGTGCTGTCGCCCTTGTTGCGGTAGAGGGTATTGCGGCCAAAATTGGTGACATAGAGATCCTCGTCGCCGTCATTGTCGTAATCGGCTACGGCGCAGCCCATGGACCAGCTGGTATCTCCCACAGCGGCATCGGCCGTAACATCGACAAAGACACCGCCGTCGTTGCGATAGAGGTGATTGGTGGGGTGCTGCCCGGCGGGAAAGCCCTCGAAGCGCGAGCCGTTGGTCACATACAGGTCGGGATCGCCGTCCCGGTCGTAGTCGAAAAAGGCGGCCCCTCCCATCATGCCTTCAACAATGTAGCGCTGAGTCGAACCCGATACGTTGGGCGTGGTGATACCGCTTGTCGCCGCCGCGTCGACGAATGTCACGGGAGCGGCCCATCCCCTGGCACCGATGCTGCTGGTCAGCAAAGCCGCGACGAGTGCCCTTGCGGTGATCCCGGGCGTCATGGCCGGCGCCTTTGCCTCGGGTGGCAACAGGACAACCGGATCCATTGTCCTTCGATGAGTTCGGATCGGTGATAGGACAAGTTGCCTCTCCTGGTCGGTTTCCATGTTCGCCTCCAGGCGCGCCTGGAGGTGGCCTTTGCTCAGGTGCCGGCCCAGCGCCTCGATGTCAAGGTTCAACCAGTCTAAGGAACTGGTCGGCGGCCACCTCGCCCAGCTGCTGCACCTGGCCGCCGGGCCAGCGCACCTCGACCCGCGCGTGGGTGTTTGCCCCCAGGCCGAAGTGCAGGCGGGGGTCCTGGCTGGAAAGGTAGCTGCCCCCGGAATGGCGCTCGCGCACCTGCCGCACGCCGCTGGCCTCTACCGCCACCCTGGCTCCCAGGGCATCGCGCGGCGCTTTGCCGACCAGTTCTACCGACAGCCAGTGGTTGCGGTTGCCCTCGTCGTTGCGCAACAGGCGCGGCGGCCCAGCCTCGGTGGTCACCAACACGTCCGGATCACCGTCGTTGTCGTAGTCGGCGACGACCGCGGCCCGGCCCACGTTCCGGACCGCCATGTCCGGACCGGCGAGGGCAGAGACATCGGTGAAGCTACGGCCTTCCTCGTTGCGCAGCAGCTGATTGGCCTGCGCGTACAAGAGCGAGGAATCCACCTCGGCGATGCGGTCCATGACGTGGCCGTTGGCGACGAACAGGTCGAGGTCCATGTCTTTGTCGTAGTCTACGAAGCACACCCCGAAGCCCAGCGGCAGATACGAGGGCTCAACCAGACCAACTTGCGGGGTAATGTCCTCAAAATGGCCCTGACCGTTGTTGTGGTAGAGGGTATTGGTCTCCTGGGAGAAGTTGGTCACGATCAAGTCCTGATTGCCGTCGCGGTCGAAGTCCCCGAAGTCCACCCCCATGCCGGCCCCGGCGTGGCCATCGCGGTTGTAGCGTCCCCCCGCCTGCAGGCCGTTCTCGACGAAGAGGCCACCGCGGTTCTCATAGAGGAAGTTCATCATCCCGTCGTTGGCCACATAGATGTCGGTGTCCCCGTCCTGGTCGTAGTCGAAGAAAACCACCCCCAGACCCCGGCCCTTGAGGGTGATGCCGGCCTCCTGGCTGACATCACTGAAGTGTTGCCCGTCGTTTCGGTAGAGCACGCTGTTGGTGGGCTCATAGGTGGTGGGCTCGCAGTAGGAGCGGATTTCCCCCCGCCGGCAAACCGGATTGCGCTCCAGGGAAAAGTCCACGTAGTTGACCACGAAGAGATCGAGGTCCCCGTCCTGGTCGTAGTCGAGGAAACCGCAGCTGACCCCCCAGCGCGGATCGTCGACTCCCAGCTGGCGACCCACCTCGGCGAAATACCCCCCGTCATTGCGGTACATGGCATTGGGACCAAAGCAGGACAGGTACAGGTCCTGGTCGCCGTCCTCGTCGTAATCGGCCGCGGCGCAGCCCATGGCGTACCCCAGGTGGCCGATGCCGGTGGCGCTGGTCACATCGGCAAAGGTGCCGTCCCGCCGGTTGCGGTAGAGGTGGCTGGTGGGGGGGGGATCGGGCCGCTGGCCGGAAAGATAAGCGCCGTTGGCCAGGAAAAGGTCCTGCCAGCCGTCCTGGTCGTAGTCGAAGAAGGCCGCTCCCGAGCCGAAGGTCTCCACATAATAGTAGTCCCCCTGGGCACCATTGTAGTGAGTAAAATTGATGCCGGCCTGGTGGGTGACTTCGGTGAATTGGCCCGGCGAGCCCGGAGGAGGGGCAGGGCTACAGGCCAAAAGCAGCAGGCAGGGGCACAGGCAGCCGAAGGACATCAGGACATCCGCGCCAGCAAGGCAGCGATGAACAGGGCCCAGACGCACCAGCCCGCCAGCGCCTGGATCATGACCAGCACCCGGTACGGGCCGGCGGGTCGCCAGCTGACCGGCCCCACGCGGACGAAGGTCTGCAGGCTGAAGAGCAGGCAGCCGAGCGCCGTGAATGCGCCCGCCCCATGCACGGGCCGGAAGGTGTCGCGCCCGAGGCGGTAGAGGGCGGCGAACCCCAGCACCAGCAGGGCCGAGAGCCAGAAAAAACGGCTCAGCCTGACCCCGTACCCGGTGGTCAGCCACCAGCCCGCCAGGAACCACCTCTCCGGACTGGTCCAGGGGAGTGCCCGCCGCCGCCAATCGAGGCCGGCGGTGCGGCAGAGGCGGGCGTCGTCGCCCAACCCCTGGGCGGTGAACTGCTGCTCCAGGAAAGCATAGACAGCGCCCGGGCTCTGAACATCGGTGGGGTCGGGTGCGGCCAGGCGCCCGGCCAGCTGTTCCCAGCGGACCAGGAACCGGTCGCAGAGGATTTCTTGGATAAAAACCCGGGCCGTATCGGAGGAATCGGCCACGATGTCGGGAGTTGAGCCGGCCGGAAGGCGTAGGTCCACCAGTGGGGCATGACAGCGGCGCAGGTCGAGGTCGCCAGTGAAAACGGCACCCAGCTCGAGGGCACCCCCGGAGCGGCTGTCGGCGAAATCCGCCAGGCGTTTGAAATGGCTGCCGCCAAAGTTGGCCCCTGCGGAAAACTCGACTTGGTCGAAGTGGACCGCATGCACAAAGCCAACCCGGCGGAAGGTCGCTGCCTGGGCGAAGCGGGCTTGATGGAAGGAGGCCTCGCTGCCGAAGCGGGCCTCGTCGAAGGAGGCCGGACCCCCGAAGGAGGCATTCCAAAAGAAGCTACGGTCCTTGAGGTGGGCCCCGGCAAAGGAGACTCCGTTCCCCCAGGAGGCCCGTTTGAAGGAGGAGAGGCCCTCGAAATAGACGTCGGCGAAATCGGCGGGTCCGGCGAAGCGGGCCTCCTCGAAGAAGGCGCCCTCCTCGAAACGGGTGCGCGCCAGCACGGCGGCCGGGCCGGCAAAACCGGCACCGATCCAGGAAGCCGTGGCGTAGAAATGGCAATTGGCGAACCGGGTGCGGCCGGCGAAAAGCGCCTGGTTGGCGCTGAAGGGACCGCGCCACTCGCTGTCCTGCAGGTCCAGGCCGGCATCGAAGCGGGCACCGAGCACCGACAGGCCCTTTTGGAAGAACACACCAATGCCCTGCACCGGGGCGCGGAACACGACCCTGTCCAGAACCAGCTGGTCGAGGAACTGCACGTCCTCCAGTTCCACCGCCGCGCGCACCTCTTCGATCCCGGCCATGCGGGCTTCGAGCCGGCCGGCGAAGGCGGTGCGGCGGTAGCGCAGCGGTACGCGGCCCTGGCGCAGCTGGGATGCGAGCGCCTCGATGGGTAGCAGGGCGTAGGTCCGCCCGGCGATGGTGGTGTCCCGACCCACGGTCGCCCCCGGGGAAGGCCGGGTCAAAAACAGGCAGAACACAATGACAAACAGAGCCAAGGATACTCCTTTCCCTGGTTCGGGCGAGCGGCCGTCACCCCATATTCCCACGACAGCAACTCCAGGTCTTCCCCGCGGGGAAAGCGCATCAAAGCTGCTGGCTCACGCTTGGCAGAAAACCGCCCTCTAGTGGTCCCCTGCGGGTGCGTGCTCATCAAACACTCTCGCGTAAAATCAAACAAAGGTAAGGGAA
>SICG01000118.1 GCA_009691525.1 Candidatus Latescibacterota bacterium | reverse complement strand
GGCGGCGTGCGCCTGCGCGGCCAGGCCCTGGTGCAGGGCGCCAAGAACGCCACCCTGCCGATGATCGCCGCCTCATTGCTGGCCTCCGAAGGCCAGACTATCCTGCACCGGGTGCCTCCCGTCAAAGACGTGTTGGTTGCCCTGGAGGTCCTGCGCCGGCTGGGGGCCAAGGTCCAGTACGATCCCCGCGAGGGCACTGCGGTAATCGACGCCACCACCGTCGACAACACTCGCCTGCCAGCAGAACTTACCGGCAGGCTGCGCGCCTCAATCCTCTTTGTGGGTCCCCTGTTGGGCCGTTTCCGCCAAGCCCAGATCGAGGAGGTGGGGGGCTGCACCATCGGCCAGCGGCCGGTGGATTTTCACTACCGCGGTTTTGCCCGGCTAGGCGCCTCAGTAGAGGGCATGCGCGGCGGGGGATTCCACGTCAGCGCCCAGGCCCTGGAAGGGGCCTCCATGTACTGCGATGTGCCCAGCCACACCGGGGTAGAGAATCTCATAATGGCCGCCAGCCTAGCCCGGGGTGAGTCGATCATCGAAAACGCCGCCTCCGACCCCGAGATCGAGGACTTTGCCCTGCTGATGGTCAAGATGGGCGCCCGGGTGGAGGGCATCGGTTCGCGCACGGTGCGCATCCAGGGCGTGGAAAAGCTGCGCGGGGCCGAACACACGGTGATGTACGACCGGTTGGACGCCGGCCTCTTGATGATGGCTGGGGCCATCACCGGCGGGGATATTGCCCTCAAGGGAGTGCAGCGGCAGCACCTGAGGATTTTCGAGGCCAAGCTGCAGCAGATGGGGGTGGAACTCGATGAGGACGGGCAGTGGCTGCGGGTGCGCCGCTCCGGTCCCCTGTCGCCCATCAACGTAGTCACCACCTTCCACCCCGGTTTCCCCACTGACCTCCAGCCCTGCATCACCGCCCTTTCCTGCATTGCCCAAGGGGATAGCTACATCCGCGAGACGGTCTTCGAGGACCGCTTCGGGCACATCAAGGTGCTGCGCGCCTTTGGCGCCAAGCTCTCCCCCGAGAAAGACCGGCTGGTAATTGTACACGGCCCGGCCCAGCTCAAGGGCTGCAAGGTCAAGGCCCTGGACATCCGCGCCGGCGGAGCGGCGGTGTTGGCCGGTCTGGCGGCCGAGGGCACCAGCACCATCGCCAACCTCTACCAGCTCGACCGGGGCCACGCCTTTCTGGAGGAGCGGCTCTGCGGTCTGGGAGCGCGGGTCATGCGGACCTGAGTCTGGATATTTGCAGCAAGGAAGGCAGTCGGGAGTTTCTCTTGACTGCTTTTTTTTTGCCTCTAGTTTCAGGGGTATACCCTCAGGGAGGTCCCTATGAAAATCCATCCGGACAAAGTCTATGTTTACAGCGCCCGTATCGAGCGGGATGAAGCGCCCTTTGCCCAGTACCGCAGCCTGGCCTATGCGGCCCTCAACGCGGTGGAACTGGAGCTGCCCACCACCGGCAAGGTGCTGCTCAAACCCAATGCCACGGTGCTCTTTCCCCCGGAAAAGCGGGTCATCACTCATCCCGGTTTTGTCGGCGGGATGATCGACGCCCTGGTGGACAAGGGCGTGCCGCGCGAAAGGCTGCTGGTGGCCGAGGGGCAGTCGGGCGAGCAACTCCAGAACGGCCATACCTGGGAGGTCTCGGGGTACACGGACATGTTGGCCCAGCGTCGCGTGCCCCTCACCGTGCTCAACGGGGTGGAGACCAGGCCTGTGAAGGTGCCTGGCGGCGTAGTCTACGATAGCTACCCTATCGCCCGCGAGGTGGTGGAGTGCAGTTTTTTCTTCAATATCCCCCTGGCCAAATGCCACAACCTAGGCTGCACCACCCTGTCGATCAAAAATCTGATGGGCATCCTCACCAGCCCGGTGCGGCACCTGTGCAATATCCAGGAGGTGGATCAGCCCTTCGCCGAGGGCATCTGGCGGCTCACTGAGAGCGGGCTGAGTCTCTTTGAGGACCGCTTCTACCACAAACTCTGCGATCTGGTCGCCGCCCTGCGCAGTCTCAAGATGCCGCGCCTGTGTGTGGTCGACGGGCTGATCGGCCGCGACGGCACGGCTTTCAACGAGGGCCGCAATTATCCCCTGGGCTGGACCCTGCTGGGCGAAAACGAGGTACACGTGGACGCGATGGCCACCTACCTGATGGGCCTGGACCCGGAGGCAACCCCGTACCTCAAGTTTGCGGCGGCCCGTGGCCTGGGCAGCAATCGGGTGGAGGAGATCGAGGTAGTAGACATGCTCAGCGGCCAGGCCCTGGACGCAGAAGCCCTGCAGCAGCGGCGTTCGCCCACAGTGCTCATGCCGGTCTCGCGTTATGAGCAGGGCTACTACAAACGCTTCCGCCAGGATGGCTCAGCGGTGCCCTGGCGCATCGACGAGGTGAACAAGCAGCGTCAGGCCGACGGCCAGCCCTTGGTGCCGGTGGAGGCCACCGCCGGCGATTATCAATGAGGCACCTCCCATGAGTGAGGGCAAAACTCTGGCCCAGCACCAACGGGCAGTGGACGAGTGGATCCGCAGCGTGGGCGTGCGGTACTTCTCGGAGTTGACCAACATCGCGGTGCTGATGGAGGAGGTGGGCGAGTTGGCCCGGCTCATGGCCCGCCAGTATGGGGATCAGAGTTTTAAAGCAGGGGAGGAGGCTGACCTGGGCATGGAGATGGCCGACGTGCTCTTCGTGTTGATTTGCCTGGCCAACCAGACCGGGGTGGAGCTAGAAACGGCCATGGCCCGGGCTATGGAGAAAAAGACCCGACGGGATCAACAGCGGCACGCCGATAATCCCAAGCTCCGATGAGAGGATTTTTGCTGCCGGTTTTTCTGCTGTGCGCTTGCCAAGTGTGGAAACCGACGGCCAACACCGAGTACCAGCCCCAAGCCCTGCCCATGGGCCCGCTGACCATCGGGGCCTGGCTGCCGGCCGGGTTGGATCAATTCCGTTTTGGCCCGGCCGACCAGCAGCAGCTGCTGGACCTGGGCCTCAATACCCTCGAATGGGTGCAGCGGGCCAGCCAGGACTCGGCCACCGCCGAGGAGGTGGTGATGGCCTTCTGCAATCGCGCCGGGCTGCGCCTTCCTGTTTACTACGAGCCACGCGGGTATTCTCCCTACGACAAGCTGCGGAACTGGGCCACGCGCACCGAGGTGGACAGCGCCTTTGCCGCGGCGGTGCGGGCGCGGGTGCAGGGGCTGCACCGGCAGTGGGGCGCGGCCCCTGGTTTCTGGGGTTATCTGGTGGGGCACGAGGACTACGACCGGGCTTTTTACCCGGCGCTGCGGGCCACGGTGGCGATCCTGCAAGGGGAGGATGGGGCGCGGCCAGCCCTTGCGGTGGGGCGCCTGGACCACTTCCGAGCGCCGGGAGAATTTCTCGACGCCTTCTTCCCCGCCGCCGGAGCGCCAAATATCTTCCAGCACGAACACTATGTTTTCAGGGCCGACCTGCCCGCCGCCGGTGAAAGGGTGCAGCAAGCCCTGGATCAGTTGGGCACGAGTTATGAATGGGTGGCCAGGCGCCTACAGGGGCGCAACGGCCGTTGGCAGGCCATTGTCCAGGCCCACGGCGAATGGCGCGACGGGGCGCAGTACTACCGCAAGCCCAGTGCCGGCGAGCTGCGCGTCCAGGCCGGCATGGCGCTGGCCAGGGGGGCAACGGGGATCATCTATTTCCTCTACAGCTCGGGGGTGGAGGAACTGCTGGACGAAGAGGGCAAGGTGCGGGGACACTGGACCTATGAGGGGCTGGTGGACGCCCAGGGGGTGCCTGCCGAGGGTTTTGCGACCACCCGCCAGTTGAACGCCCTGCTGCGCCAGGCCGGACAGGTGTTGGCGCCCCTGCATTTCCATGACTTTTTCAGCTCGTCCAGGCTGCGCGACCATCCCCTGGTGCGCAAAGGGGAGGTGGATCTGGAGTTTGGGCTCTTTGGCGACGGGGAACATCCCACCCACCTGCTGGTGGTCAATCGCCGGCCCGACCAGGCGCGGAGAGTGGTGCTGGAACTGAGTTCCGGTACAGTGGTTGATGCCCTGCAGGGCAGCCCGCTGCCGACCCTGGGAGGACAGCTGCAACTAGCACTGGAGGCAGGCGGGTTCCGCCTGTTGGAATTGAAGGAAACCACACCATAGAGAGGAGGCCAAGATGGGCAGACTCACCGGCAAGGTAGCCCTGGTGACCGGGGCTAGCCAGGGCATTGGCAAGGGCATCGCCCGTGGTCTGGGCAAAGAAGGGGCCAAGGTGGTGCTTTCGGCGCGCAATGCGGCCAAGCTGGATCAGGTGGCCGCTGATTTCAACAAGGAGAGCATTGAGGCCCTGGCCGTGCCTGCAGACGTGGGGGACGAGGGGCAGGTGGTGGCGCTCTTCGCGAAGACCATCAGCCACTTTGGCCGTCTGGACGTACTCTTCAACAATGCCGGCGCTTTTGATGGGGGGCCGGTGGAATCCCTCAGCCTGGAGGCCTGGAACCGGGTCATTGCCGCCTGCCTGACCGGGGCCTTCCTGTGTACCCGCGAGGCCTTCAAGATTATGAAGCCCCAGGGCGGGGGCCGCATCGTCAACATCGGCAGCATCTCGGCCCAGCGCGCCCGCATGCATTCGGCCCCGTACACCTCGGCCAAACACGGGATCTGGGGCCTGACCCAGGCCACGGCTCTAGAGGGCCGCGAACACAGGATCGTAGTCAGTTGCCTGCACCCAGGCAATGTGCTGGTGGAGCGCCGGCAGCAGGAGAACCTAGGCGGCATGAAGGAGGACGGGGCCGAACCGATGATGAGTGTGGAAGAGTTGGCCGAAGTGGCGGTACACATGGCCACGCTGCCCTTACATGTGAATTTCCTCGAAGCCATCGTCTTGCCCACTACGCAGTCATATATCGGCCGCGGATGAGTATCGAACACCACACCGCCCTCATCGTCGGGGGTGGGCCGGCGGGCTTGGCCCTGGCGGTGGTCCTGGGCGGTTGGCACCCGCACTACCGGGGCAGCCGGATGTTCAGCGAGCGGTACCCGCAATTGGCCGAGTATCTGGCCCCGCGTCAGGATACTTTGCTGGGGTTGGATTTCCGCGAGCTGGTCCGCTCCGGAGTGGCGCCGGCCGACCTGTTCCGGCTGCTGCACCACCCCAGGCAGAGGTTCGAGCAGTTGGCCCAGGTGGCCATGGAGTTCCGGCAGGGGGAACCCCTCGACTACCTGCTCCTCAGCCAGGAACCGGTGGGCGGGTTGTGGAATAATGCACCGCGGAATCTGTTAACGCTCTCGCCGGGACAGTGGATGGAGTTCGCCTTCTATCCGCTGGCTCAGTATGCCGAGGAGCAGGGCCTCCCCCTCGATGTCAACGAGCTGATCGCCAAGACCGACCTGATCGAGTACTACCACCAGGTGCCCTCGCGTTTTGGCCAGGAGGAGTTTATCCGCACCGGGGAGAAGGTCACCAGGATTGAGCCCCACGAGCGCGGCTTTCTGTTGACCAGCACCGAATTGGCAACCCAGCGCACCCGCCAGTACACCTGCAAGTACCTGATCTATGCCGCCGGCCAGCGCTGCCAGTTGCGGCACCTGGGGGTGGAAGGGGAGGATCTGCCCTTTGTCGCCAATCAGTACGACCACCCGCTGGATCACCCGCACCACCGGGTGATGGTGGTGGGGGGGGGCCGTTCGGCGGATTGGGCGGCCACTGAGTTACACGATGCGGGACGGCAGGTCTGTTATGTCATGCGCCAGTCCCGCGATATCCACTGGCAGCTGATCGGCGACAGCCGGAACGGGCTGCCCTATTACGCACGCATCGCCGAGATTCTCGAAAGTAAATCCCCGCGGCTGGAAGTCCTGTACCGCGCGCGGGTGAAACGCATCGGGCGGGACGGCCGGGTTTGGCTCAGCGTCGGGGGAGCGGAGCGAGTGGTGCAGGTGGATCACTTGGTCAAGGAGATCGGCGGGATCGCCGATTATTCCCTCTTCACCGGCTTCCCGGTGGCCCTGCAGCTGGAGGAGAAGTACGACAACTACCGTTTCCAGGTACACCAGGTGCGCACCCATGCGCACAATTATGAGTCGGTGGATATGCCCAACCTCTATGCGGGGGGGTACCTGGCCGCCGGCATCGGCCTGGTGGTGATCGCCATGCACGGCACCACCTATGCCATCGCCGGGGATATCTTGCAGAAAGAGGACCGGCTCTAGAACTGTTTCACTCCAGGGTTTTGCAGAAGATTGCCAGCAGGGACCCGATCAGGGTCGCCATACTGGTAATTGTGCCGCCTTTATGGTAGGCCTCGGGCAGCATGGTCTCGGCCACCATGGTGAGCATGGCGCCGGCGGCGATACCCTCGACTAGGGCAAAAAGATAGGGTGGCGCCTCGGCGAAGAGCAGGTTGCCCAACAAAGAGCCGACCCCGGAGACCAGCATCAGCGAAGTCCACATCCACAGAATTCTGGCTTGGGTATAGTGCTGCTGGCGCATGCCCGCCGAACTAGACAGCGCCTCGGGGAAGTTGGAGAGGAAGATGCCGGCAATCAGTGAGGTGCTCACTGAGGCGTGTAACATGCTGGCTCCCAGCACCAGGGACTCGGGGATGCCGTCGAGCAGGGCGCCCAGCCAGATGGCCATCGGCGCTCCACTGTGTGTAACGCGGCCTCCTTGATGTCGGTGGCGGTGAGCATGACATGGCGCTCGTCGAGGTGCTGGATGGCCCGGGCATGCCAGGTGGCGGCCCGCTCGGGGTCGATGGTGTGTTGGCGCTGCATGTCGGCCAGCCTTTCGCCTACCAGCACCTTGACGGCTTCGGCCAGGTGGGGAGAGGTGTCCAGCACCCGGTCGAAATCCTCCTTGAGGATGATCCAGACTCGCAGATCTGCCGCGGCCAGGGCCATGACCGAGCGCGCGGCTCGCCGGTGAGCAGGGCCATCTCGCCGATGACCTCGTTCTCCCCGAGGGTCGCCACCTTCCGCCCCCCGCCCTTTACATCGATGATATCCACCTGGCCGCGTTCGACGATCAGCAGGCTGTCGCCCGGCTCGCCCTGGCGGAAGAGGGTGGTGCCCTTGCGGTAGGAGCGCCTGATGATAAAGGGCAGCAGGGCGCGGATTTCCTCGGGCGGGAGCTGGTGCAGCAGGGGCACCTGGCTGAGTTTGTCGGCCAACTGCCGGAAGGTTTGGAGTTTCTGCTTGCGCAGGTGGGAGAAGGTGGTGGCGATTTTGCGCAGGAACCCGCCATGTTCGTTGACCACTTTGTTGAGCAGCGAGAAGATCAGACCGCCGAGGATAGAGCCGGCGGCCAGAGTGTAAAACTCTCCTTTGTGCAGCTGTTCGCTGACCAGGTCGAGGGTGAGCGCCGCCAGCAGTGCCCCGGCGCCCAGGGCGGTGATCGCCGCCACGGTGCGTTCGCTGAAGTGCCGGATGGCCGCGGTGATCGAACCCAACGGCAGGGCCACACCGGCGACCAGGCCGAAGAAGATGGCTTGGAAGGCCAGACTTTCCATCACTATACCTCCTGCTCAGTTGCCCAGGGCCTGCTCCACGGCAGTGCTGATTTCCGGGCCGTCGGGCACAGCGGCACTGCGGAAGCGGCGCAGCAGTTGGCCATCCTTGCCGATGAGGGCCTTCTCGAAATTCCATTTGATGTCCCCGGTGAAGTCGGGGTTAGGGGCCGAGGTCAGGTACTGGAAGAGGGGGTGCTGGTCGGCGCCCTTGACCGAGACCTTGGAGAACATCGGGAAGGACACGGCGTAGCGGGTGCTGCAGAACTCGGCGACCTCGGCGTTGGTGCCTGGTTCCTGCTGGCCGAAATTATTGGCCGGGAAACCGAGCACAAGTAACCCTCGATCCCTGAAGCGCTCGTGCAGGGCGACCATGTTTTCGTACTGCTTGGTAAAGCCGCACTGGGAGGCGACGTTGACCACCAGCAGCACCTTGCCTTTGTAGGTGTTCAGGGCTACCTGCTTGCCGGCGATATCTTCGAGGGCGAAATCGTGAGTGCTGCTCATGGGGTGGGCTCCTTTGAGGTTAGGAATGGGGTTGGTGACGGGTATGGAAGGACAAAAACAAAGCCAACTCGTTCCTAAGATAGGGCAGCCGAAGCCCGCGGGGAAGATATCCTCAGCCCGCCACTTGCGGGGGGCCGGCGTAGCCGATGCTGCCCCAGCCGGCTACGTCCCCGCCCCGCAGGCGGTAGGGGTGGGGATAGATCAGCTGGGAGCGGTCTTTTAGGGGCAAGTACACGCGTCGATGGTTTTCCTTGGCAGAGCGTTTGAGAGCGATGGCGATCTCCAGGGCCTGGCGGTAGTCGTGGCCGCTGCACTGGGCTTCCCCGCCCTGGTCGCAGGCCCGCAAGAGGCGCTCGATCACCGGGAGGAAAAAGTCGGGGGGTTCGGTGGTGTGGAGAAAGTCGGGATATACCGGGGAGGAGTTGGGCCCCAGCCCCTGGATGAGCACCGGGCGGGGCGGATTGAGCCAGACCTGACCGGCCTCACCCTCGACCCAGACCCGGCAGGCCAACACAGGGTTGGGCTGGGCAATCTCGCAGATTATGCCCCCGCTCAAGCCCAAACGGCCATAGGCCGGGCAGTCGATGTCCTCTTCGTCGGTGCCGGGCGGCGCCTTCCAGCCCGGGGCCGGGGGCAGGGTCCAGCCCTCCACCCACTCCACCTCCCTGCCGGTGAGGGCGCGCATCATGGTCAGTTGCACGCAGCCAGCCCCCGCAATCTCGTTGGGGATTCCCTGCGGGATGGCGGCCCCAGTCAGGGGGCCGATGTCGCCGGCGCCGATCCAGGCGGCGGTGTCGAGCAGGGCGTGCACCTCCCAATGGGCGGTGCCGCAGGCCAGGGCTGTGCCGTGCTGCCGGCAGCAGTCCACCATGGCGTCGGCCTCGGCCAGGCTGACGGAAATGGGTTTTTCGCAGGACACCGCCTTGACCCCGGCCCGGGCGCAGGCCATCACCGCCCCCGGATTGGCGCTCACCGGCAGGATGATGGAGACAACGTCGGGTACCTCGCGGGCCAACAACTCCTCGACCTCGTCGAAGACGGTCTTGACGCCGTAGTGGTCGGCAAAGGCCTGGCGGCGGTCCCGGGCCCGGTCGACCAGGGCGACGATCTCACAGTCGGGATGGGCGGCAAAGGTGCGAAGGTAATTTCGGCCCCAGGTGCCGGCCCCGCCCACCACGGCGACGCGGTATTTCCCTTTCATTTAGGTTCTCCAGGAGTGTTGTGGGGCAAAACCCAGGAGCCGGCGGGCCTTGGCGCAGGTGACGAAGGGGGAGGTGGGATTTAACTCCTCGTAGCGCAGTCCGGCCTGCGGGTAGTAGCGGGCGATCACCTCGGCGGTGGGGTCGGCGTGGCCCGAATCCTCGGCACCGACCAGAAAGATTTCGTGGGTGAGGGCGGTGGTCTGCAGGGCAGCTTCGGCCAGGCGGGCAAAGTCGCGCACGTCAAAATAAGAATAGATGCCCACCTCGCCCTGGCGCTCGGTGCTGGGGAGCAGGTCGTAGCGTTTGCCGGGCGCCACGGCCAGGGTCAGGCGGAAGCAGTGGGTGCGAATACCGCAGCGCTCGGTGAAGGTGCGGCACAGTTCCTCGCCCAGGCGCTTGCTCAGGCCATAGGGCCGATTGGCGAGGACCGGGTGCTCCTCGTCGACGGGGAAGTACTGCGGATCGACGTTCTGGCCAAAGCCATAGGCCATGATGCTCGAGGCGAAGAGCAGGCACTGGGTCTTTTGTTCGACAGCGACTTCGAGGGCGTTGTACGTGCCCTGCATATTGATGCGGAAGACCTCATGCAGAGGGGGGATATCGTAGGGGATGGCCGCCAGGTGGATGACCCCTTCGGCCCCTTCGAGCGCAGTGGCCAAGGCCTGGCGGTCTTCCATATCCCCCTGGACAAAGCGCACGCCCTGGGGCAGAGCGGCTGGAGGCCGGCGGTCGTACCCGGTGATTTGGTGGCGTTGGTGTAATTCCTCGACCAGCACGGTGCCGATCAGGCCGCTGCTGCCAGTGATGGCGAGGCGCATGGGCAACTCCTCTTGAACGCAGGTAGGAGATGATCTAAACTAAGGCCGCAGAAAATAGCCGACAGCCAAGTCCGGTGCAAGAGGGAGGTGACTGATGATCCGACCTACCCCGGCCCAGCGGGGCCAGTTCGAAGCGGAGGGGTGCCTGGCACTCGCCCAGGCCCTGCCCCCGGCCCAGCTTTCTCAGGTGCAGCAGGCGTTTGACCGCTGCGCCCAAGAAGCCAAACCCCAGTGGCTCGAAGGGGTGGCCCAGGGCAGGGCCCCGGCCGCCTATTTCGACCTGCCCAGCCCCCTCGAAAACGAGCCCCTTTTCATCGACCTGGTAGACCACCTCAGCTACTACGGGTTGCTGATGGACTTCACCGGCGGGGAGCTGCTTTTTCTGGGGCCGCAGTTCCGCACCCTGCCGCCCAGCCCCTTGAGCTATGTGGGCTGGCACTACGACGTGGAGCGCAGCAACCCCCTGCACCTCAAGGTGCAACTCTACCTCAGCGACGTGGGGGCGGAGGAGGGCGCTTTTGCCTACGTGCCGGGCAGCCACCTCCCCCAAGCTGGGCCTTACCCGCTGGTGCGCCGGTTGGAGAGCATGCCGGGGCACCGGGTTTTTTGCGGCATGGCCGGCGATGGGGTGCTCTTCAACAGCTACGGGATGCACACCTCGATGGTCAATAAGACGGCCAGAGCGCGCAAATCCAACATCCTGATCTACGAGCAGCGCACCCCGGCCCAGGTCAACCCGGGCCGTTTTGCCGCCCTGGCCGACCGGCTCCAGACCCCGGAGCGCCGGCGGCTTTTCGGCCTGGAGTAGGGCTATGGCCTATCTGGATGCACACGTACATGTTTTTGCCAAGGCTTCGGCGGAGTTTCCCCGCGAGGTGAGCGCTGACCTGCCCGCTGAGGCCGAGGCGACCGTGGAGCAGTTGTTGGGGCAGATGGAGGCCCACGAGGTGGACCAGGCCGTGCTGGTGCAGATCGGCGGTACCAGCATCGCGCATCACGCGTACCTGCGCTATTGTCTGAGGGAATATCCCCGGCGCTTCCTGGGCATCGGCCTGGTGCCTCCGGAGGAACCGGACCCGGCCCAGCACATGGACCGCCTGGCCGGGGAGGGGGGCATTGTGGGCTTTCGCCTCTTCACCCTGGGGGGGCCTGCGGACCCGCTGGCACCCATGGACGTGCGCACCTTCTCCACCTATCCAATCTGGAAGCGAGCCGCGGAAAAGGACTACGTGCTCTGGCTCTATCCCCGGGCTGCCGATGCGCACCTGGTGCCTTTCCTGCTGGAGGCTTTTCCCCAAGTGCAGGTGGTTTTCAACCACCTGATGGTCTGCCCAGGTGAGGGCAGTTTCAGCCTGGACGAGAAGGGCCGGCCCCGCATCGAGGTGCCTATGCCGCCCCTGACCCGGTACTCGACCATGGGCCTCAAGATCGGCCGCATCCTGGCCAACACCCGGGGGCTGCACCCGTACGAAAACGTCTGTGTGCATCTCTCAGGGCAGTACGCCTTTAGCAAGGAGGGCTGGCCGTACCTCGACCTGGCCGGCTGGCACGCCTCGCTGCACATGGTGATGCGCGCCGACCGGCTGATGTGGGCCTCTGATTTTCCCTGGATTGTCGAAGACCCGGGGTATGAAAACTTGGTGGGCTTGGTGGACGAGTTGCTGCCGGGACTCAGCGCGGAAGAGCGCGTCCAGATCATGGGGGGGACAGCGCGGGACTTTCTGCGTTTTCCCAGGTTGTCGGAACGCTAAAGGAGAGCGAATGGACTACAACACCGATCCTACTCGTAATCTCGCCCTGGAATTGGCGCGGGTGACCGAAGCTGCGGCGATGGCGGCGGGCCGTTTCATGGGCCGCGGCGATAAAGAGGGGGCGGACCAGGCCGCGGTCAATGCGATGCGGATCGTCCTCCAAACGATTGCGATGAAGGGCGTCATTGTGATCGGTGAGGGCGAAAAGGACAACGCCCCCATGCTTTATAATGGCGAGAGTGTGGGGAACGGTTCTCCCCCGGACGTGGATGTTGCGGTGGACCCCATAGACGGGACCCGCCCTTTGGCGTTTGGCCGGACCAATGCTCTCTCGACGGTGGCGCTGGCGCCGCGAGGGACGATGTTCGACCCTGGTCCTTTTGTGTACATGAACAAACTTGCAGTCGGACCGGAGGCAAAAGGAAAAATTAATATTGAGGCTTCAATCACTGATAATCTCAAGGCGATTGCCAAAGCCAAGAATCGCGCCGTGGAAGACCTGACAACCATCATCCTTGACCGCGACCGCCATAGTGAAATGGTCGCCGAGATTCGCCGAGCGGGGGCGCGTATTCGCCAGATCCCAGATGGCGATGTGGCGGCGGCGTTAATGACGGCCTGGCCCGATTCAGGTGTGGATGTTTTGATCGGTATCGGTGGCACACCGGAGGGAGTGATCGCGGCATGTGCCCTGCGTGCCATGGGTGGTGAGATACAGGGCAAGTTGTTTGCACGCGATGAGGAGGAGTTGCGGCGCGGGCACGACGCTGGGTACGACTTTGATAAGATTCTCACGATGGATGATCTGGTGTCGTCCGAAGATGTCTTCTTTGCCGCGACAGGCATTACCGATGGGGAACTTCTTAAAGGTGTTCGTTACCTTGGCGATGGGGTGAAAACCGATTCGCTGGTGGTACGCGGCTTGACGGGCACCGTGCGACAGATCATCGCGACCCACAACCTGGACAAACTGCATCATTTGGGGCTCGGGGAGCAGAGGATCAGAAAACTAGTTTGAAGCGCTGCTCCCCCAAATCCTCCACACCAGGATTCGCTCGTCCCAGCCCTGTTTGCACCGCGCCTGGCAGCGACCCGCAGGGGAGGGCGGAGGTGCGGTGCTCAAGAGCGGGGAGGTAGATCTCGAAATAACTGCCCTTGCCCTGGGTTGCTCTCCACCTCGACCCAGCCCTGGTGGGCCCGGGCAATGCCGAGGACCATGGACAGACCTAGGCCTGTGCCCTGGTCCTTGACGGTGGTGGGCGGCCAGGTCTGGGCCCTGCGGCGCATCGACCTGAGTGTGGCCGGCTCACCTGAAGGCCCACTGACCTCGTTGGCGGTGGGCACCAATACGGTATGTGTCAAGGACTTTGAGACAACTCGGGTGTTTCATTTAGTGTAGCCTCTGTTGCGCTGGGACGGTCGCGATCGGGTTTGTTGATCCAGACCGCGGTGGGCAGCTGCTGGACATGGGGCCGTCCGCGGACAAAGCGTTCGGGGTGAGCCTCATAGGCCGCCTGCAACACCTGATGCCGCTGCGCCTGAGTTTCCTTTACCTGCCCGTAGTGGACGGTGGCCGGGGTCAGTAGTCCCAGGCCGGAATGATAGTGCTGCTGGTTATACCAGTGGAAGAAAGCCTGGGCCCAGCCCCGGACCTCGGCCAGCGAGCCGAAGCGGTTGGGGTAATCGGGTCGATACTTGAGGGTCTTGAAATGCGCCTCAGAGTACGGGTTATCATTGGAGACGTGGGGCCGGGAATGGGTCTTGATCACCCCCAGGTCGTCCAGCAGTTGTTCCACCGACTTGGCGATCATCGGTGCGCCCCGGTCGGCATGCAGGGTCAACTGCTGCGCCGAGATGCCCTGGCGCTGGCA
>SICG01000117.1 GCA_009691525.1 Candidatus Latescibacterota bacterium | reverse complement strand
TTAACTGTCTTCCAGCGGAGTGCCCGTGGCCCAGGGCATGGCGCTCTGCCCCAGGCGCCGGCGTTTGGCCGCCTGCTCCAACTCCTTGGCCCTGGCCAGGTAGGGAGTTGCTTCCTCGCTTTTCCCCTGCTTCAGAAAAACCTGCCCGAGGGCGTAATAGGCATGGCCATAGCTGGCATCCAGGCCGATGGCCTGTTCAAAGGCGGTCCGGGCCTGGGCCAACTGGCCGGCCTGGAAGTACTCCACCCCCAGGTTGTAGCGGGCCTGGGCCAACCCCGAATCTAGCTGGATGGCTTCCAGGTGCTGGCGGATAGCCTGTTCCCGCTGCCCCTTGAGGGAAAGCACGATACCCAGGTGGGTGTGGGCAGGGGCCCAGTCCGGGTCCAGGGCGATGGCCTGCTGGTAAGCGGCGATGGCCTGGTCCAGCAGGCCTTTGCGGGTATAAGCCACCCCCAGGTCGTCGTGGGATTTGGCCACCGAGGGGGTCAAACGCACCAGGTACTCCCTGGCCTCCATCTCCGACAGCGAATAGGAAGCGTCGGTCCAGGCCAGGAAAACGATGGGCACGCCGAAGTAGACCAATTGCTTGCCGGTCTCGAACAGGTAGGGAACGGCCGCCCAGCGCTGCTGCCCGGCCTCCAGCCAGGCGCGCCCCCGCACCCGCCAGGACGCCTCCCCCGTGCCCTCAGCCCCCTCGGCCAGGTTCTGACGAATCTCCTTCCGGCGCACCTTCCACATGAAACCGTCGTAGTAGTAGTGCAAAAAGGCCGAGGTGGCGATCAACACCTTTACCACGTCGTAGATCAGATAGTTCTGGGTGGAGCGGGCCACCACCTCAATCCCCCCGTAGGCCAGGATCAGGACTGCGTAAAAAAGCACGATGCGGAAACGGCCATCCCTGAACAGGAAGCGAAAGAAGGAGGCGCCTAACTCCTCTGAGCGCCTGAGCACACCGTGATTGTAGATCCAGACGATAGCGTAGTACTGAATGTCGTGGGCCATGGCGATGATCGCATAACCCAGCAGGATGTCCTGGAGGACGATATAGGCGTAATAGGAAGTGCCAAAGGTGATGGCGGTGATCGCCAGTTTGGGCCAGACTATGGGCACGCCCTGACGCCGCTCCCTGCCTAAGTTGAGCAGGTAAAGGACGGTGATCCCCACTGTGGCAACCAGCATCCCGGAGCGCAGCCAGCCCACCCATTCCGGGCTGATCCAAGTGTAGAGCCCAAAGCCGTAACGCTGGCAACGTTCGAGAAAATTGATCAGGTAGTGCGGGCTGGCAATGACCACATAACCCAACCACGCTGCGCTGAGCAGCCAGTCGAGGCGTGCGCTCAACAGGGTGGGCCGGCGCCGCTTCAGCTCGTAGATGCGCATGAAACCAAAGTGCTGCATGAAGAAATGCCACAGGTCCCACAGGGCCAGGAAGATGAAAAAACCCAGGTGCCCGTTGAACACGCTCCAGCCCACCAGTGCGGCGACCAGGAAGGGGGTGACGATGAAACGGGCCTTGTAGCGGGCGAAAAGCTCTTTTTCGCCGTAGGCCCGCATCAGCCCGGGCAGGTGGTGCCCCACGGCGAAGAAGGCCAGCACGAAGAGGGCGATGTCGGCCGAGCGGAAGGACAAGGAGGCCAGCAGCAGGACCCCTAGGCAGATCAGCGGGGTGCCGATGAAGAAGAAAAGATCGGCGGGCCGGTTGATGATCCAGCCCGGAGGCGGGGCGGGGCCACTCATGGGAAGAGGCTCCTAGAGACCGGCGAACACAGAGAGGAACGCCATGCCCGAGGTGCGGTTCTCCCGCTGCCGGCCGACCACCTCCAGGGAGCGCCGGTCGTAGCGGATACCCAGCTGGGTAGTGAGGCTGTACCCCACGTAGGGCCGGGTGTTGGTCAGCTGGAAGGCCAGCACCGTGCCGCGGAAGTCGCCGGTGAGCCAGCCGGCGACGAGTTCTTGCTCGTCGGCCAGGAGTTCGTAAAACTGACGCTGCTCGACCCCCACCTGGATCTGGGAGTCCTTGAAGAGCTGGAAGTGGACGAGGAAAAAGAACATGGCGTCCCAGGAATGCCCTTTGGCCAGGCTGCGGCTGAAGGGGGTCTGGCTGAGCCACTCGCTCTTGATCCTGGGTTGGAAACTCAACTGCCTCCAGGAAAACAGGTAGTCGGCCTTGTCGATCAGGCCGAAGAAACCCGAAACCTCGCGCCCGTTGCGCCCATCCCGACCCAGCGGATCAAAGGCCACCAGCGGCTCGCCCTGAGCATCGCGCAATACCTCGCCCTGAGCATCGCGCTGGAATTCCACCTCCGCCTCGCGCTGCCTCCAGGTCTCCCATTTGAAGCGGTGGCGCGTGGACCAGCGGTGGGGGCTGTTGTATTCCCAGTCGCCGCTGAGGGTATTGATCCAGGTGTTCTCCCCGGCCAGGGGGTCGGGCACCAACTGGTTGCGGCCGGTGCTCTCCCTGGGCTGGCCCAAGCGAGGCTCGGGAATGATCCACTGGGAAAGCTCGTCGGCGATGTTGTCCTCGACCCGCTTGAGCATCTCGAAGAGGCGGAAACGGCCCAGGACCGGCCAGTCCCGCTCAAAGGAGAAGATACCGTACAGGGTGCGGTTCTGGCGGTTGGCCGCGTGCAATTCCTGACTGAGCTGGCCGGCGGTCAGCTCGATCTCGGGAATGACCTGCACACTGGCGTAGAGGTTGTGACCCCAGTGGTCCTTCTTGTAGGGATAGTCCGGCAGGTCATCGTTCTCGAAGCGGTCCACCCAGCCGTTATTGTTCAGGTCTATGCCAAAGAGGAACTCGGGGCGATCGGAGTTGTAACGCAGAAAGGGCTCGTCGTAGTCTGGGAAGAAGTTCTCCCGGTCGCCGTTGCTGTTTTGGTTGAAGTCGGAGATGAAGTCGCCGTTTTCGTCGTAGCCAGGGAAAACCGCTGGATCAGCCACGCCCTCCGGGCGGATCTTGAAATCCTGGCCCGGGATGGGGATCAGGCTGCCCTGGAAGATGCGCTGTTGGTCGGGATGGCGGTCACTGTCGTCGTTGTCGTCGACCAGATCGTAGAGTCTGGAGGTGGCTTCGGGTGAATAATCGGCCACACCGCGGCCGTCCACCGGCAGGATGCTGGTGGTGTACCCCTCGTCCATGCCGAAGCCTTCCAGGAAGAAGCGCCAGGGGCCTGCCCGCCGAGAGACATTGGCCATCCAGCCCAGGGATCGCCGGTCCCCGGCGATGCTGCGGTGTTTCTTGGTGCTGGCAGCGGGGTACTTGCGGTACTGGGTGTTGAGGTTGAATTCCCCGTAGAAATCGAAGCCGTTGAAATCGCGCATCTCGGCGGTCAGGCCGTAGAGCTGGTTGGCGGTGGGGAGGCCGTAGTCGAAGACCACCTCCCGCTGGTTGAGGTTGTTCTTGATGTTGCCCGGCGCCCGGCTGACCACTAGGAACTGGGGCTGGCCCACGGGGTTGGTCTGGCGATCCGAGGCCACCTCAACCCGGTAGTCATTGGCCAGGATCAAGCGGAAGCGCACGTTTTTAATGGCAGTGACCGCGTCCTCAGCCTCGGACAGGGTGAGCCCCAGGCCCTGCTGCAGCAACAGGCGTAGGGTGCCCTCTTCGCCTTCCCCGGTCTCGGGGGAAAGGATGTACTTGAGAGTAATGCTTTCGGGTCCGTCGGCGGTGAGGAACCCCTTGCGCAGCTTGCCCCCCTCGCGCAACCCGCGGAAGCCCAGGCTGCTGCCGGTGATCACCGTGTCGCGGGGCACCAGCTGCAGGCTGTCGCCCACCTGCACCTGCCGCTGGAGAGTGGTGGTGATCTCCACCTCCTCGCTGAAGAGTACCGCCCCTCCTTGCTCGTCTTCGGGTGAATCGTCGCTCAGGCGCACCACCAACAGATTCAGCCGCCGGTCCAACTGGCCCGAGGTCAGCAGCCCCTTGAAGGGGTTGTCGCGGAAGCTCTCGCGCGCGCCATTTACGTTGTGGGCGTTGACCATGGTCGCCCCGAGGGTGAGATAGTCGTTGACATCCGCCTCGATCCGGCCGGCGCTGAAATTTGTGGCGTTCGCCACCGAGACGGTGGGGATTTCGGGGTCGATGTTGATGATGGGCAGGGTGAGGCGAGAGAAAAGGGCCGTGGCCCGCACCCGGGGGGTGGCTAGGCTGGTGGCCACCCCGTTGAAACCGGCCTTGCGGAAGGTCATGGGGGTCAGGGTGGTGTTGATCTCGTCGCCTACCATAATGGTGTAGCTGTACCCACCGCTGGCGTCGGAGGAGAAGATCAACCGGTCGAACCAGCTGGCGTAGCGGGAGTCCTTGGTGATGGCGCTGCTCTCAAAGGCCAGGGGCTGGGTCTGGCGCCAGTTGTAGATCAGCCAGCCGCGGGTGACCATGTCGCCGTAGAAGTCGTAAAAATACGAACCCTCCTGGGAGCGCTCCAGGTAGCGGCGGTAGTACTCGCGGCCGTAATTGGTGTAGCGCCACTGCTTGCGGCCGTATTCCTGGAAGAGTTCCTGGGGCAGGTACCAGCGCTGCACCGTGGGGTCGAGGCTGCGGATCTGGACCGCGGTGCCCACAGCCGAGTACAGGGAGCGGTCGCCCACCCGCCTGCCCAGGCGGTTGCCGTAGTCGGTCTGGGCGCCGGCCGCGCCACCCCACAGCAGGGTCAGCGCCAACCCCAGTGATAGTACCCGCCCCATCATTCCACACCGGCGTAGACGGTGATGAAGCTGGTGGTCTCGTTGCTGCCTTCGGAGATCTTCTCGAATTTGCCCGGTTGCAGGCCCTCGCGCACCAGTTCGGTGCGCAGGCGGCTGAAGCGCAGCCCCACCTGGGTGGTGAGGCGGTACCCCTGGTAGTCGGAGGTGTTGGACAACTGCACGGCCAGGGAGGTAGCCCGCCGGTCTCCGGTTTCGCCGGCTGCGCCCTTGGCGACCAGCTTTTCCTCATCGCGCATCAGGTCCCGGAACCATAGGAGTTCTACCCCGGCCTGGAACAGGGTGTGTTTGAGGGCCGGCAATTGGGCCACCAGCTGGCCCACTCCCATCCAATGCCGCCGCTTGTCCTCCTGCACCAGGAAGGGCGTCTGGCGCAGGTACTCGCTCTTGAATTTGGGCTGTACCTGGAAACGGCCGAACTGTTTGAGATAGTCGACCTTGTTGATCAGGCCCAGGAAGCTGGTCCGGTCCTCGAGCCGGCGCCCCTCGCGGTCCCGGGGGTCGTCCTGGCCCTGGGAGTAGAACTCGTACTTGAACTTGTTGACGAGGTTGAGGTTCTTCACCCCGGTGTAGTCGAAGCCCAGCCAGGCGGTGTTGACCCAGGTGTCCTGGGCCGGGAGGATGTCGGCCACCACCGGCTGGATGGGCGGGCCGTCAATAAAGGCGGTGAGTTCGCGGCGGTCGTCGGGAATGGTGTCCTCGGCCCGCTTGAGCAGGTTGTAGACCCGCAGGCGGCCCAGGCCGGCATAGTCCTGATCGAGGGTAACCATCAGGTAGTCGACCTGGTTCTTCCGTTCGGTGGACATCATTTTCTCGCTGGTGCGCCCGGCGGTCAGCCGCAACTCGGGGGTGACGTTCACCCCGCCAAAGGCGTTGTACCCGCGCCGGTCCGGCTTATACGGGTAATCGGGTAGGTCGTCGTCCTCGAAGCGGTCGATCCAGTTGTTGTTGTTCATGTCGATGCCGAAGAGGAACTCGGGGCGGTCCACCTGGTACCGCAGGAAGGGTTCCTCGTAGTCGGGCACTGAGCTATTGACCGTGGAGTTGTCGTTCTGGTTGAAGTCGTTGATGAAGTCGCTGTTTTCGTCCAGCCCCGGGAAGATAAGCCGGTCATTAACCGTGCCGAAACGCGACCAATCGGGGTAGCGGTCCTGGTCGTCGTTGTCCTCGACAAACTCGTAGAGGTGGCGCTGGGTATCATCGTAGCGCACATCCCCGTTGGCGTCCACCAGATAGGCGGTGGTGGAGTAGGTCGGGTCGATGTGGTACGACTCGCCGTAGAGGAACCAGGGGTGCAACTGCTTGGAGACGTTGAAATGCCAGGCGTCGCCCTGCTCGGCGGAGATGCGGTGTTTCTTGCCCGCGGTGAAGAGGGCGGCGTTGGGATACTGGGAGTAGCGGCGGTTGCGGTCCCATTCGCCGTAGAAGTCGAAGCCCGCCACCTGGGTGCCCTCGAGGGTGAAGCCACCCACCATGTTGGCAGTGGGCAGACCGTAGTTGAAGCGCGCCCGCTGTAGATTGGAGATGTCCTTGACATTGCCATCGGCCCGGCGCAGGGTGATCAGGGCCGGCTGCGAGGCGTCGATGCTCTCGGCGCTCAGGGGGGGCGAGGGCGACGCCCGGCGGCCAGTCTGGCGGTCGGACCACAGGTCAATCCGAAAGTCGTTGGCCAGCACATAGTCGAACTCCACGTCGATAATCGAGGTGGGATCGGGGCCTATGTAGGCCGGATCGTTGAAATCGTAGTTGAGGACAATGCGCTCGTTGCCGTCGGCGGCCAGGTAGCCGCTGCGGCGGAACCCTCCAAAGATGACGGGCCACTCCGATCCGGACCGCACCACCTCCTGTAGGGTGTAGGTGCGGTCAGCGCCAGTCTCAAAATTGCGGCTGACGATGCGCACCTCGTGGCTGAAGAGCGCTGCCCCGCCCTCCCCGTCGGCCGGGGTGTCGTCGCTGAGCACGATGACGATCGCGGTGAGCGGGGTGGTGCTCTGGCCGGCGGTCAGGCCGCCGGCGATCATGTCGCCGCTGAACAGGTCTAGGGTGGTATTGGCGTTGCGGCAGTCCACCAGGGTGGCCCCCACCTCGACAAAATCGCCCAGCTGCATGGTGGCCCGGCCGCCAAAAAGGCTGGTGACATTAGTGCGGGCCTCCGCTTCGCGGGTCTCGCCGATGATGGGATCGCTGACCCGGGCCGCCAGTACGGTGGCGGCGTACTTGTCGGACATGAAGTCGATCTGGATGCCATTGAAGGTGGGTTTGGAGAAGGTCAGCGGGGTGAGGGTGGTGCGCAGCTGGTTGCCCACAGTGATGGCGTAATGGTACTGGCCCTGGGAGTCGCCGCCGATGGTCACCGAGCTGAACCAGCTGTTGAAGCGGGCGTTCTGGAAGATGCTGTTGCCCAACTGCTGGGGCTGGCTCTGCCGCCAGTCGTAGACCAGCCAACCCCTGCCGATGAAGTTGCCGTAGAAGTCGTAGAAATGGTCCCCTTCGAGGGTGGTGCTGACGTAGCGGGCGTAGGCCTGGCGGGCGTAGTTGGAATATTCCCACTGCCGCCAGTGGTATTCGTTGAACAGCTCTTGGGGCACATACCACTTCTTGACCGCCGGATCAAGGGCACCGAAGAGGACCCCGGGCCCGCGCGGTTCGAAACTGACGCTGCCCCCGCGCCTAAGCCCTAGGCGGGCGCCGTAGTCCTGCCCGTAGAGCGGCCCGCCGGTCAACACCCACAAGAGGCCCAGGACCGCGCCGATCTTCAATAGCTCTTTCAAGCCCCTTCCTCCGTTTTGCGCTGCCATTTCAGTACGCCACCCCCACTGCGCCCAGCTGCCGCTGGCTGCCGGTACCGGCCTTCAGATCCACAGTATACAGGTAGGTCCCGGGCGGTACCTGTTCCCCGTCGTCATTGCGTCCGTCCCAGGGCCGGGCAAAACGGCCACTCAGGTCAGCGGCGGCGTAGAGATGCCGGACCAGCCGGCCGCTCAGGTCGCAGATGCGGATCTCCACCGGGGAAGGTCGGACGATATTGGTGATGTCGTAATGGATGGCTGCCTGGTCGTTGATGCCATCGCCGTTGGGAGTGAACACCAGCGGCACCGCCTCCACGTTGATCAACAGATTCCTGGCGATGGGCACCTCCACCGAGAGGTTGCCCACCCGCGGGGTTCCCAGCGGCTGCACGTCGGAGTCCGGATGGCCGGCTACGCTCAGCTCGGCGGCATTACCGGCCATCACATCCTGGCCGATGGCGGACCCCCCCTGGCTGCTGCGGGTCCGGCCCGAGAAGGTGGTGCCGTAGCGCAACACCCCGTTGTCGAACTCGACGCTCACCACCGTGCCGCTCTCGTCAACGGCTGGAAAACCGATTGCCAGTTGCTGGTCACCCACTTCGAGCACAGAGAAACTCCCCCGCACCAGCGGCAGACGCTCCAGGCTATCGCCGGAGAAGTCGGCTTCCTCCATCCTGCCGTCGGGACGGCGGATCTGGATGCGACCCACCGCCTCGGCGCGCAGCGGTGTGTCGATGGCCAGGCGGTCGAAACCGCGGTCCTTGCCCGGCCGGGACTTGTTCCTCACCGCGTAGGTGAAGCGGGTCCGCTCTCCCACCGCGGCGATGCGCGGTGAGATCTCGCCGATCAGCTCTTCGGCAAAGGGCGGGGTGAGCACCTCGAAGGCCAGGGACCCCATGCCGGCGGCGGACTCGAACTCCTCGCTGGAAAAGTCGACGGCGAACTGGAAATAGCGGCGGGGCTCGTCGGCCACCACCTGCACCCCCAGGGCCGGATCGGCGATCTGTTCGGGCGCCACCTGGCTGGCCGCCGCATCGTAGGGCGGCGACCAGCCGACCCAGTTGGTCACGTCGTCGCGGACGTCCCCCTTGTCCTCGTTGCGCAGCTTGGTGTAGTCGGACTGATCCAGGGTGACTATGTTGCGCTGGTCCACGGTCAGGGCCTTGAATTGCTCCAGGGCATCCCGCACGTCGACCTCGTCGTTGTCGAGGACGCTGACGACCAGTCCACTCAGGGCAGCGTCGCTCACGTCCTCGGCCCGCTTCCAGGGCACCTGCAGGCCGGCCGTGTTGGTCCCCTGGTTGCTGGTGCCGGCGCCTCCACCCACCCTGAAGATGCGCTCGCCAGGCCGGATCTTGTTGAACTCCACCGGTTGGGGATCCAATCCGGTGCGGGTCCGCACCTGGATTTTTGACAGCTTTGGGTCGCCCACCTGGTCGGCGGTCCAGCGCAACCGGCCCAGCAGGGCCAGGTCGCCGAAATCGAAGACATTGGACACATATCGTGCTTCGGGCACATACCCGGTGCCGAAGACCTGGAACTCGGCGATCTCGAAACCGGCGGCAGTCAGGGATTTTAAGCGGATAAAGCGCACATACTGGGGCGGGATGAGGATGTCGACCACCGACTCGGTGTTCTGGGTCTGGATGGCCACGGTCTGCAAGATAGGCACCCCCTCGCGCTGGGTCTCCTCGGTGCCGTCGTTGACGAAGACCTCAAAACCCCGCATGAAATCGTTCTGGAAGGGGAAGTTGGGAGCTGGGTACGCGGAGTCGGCATTGCGCGGGAAGAACTTGAAGCGGTTGACCCCGAAGCGGGCGCCCAGGTCCAAGTCGATGAGGATGCCCAGCACCCGCGCGCTCTGGCCCCCAGCCGCGGCCCGCAGGTCGAGGGCGGTGGCGCCGTCGTCGTCGATGATGCTGGGCAGGTCGGTGCGGATGCGCTGGGTATTGGGTGAGGTAATGCCCCCGCTGCGCTCGGGCGAATCCGCGCCCAGGGCGATATTGCGGGTGGTGTCAGCCCGTTGGGGAAAGATCCAATTGGGCCGGTCCAGGGGCTTATAGTCGATCACGCCGCCCGGCGCGTTGGTGCGTTCCACCGTCCGCGCGGTGCGGATCACCGTGGCGGGGATATCTCCTCCCCCGCCTTCCCAGCTGAATCCCTGGCCGCCGACTATAATTACTTCGGCCCGCAGCGGGTAAACTGCGAACAACAATACCGCCAACGAGCGCCAGAACAAAGGGGATCGAGTGTTGGGCATCTTGATATTTCTCGGCTAGAAAGCTTAAATTACTTACAAAAGGACAGGTTTCCCCCAAAGTTAGGTGCTCCGTGGCTGGTTTTCAAAGGGAGCCGGGGATGGAGAAATCGCAAAATCACCGATTTTCATTTGTTGGATAATGTTCTTGCAACTTACTTCTGAACAAGTGGTCACGCGCCGTGAATCCCTACAACCTGTCGTTTTCAGGTAAATTAGGCAGTCGTGGACACATTATAGTTTTAGCCTCGCGACTTCAAAATAATCACTACTCCCGACCGGTGCAAGACATTTTTGGCACTTGGAGAGCCCTCCGACTTGCCCTTCGCGACCTGCTTGTTCCCTTCCCTTTTCCTAGTGCTGCTAGGCTGCTCCCATGGCGTTGACCCTGTGGCCCGAACCCCCTTTGCCGAGGTCGCTGGCCCTTCCGGCCTGGATTTTGTCCATCAGAGCGGCGCCAGCGGCGACTATTACCTGATCGAGACCATGGGGGCGGGCGGCGCCTTTTTCGATTACGACAACGACGGCCTGATGGACCTATATCTCGTGAATGGCTTCGACCTGTCCGGAATCGGCGCCCAGTTCAGTCCCACCAACCTAGTCCGCCAGGACACCGCGGCCTATTGGGTCGGCGAAGGGGGGCTCCCCCCGCTGCATTTCGAGGGCCAGGTGGACAGCGCCTTTTTCCTGGTCCGCCAGTCCCCTACCGGCCCCACCCAGGGCGACCGCCTCTACCGCAACGCCGGGGCGGGCCACTTCGCCGAGCAGACCGCCAGCGCCGGGGTGGGCGACTTGGGATACGGGATGGGCTGCGCGGTGGGGGATTACGACAACGACGGGGACGCCGACCTGTACGTGGCCAACTACGGCCCCAATACCCTCTACCGCAACGAGGGGGGTGGGGCCTTCGCCGAGGTCACTGCCCGGGCCGGGGTGGGTGATCCGCGCTGGAGCACCAGTGCCCTTTTCTTCGACTACGACCGCGACGGGGACCTGGACCTCTTTGTTCCCAACTATCTCGACTTCACCGTCGCAAACAACCGGGTCTGCGGCGGCACCTCCTCATCGCCGGGAAGTCCCTTGCTCAAGATCCCCCGCCACCTGCGCAGCTATTGCAGCCCGCGCCACTACAACGGGACGCCCAATACCCTCTACCGCAACGAAGGGGACGGAACCTTCGCAGATGTCACCAGACCCATGGGATTATTCAGCCTCTTCGGCAAGGGCCTGGGCGCCGTGGCCGGCGACTTCGACGGGGATGGGGATGACGACCTGTACGTGGCCAACGACGGGGTGCGCAATTTCCTCTACCGCAACGAGGCGGGCCGCCCCTTTGCCGAGATCGGCGCCGAGGCCGGGGTGGCCTACGGCGGGACGGGCCAGGCCGAGGCTGGCATGGGCGCCGACTGCGCCGACTACGACAACGACGGCGACCTGGACCTGGTGGTGACCAACTTCTCGCGCGAAAGCAACCGCCTCTACCGCAACGACGGGGGCAACCACTTTGCCGACGCCAGCGAGGAAAGCGGCCTGGCCCAGCCCAGCTTCCTGCCCCTGGGTTTTGGCGCCCTCTTCTTCGAGGCCGACAACGATGGCGACCTGGACCTCTTGGTGGTCAACGGCCACGTGCAGGACCGGATCGCCCTGCTCGAACCCGAGTTGAGCTACGCTCAGACTAGCCAGCTCTACGAAAACCGCGGCGGCCTCTTCACCGACATCTCGGCAGGGAGTGGTCCGGCCTTCCAGGCGCCCCTGGTGGGCAGGGGCGCGGCCAGCGCCGACTACGACAACGACGGCGACCTGGATCTGCTGGTCACCAGCACGGGCGGCCCGGCCCGGCTCTTCCGCAATGACCTGCCCCCGGGTCGGCATTGGCTCAACCTGCGACTGCGGGGCCGGGCCCCCCGCGACGCCACCGGGGCCGGGGTCGAACTCAGCTGCGGTGGACGCACCCAGACCCGTCAGGTCAAAAGCGCCGGCAGCTACCTTTCGGCCAGCGACAGCCGCCTGCACTTTGGCCTGGGCCACTGCGGCCAGGTGGAACGCGTCGCCATCCGCTGGCCCGACGGCAGCCGGCAGGAACTGCGCGATCTGCCCGCCGACCAGTTCGTGGTTGTGGACCAGCAGCCCTGAGCACGCTACTTTACTAGTTGCCAATTCTTGAGGGAGAACGACAAAGCGATGGAAATCAGAGGACTATTGATGCCGGCATTGCTGGCGCTCGCAACGGGCTGTGGCGGCCGCAGCGGCGAGCCCACCGTGGCCAAGGTGGGACCAGAAGAGATCAGCGCCACCCAGTTACAGCAGTACGCGGACCGCATCCCCGAGGGCCTCAAGCAGGGCGCCACCCCCCTGGAGGTGCGGCGCAGATTGCTGGAGAGCCTGATCGACATGCGCCTGCTGCTCCTGGAGGGCCGGGCCATCCACATCGAGGAGGACCCCGCCTTCAAGGGCCAGCTAGAGATGGCCCAGCGCAGCGCCCTCCTCGACCTGTACCAGCGCCGCGCCATCAACGAAAGACTCTCCATCACCCCCGAGGAGGTGGAACGCTATTACCGGGAGACCCACCGCGACCGGGCCCTGCGTTTCAGCGGCATCATGCTGCCCACCAAGCAGGAAGCCCTCAAGGTCATCGCCGAACTGAAGGCCGGCGCCGATTTCCACCGCCTGGCTGCCGCCCGCTCAGAACACCAGGAAACCGGTGAACGCGGCGGCGACTCCGGCGGGTACAAGCTGCGCGACCAAATGAGCCCCACCATCGCCGAAGGGGTGGCTCACCTGAAGGTGGGCGAGATCTCCGAGCCGGTGCCCATGGAATACCAGCGTCGGACCCACTTCGTGGTCTTCAAGATCCTCGACGAGGTGCCCGCCCCCCTCGCGGCCACGGAACAGCGCATCCACGAAGACCTCACCCGCCTGAAACGCACCGCGCGCATCAGTGTCTTGCTCGACTCCCTCTATCGGGCCTATGCGCCCCAGTTCCAGGACGCGCACATCTCCTTGCTTTGCCAGCGCAGCCAGCAGGCCGGCGAAGGCCTGCCCCAATTCGCCGACTCCGAAGCCCAGCTACCGCTCTGCACTTTCAGAGACGGGCAGATCACCATCGGCGATGTGGTACTAACCGCCCAGGAGGCCCACTTTTCCGCCCGCCAGCTGGCCGACCCCGGCGCGGTGGTTCAGTTGCTGAGGAATATCACTATCCCCGCCCACCTCTTCGAGGTCGAAGCCCGTTCCCTGGGCCTGGACCAGGACCCCCAGTTGCGAGCCGAGCTGGACAAGAAGGCGCAGGAGCTGAGCCTCGAGGTCCTGCGTCAGCGCGACGTGGACCGGCTGGTGCAGGCCACCGAGGCGGATGCGCGCGCCTTCTACGACGCCAACCCCGACAAGTTCACCTCTCCAGAGACTATCCTGGCCACCGAGATCCTGGTCTCCTCCGACTCCCTGGCCCAGCGGCTCAAGCACGCTATGCAGGAGGGGGCCGACCCCGCCCAGCTGGCCCTCAAATACACCCAGCGCCAGAGCGCTATCCACCACCATGGCCAGATCCGGCTCAACGTCTTCACCCAGGTCTTCTTCCAGGGTATCTTCGAGGCGGCCCAGCATCTCGAGGTGGGGGAGGTAGGCGGGCCAGTGCGGGTCAAGGAGGGCTATTCGGTCTTCAAGGTCACGGAAAAACTCGTGGAAAAAGAGCCCTACGACGCCGAAGGCCAGCGCCGCGCCCTGGCCTATGTGAAGGTGGACCAGGCCAAGCGGGGGTACGTGGCCTACGTGCGGGGCCTACGCGACAAGTACCCGGTCAAGATCGACGATCAGGCGCTGGCGGATATTGCCGGCCCCGGCCAAGAAATAGCGCCTACTGCGGCTCCTGAATCTCGATGACCTGGTTTATCCCCACCTGGCGCAGCACCTGCACCGCGCCGCTGGGCCAGTCTACTTCTAGCGAATCCACCATTTCGGCCCGGCCCAGGCCGAAATG
>SICG01000116.1 GCA_009691525.1 Candidatus Latescibacterota bacterium | reverse complement strand
GGGTGCGCCTGATCAAGCTGGAAAATGTCCTCGATCCCCGCCAGCCCTATCCGCTGGACCGCAGCTGCGAACTGCAGCCCAAACTGGTGACCCTGGAGACCATCCCCTTCAACGGCGACACCCCGCAGATCTCCCCGGCCATGGAGGACCGGCTGGCCCACATGGCCGGCTTTATCCGCGCCTTTCCCGAGGCTCCGGTACTCATCGAGGGCCACAGCGACAACAGCGGCAAGAAGGGCCAGCCCCTGGCCCTTTCCCTGCAGCGGGCCGAACAGATCAAGACCTACCTGAACGAGTACTGCCACATCCCCAAAGGACGCATGTACACCAGAGGTGTTGGCGACACCCGCCCCCTGGCCGCCAACACCGACGAGGCGGGCCGGCGCCAGAACCGCCGGGTCGAGATCCTGATGGTGGATGAAATCCCCTCTGGGGACAAGGTCCCCAGAGGGGACAAAATCCCCGCCCTATCCGACACCACCGCCAAAGCAGCGGGCAAAAAGCGCAAGCCTTAGCTGCCCTCGCTCCGCAGGTAGGTCCCGCTCCGCCCGCCCCGCTTCTCCACCAGCCGCACCTGCGAGATCACCATGCCCCGGTCCACCGCCTTGCACATATCGTAGATGGTCAGCAGGGCCACACTCGCCCCCACCAAAGCTTCCATCTCCACCCCAGTGCGGTCGGCAATACAGGCCTGGACCTCGACCTCAACGCGGTCCTCTCCCACCGAAAAATCGATGTCGACAGCAGTCAGGTTGAGGCAGTGGCACAGCGGAATCAGTTCACCCGTGCGTTTGGCCGCCATAATCCCGGCCAGCCGGGCCGCCTCCAGCACATTGCCCTTGGCCACCTTGTTGGCCGCGATCAGCCGCACGGTTTCCGGCTTCATGGTGATCTCGCCGCGCACCCTGGCCAGACGTTGGGTCTGCTTCTTGGCGCCCACGTCCACCATGCGCAACCGGCCCTGGGAATCCAGGTGGGTGAGTTTCTTTGCCATCGGTACCTCCCTCCAAAAAAAAGGTTCCAGAGATCCCGGCCAGCGGGCGCTCTGGAACCTAGTGGTAAACTCTGGCGGTTCAACCGCTACATGTTCTGGATGATGGCGGTGCCGAACTCCGAACACTTGACCTCTTTGGCACCCTCCATCAAGCGGGCAAAGTCATAAGTGACCACCTTGTTGGCAATGGCCTTATCCAAACCCTTGACGATTAATTCGGCTGCCTCATCCCAGCCCAGATGCCGCAGCATCATCTCGCCCGAGAGGATCACCGAACCGGGATTCACCTTGTCCTGGCCGGCGTACTTGGGCGCGGTGCCGTGGGTAGCCTCAAAGATAGCGTGGCCGCTGATATAGTTGATGTTGCCCCCCGGGGCGATGCCGATCCCGCCCACGCAGGCGGCCAGGGCGTCGCTGATGTAGTCGCCGTTGAGATTGAGGGTGGCGATCACCGAATACTCGGCGGGACGGGTGAGGATCTGCTGCAAAAAGGCGTCGGCGATCACGTCCTTGACGATGATTTCGCGGCCGCCGGCCTTGAGCCGCATCCAGGGCCCACCGTCGATGAGCTCGCCGCCGTATTGGGTGTGGGCCACCTCGTAACCCCAGTCGCGGAAGCCCCCCTCGGTGAACTTCATGATGTTGCCCTTGTGGACCAGCGTGACGCTGGGCCGGCCCTGGGCGATGGCGTAGTCAATGGCCGCCTTGACCAGTCGGGCGGTGCCTTCCTGCGAGACCGGCTTGATGCCCAGGCCCACCGTGTCCGGAAAGCGGATCTTCTGGAAGAACTTGGGGAAATGCTCCTTGAGCAGGGCCTTCAGCTTGTCGGTATCGGCAGCGCCGTGCTGGAACTCGATGCCGGCGTAGATGTCCTCGGTGTTCTCGCGGAAAATGACCATGTCGACCAGTTCGGGGTGTTTTACCGGCGAAGGCACGCCCTGAAAATAACGCACCGGTCTCAGGCACACGTACAGGTCGAGAATCTGGCGCAGCGCCACATTGAGACTGCGGATGCCACCGCCCACCGGGGTGGTCAGGGGGCCCTTGATGCCCACCAGGTACTCGCGAAAGGCGTCGACGGTGGCATCGGGCAGCCAGTTGCCGGTGGCATTGAAGGCCTTTTCTCCGGCCAGCACTTCCATCCAAGCGATCTGGCGTTTGCCGCCGTACGCCTTCGCCACCGCCGCGTCCAGCACCCGGACAGAAGCGGCCCAGATATCGGGGCCGGTGCCATCACCCTCGATGAAGGGCATGATAGGATGGTCGGGCACAGTGAGCCGACCCTCATGCAATGAAATGCGCTCACCCCCAGCGGGCAACGCCGGTTTCCATTCAGCCATTTTGATCCTCCTCGGTCATCTTAGCTATGCGAGGTGGTAAAACTTAGAAACTTTGCCCCCCGCTGGCAAACGTACCTGGGAGGGGGACCAAAGCGCTGAGCCCTGCCAGCGACACCTCCTCCCACGATCCCCCGAATACCTCGGCAAAACTCTTTCCTACCTGGACGGCCACCTCCTTCAGGGACGGGGGCACTGGCAAGAAAGCCGCCAGCGAGGTGACCACCCGGCTGTCCAGACCGCAGGGCTGGATAGCCCGGAAATATTCCAGATCAGGGCACACGTTCAGGGCAAAGCCGTGCATGGTGATCCAGTGGCGCACGTGGATGCCGATGGCGGCGACTTTCTTTTCCCCCACCCACACCCCGGTCAACCCCGGGCGCACCCGGCCCCTCAGGCCATAGGCGCCCAGCAGGTGGATCAGCGCCTCCTCGAGTCGGCGCAGGTAGCGGTGCAGGTCCTGCTCAGGGGGGCGCAGGGCGAGAATGGGGTAGCCCACCAACTGCCCTGGGCCGTGGTAGGTGATACTGCCCCCTCTCTCTATGGAAATCATTTCGATCTCCGGCTCGGCGCCGGCAGGCAGGTGCTCGGGCAGGGTGGACCGACCACAGGTATAAGTAGGAGGATGCTCGGCCAGTAGCAAGAGGTCGGGCAGGGCCTCCAGCCGGCGACTTTCCCTGAGCGCCTGCTGCCAGGCCCAAGCCTCCCGGTACTCGAGCTGACCGGCCCAGCAAACCAGTCCTTTATCCATCTTCCCCCTTGTGCGATCCTGGGTGTCGCTCTATATTTAACTATTAGATCAGAAATATTTAGCACTCTATTGTCTTGAGTGCTAATTACTTTAAAGTACCGCTATAACAACATCTTGGGAGATTATCTTATGGCAGCAAAACAACTTCAGTTCGATGTTTCAGCCCGCGATGCGCTTCTGCGTGGGGTGGACAAGCTGGCCGATACGGTCAAGGTCACCCTCGGCCCTCAGGGCCGCAATGTGATCCTCGACAAGAAGTTCGGCTCCCCCACCATCACCAAGGACGGCGTCACCGTCGCCAAAGAAATCGAATTGAAGGACCCCTATGAAAATATGGGGGCGCAGATGGTCCGGGAAGTGGCTTCTAAGACCAGCGATGTGGCCGGCGACGGCACCACCACCGCCACAGTTTTCGCCCAGGTCATCTTCCGCCAGGGCCTCAAGAACGTCACCGCCGGTGCCAACCCCATGGATCTGAAGCGGGGCATCGACAAGGCCGTCGAGGTGGTGATCGGCGAAGTCAAGAAGATGAGCAAGGAAGTCAAGACCCACGAAGAGATCGCCCAGGTCGCCACCACCTCCGCCAACAACGACACGGTCATCGGTGAGCTCATTGCCGATGCCATGGATAAGGTCGGCAAGGACGGGGTCATCACCGTTGAGGAAGCCAAGAGCACCGACACCACGCTAGAGGTGGTCGAGGGCATGCAGTTCGACCGCGGCTATCTCTCCCCCTATTTTATCACCGATCAGGGCACCATGGAAGCGGTCCTCGAAGACGCCTACATCCTGATCTATGACAAGAAAATCACCGCTGTGCGGGACCTGGTGCCCATTCTCGACAAAGTGGCCCAGCTCAACAAGCCACTGCTGATCCTGGCCGAGGACATCGAGGGCGAAGCCCTGGCAGTCCTGGTGGTCAACAAGCTGCGCGGCACCCTGAAGGTGGCCGCAGCCAAGGCCCCCGGCTTTGGCGACCGCCGCAAGTCCATGCTCGAGGATATCGCCGTGCTCACCGGCGGCCAGGTCATCTCCGAAGAGACCGGGCTCAAGCTGGAGAACGTCACCCTCAAGGATCTGGGCCAGGCCAAACGCGTGGTCCTCGACAAGGACAATTCCACCATCATCGAAGGCTCGGGCAAGGGTGCTGACATCAAAGGCCGGATCGCCCAGATCCGCCGCCAGGTCGACGAGACCACCTCCGACTACGACCGCGAGAAGTTGCAGGAACGCCTGGCCAAGCTGGCCGGGGGTGTGGCGGTGATCAATGTGGGCGCTGCCACCGAAACCGAGATGAAAGAAAAGAAGGCCCGCGTCGAGGATGCCCTGCACGCGGCACGCGCCGCAGTGGAAGAGGGTGTGGTTCCCGGCGGTGGCGTGGTCTTCATCCGCGCCCGCAAGGCCCTGGACAATCTGAAGCTCGAAGGTGATCAGGCCACCGGGGTCAACATCATCCGCCGCTCCCTCGAAGAGCCCCTGCGTCAGATCTCCGCCAATGCCGGTTTCGAAGGCGCCATCGTCGTCAACAAGGTGAGCGAAGGCAAGGGCGCTTTTGGCTTCAACGCCCGCACCGAGCAGTACGAAGATCTGGTCAAGGCCGGCATCACCGACCCGGCCAAGGTCTTGCGCATCGCCCTGGAAAATGGCTCCAGTATCGCCAGCCTGCTGCTGACCACCGAGGCCCTGATCGCCGAAATCCCCGAGGACAAACCGGCGCCGCCTGCCGGTGGCCCTCCCGGCGGCGACATGTATTGATGCCCTGAGCAATCCGCAGCAAATACAGAAGGCGCGTGGTCGCTACCGACCACGCGCCTTTTTTTTATTCGCCGCCCCCTCGCGCTTCAGCTGCTCTTGGCTGCCAGGGGGGCCTGCACAAAAACCGCCCCTTCCTCGATCACTAACTGGGGGGTCTCCACACTGCCGCGAAACACTGCCCCGGCCGATACGTAGACCCGCACCCTGGCCCGCAGCTTGCCCGTGACCCTGCCGCTGATCACCGCCTCGTCCACCTCTATGAGCCCGGCCTCGAGTTCTCCCTGGGGGCTGACCACCAGGGAACTGGCAGCGACCGACTCTCCCCTGACGAGGCCCTCGATGCGCAAGCTGTGCTCCATCTTGAGTACCCCCTCCACCACGGTGCCCCGGCCGATTACTGTGTGGCCGGCAACAGTCGCTTCCCTGGACTCGCGACCCGCACTCACAGCCACAACCTATAGAGCTGCGGGTCCCGGTACCTGCCGTTCTCGATCACGGCATAATACAACCCCGGACTCTCGGCATTGCCAGAACGGCCCGACAGGGCCAGGGGCTGCCCTTTCTGGATCTGCTGTCCGGGCTGAACCAGCAACATCTGATTGTATCCGTACTGGCTGACTATCCCGTTGCCATGGTCGAGCACCGCCAGGTGTCCCAGGCGCTCGTCAAAGCCGGCCTTCACCACCTGCCCGGCAGCACTGGCCCGCACCAGGCTCTGGAGTGGAGCGGCAATGAGCACCGCCTGGAAGTCCGGGCCGAAGGTGCGTTTTACCAGGCCGTCCACCGGCCACAGGCTGGGCATGGCGCGCAGGCGACCCCAGCGCAGCCGGTCCAGCGAAGAGACGTACTGGTCGACCCCGGTGTGCTCGGCTATAGGCAGGGACGCGGCCTCCAGGGCGTCGCTTTCACCCAGGATGGCGTGTAACTGCTGGCTGCTGCGCTGCAGCCGCAACAGCACCTGCTCGAGTTCCTCGATCTGGTCCATCTGCTCGCCCAGCGACTCCTTCTCTTTTTCCAGGCGCGCCACCTTCTTCTCGAGGCGGTACACCTCCGAAGTGGCCCTCAAGCCCACCATCAGCAACAACACCGCCCCCCCTGCCAGCGAGAACCAAAACCACAGGACGGCCCGGGACAGCTTGTATTCGAAAGTCCGGTCCCCGTCTTCGGGGATAAAAAGCAGGGTGAAGCGCCGACCTTTGAACATAGGGATCGCGGGCGAAAAACGCCGCCTCAGGCCTCCAGGGCCAGCAACTGGCCCACCATATCCGACTGGGTCTGGAGCGTCTTTTTGAGGGCGGTAGCCTGATGGCTGAGAGTGATCTGTTCCACGCTCTCGACCACCGGGTCAGCTGGCCCCTCGCCGGCGACCATCCCCCCCTCGACCCCACCCTGGACCCCCTCGCGCGCTTCGCTGCGCAACACGGCCGAAGGCCGGGTGTTGAGGTTAGCAGTGTTGTGCGCCGAGGCCTCCAGGCGCTGCTGGTCCAGGGTCAACCCCGAACTGATGATGGCGATATTGCCCAGCATGAGGCACCTCCTGATGAGGGCTTCACAACCGCTGCCGGTCCAGTTCGTTGTGGACCAGCGCGATGCATTGCGAAGCAAAGAGCCGCCTGGGTCCCACCGACAGGGGACGGGCGCCCAGACGGGCCAGGTACTTGTCGGTCTTTTTGGGCATGGACAGGTGGTCGGAGAAGACGAAGACCGCCGGCAGCGAAAACTCCAGGGAGCGGATATCCTCGCCCCTGGGCTGCAGATAATACAGGGACCCAGCGGCGCTCTTCTCTCTGACCAGCTGCTCGAAACTGCGTTTGGCGACGTAGACCCCGCTGTCCACCTGGAGTTCCTCGCCCAGTTGCAGGGCGCGGCCGACCTGCAGGGCCCGCTGCACCAACTGGCAGATGGAGCGCTCGTCAAAGCCGCCCAGCGAGCAGAGGGTGTCGCTCTCCAGGCGGATGGTCCGGGGCGGGGCGGGAGCACCTTCTAAGACGAGGTGGACCGCAATGGCAGGCCGGATCTGCCCGGAGATAAACAGGGCGTTGGCCACACAATGGGCGACAATTTCCAGATGGCCGGCCCGGGCCAGGTCGTCCAGGGAGAAGGCAGGAGAGGTGGGGGCTTTGCGCGCCCGCAGGATGAACTCCCTCCCGCCGGCATCGTTCACCGGCGCTTGCCCGCCGGCTTGGCGGAGGGCCCTAGGGCCTTGAGTTTTTCCTTGGCCAGCTTGGCCTCGGTTGAATCCGGGTACTTCTCTATCACTTCGCGCAGCGCTTGGGTGGCTTTGACCTGGTCCTTCTGTTCAGCCAGGGCATAACCCAGTTTGAGCAGGGCGGCGCGCACCTTCTCTCCCTCGGGGTAGTCTTTCAACAGGCGCTGGAACGCCTCGGCAGCCTTGGGAAAATCCTTCTGCGCGTAATAACACTCGCCCAGCCAGTAACAGGCGTTGTCGGCAAATTCGCTCTGGGGAAAATTATCCAGGACTTGGGAGAACTCGCCGAGGGCCAGGGCGAAATTGCCGGCTTCCATATCCTTGCGGGCCAGATTGTACAATTCCTGTGGATCGGCCAGCAGCGGCGGCGGGGATTTGTCGGTATCGGCCGGCGCGGCAGCGGAGGGACGCCCCGCGGAGGGGCGCCCCTTGCTGCCGCTGGAAAGCCGCACGGCCTCCAAATCCTTGGCCAGGTCGGCCAAACGCCTGGCCACATTGTCGAGTCGGTCCTGCACCTGTTGTACTTGCTTCTTGAGGTCGTCGGCGTCGGTGGATGATTCAATCCATCGTCTTTCACTCTCGACCTCGCGGGCGCGCAGGAGACTGTCCAGAGCAGTTACCTGCCTAGTCAGCTCCTGGTTATCCAGGTGCATTCTCTTGAGGGACACCTGCTGGGCGCAACCAACTGCACTCAGGTAGGCCAACCCCAACAACAAAAGGCTCAGGCGCACGATTCGGACCTAAGGAGCCGCGACAATCTCGACGCGCCGGTTCTTGGCCCAGGCCGCTTCGGTATGGCCGGCGTCTGCGGGATGTTCTTTGCCGTAACTGACGGTTTTGACGCGGTCGGCGGCAACGCCGGCCTTGGTCAGGAAGGCCTTGGCGCTGTCGGCCCGCTTCTGGCCCAGGGCGAGGTTATACTCGGCGGTGCCGCGTTCGTCGCAATGGCCTTCGAGGGTCGCCTTGACATCCGCATTGGTCTTCAACTTGTTGGCATTCTGGGTCAGCATCGCCTTCTGGTCGTCGCGGATGCTGGCCTGGTTGTAGTCGAAGTAGGTGGTCTCGTAGGCGCGGGCAGCACGGGCAGCTGCCTCGGCCTGCATCCTGGCCTCATCGGCAGCGGCGGTATCGCCCTTCATCTTGGCCTCCATGTCTTCCTTGGCCTTGCGGGCCTTGGCTTCGGCTTCGGCCTTCATGCGCTCGGCTTCGGCCTTGGCCTTGGCTTCGGCATCCGCCTTGGCCTTGTCCATCTCGCTCTGCATGGCCTGCTGCACGGGCTTGCCACCGCAACCATAAGCCAGGAAACTGGCGGCGGCGATGCTGCCGATCAGGAGCAGCTTGGTGAAGCTGGTGGATTTACGCATAGTGTATCCTTTCGTTGAGGGGAGAGGAAAAAACTGACACGTGGAAAAATGCTGCGCTCTCATATGCGACCTTACCTCCTTCGTCAAAGGCTTGAGCCTAACGGTTGCCGACTGACAGGGGAGACCAATCTGGCAGGATATTTTCCCCCCCATAGGTCAGGCGGCGCAGGTTGCCGCCGTCCCAGCCCATGGCGTAGATCTCGTAGTTGCCGGTGCGGTTGGAACTGAAGGCCAGTTGCAGCCCATCGGGCGACCAGCAGGGGTTCTCGCTGCTGCCCCCTGAGGTCATGCGGACCGGCGTGCCGCCTTCCACTTCGACCACGTAGATATCGAAAAGATCGAAGCCACGGCGCAAAAAGGCGATACGCTTGCCGTCAGGCGACCAGGCCGGCGCGCCCTCGTACGCATCCGGTTCCCAGGTCAGCCGGCGCACGTCGGAACCGTCGGCGTTCATCAGATACACCTGCGGGGACCCGGCGCGGTCCGAGGTGAAGGCGATCTGCCTGCCGTCGGGCGACCAGGCCGGTTCAGTATCGACCTCGGGGTGGTCGGTGATCCGCTGCAACTGCCACCCCGGCACCGTGACCATGCAGAGATCTGTATTACCCTCCGTATGCATCGCGAACAACACCCGCCGTCCGTCGGGCGACCAGGTGGGCGCGGCGTTCGAAGTCGAGGACGTGCGGATAGGGGTTTTCACCCCGGCTACCAGATCCGCGATAAAAAGTTCCCAGCGCCCGTCGCGCATCGAAGAATAAACCACCTGCCGGCCATCCGGGGACCAGTCGGGTGAGTAGTTGATACTCCGGTCATTGGTCACCGGCCGAGGGGCGTATCCGTCGTAGCCCATCACGTAGATCTCTTTGTCGCCCCGCCGCTGGGAGACAAAGGCGATCTGGGTGAAGGCGATCCCCTGCTGACCGGTCAAAGCATAAACAATGTCGTTGCTCAGCCGGTGAGCCGCCTCCAGCGCCTGCCCCTGGTCGACGGGGTACCCCTTGGCGATGAGCACCCGCTGGTCGGGCAGGCGGTAGAGGGTGGCGAAGAGTTCGGTGCGCCCCTCCTTCTGCCGCATCGAGCCCCGCAGCAGGGCCCGCGCCCCGGCTGCCGACCCCCGTTCAAACACCGGCGCCCAGCCGGTGCTGTCCACCTGCAGCGAATCCCTGAGCACCTCGAAGCGGCCCCCGTTGCGCAGATCGTCCCCCAGAAAGGTGGAGACCATCTTGGCCCGCTGTTCGAGTTCCGGTTCTGTGCCCTCCCGGCTGAAATCCAGCACGGCCAGAGGGAGCAGACGGCCGCTGCCCTTGATGCTCAGATGGACCACCGAGGGCATGCCCTGGGTATCGGGAGGCGCGGCGGCCGGCGCGGCCGGCTGGGCCTGAACCCCAGCGGCAATCACCAGACAGAAAATCGCGACCCGGCTAGTTTTCCGTAAAATCCAGATACACCCCAAGCTGATCGCCCTTGAACCCTTCTGGCAAAGCTGGCAACTGCACACTGAAGACGGCATTGAGCGCCGAGCGGTCGAAGGTGTTGTCCCCAGAGGACCCCCACACCTGTCTCTCGTCTATGGACCCGTCTTTTAGGATAGTAAAGAATATGGTCGTTTTCAATACCCCCGAGTGGGGGCCCACCAGGGGCTGGCGCCATTCCTCCTTGATGCGATCCCCCATATCCTGCAAGTAATCATTGTACTCAAACACCACGTCCAAACGCAGGCCCTCGGCAACCTTGTTCTGCCCGCCGCCCTTCTGCGCCTCGGGTTTGGGCTGCTGCTTGGCCGTCTTTGCGGGCTTCTTGGTGCCCTTGGGCGACATGGCCTCGGTGGAAGGAGCGGTCTCCACCTTCTGGCCGCTGCGCTGTTTGGTCTTGACCGTCTCGGTCTTGGGCACTGCCTGCGAGGGTTTGTTCTCCCCTTTGGGCTTGCGGCTGCGCTGCACATCTGGCGCACCCACCAAGGTCATGCTGAGGACCCTGCTGGGCAGGGGCGGGGGCGGTTCGGTGCGGCTAAACCCGATGGCAAAACTAGCCAGGGCCAACAAGTGCCCGATGAGCGATATCAGCACCGGCCTTTTCATCTGCGCTTCACCGGCCCTTGGTTTTTTCCTGCACCCCCTCCACCACCAGCCCCACTTTATCCACCCCAGCGCCCTTGATCCGGTCTGCCACTTCCATCACCCGCCCATAGGGCACCTGCTCGTCGCCCTGCAAAAACACCACGCGATCCCCCAGGCGCGTCCTGGCGGCGGCGAAACGCGCGTCGAAGTCCTTGAGGCTCACCTTTTCTTTGTCGATAAAAATTTCATCAATGCCTTTGACGGTAATCACCAATCCCTCTTTGCCCTCGGCCTGGCCTACGGTCGATTTGGGGAGGTTCACCTCCACCTGCTGGAGCAGGGCAGGGGCGGTGATCATGAAGATGATCAGCAGCACCAGCATCACGTCTACCAACGGGGTGACGTTGATTTCCGACATGGCCCGCCGGCTCCCACGCCCCCCGAAGCTCATGCCCGGCTGCCGCTCTGGAGCATGCCCATCATCTCCCCAGCGAAACGCTCCAGCTCGCGCCGAGTACCCTCGACACGACCGAGGAAATAGTTGTAAGCGATCACCGCCGGGATAGCTGCCACCAGACCGGCGGCGGTGGCGATCAGCGCCTCAGCGATACCGGGGGCAACCACCGCCAGGTTGGCCGAGCGCTGCAGGCCGATGCTGCGGAAGGAATCCATGATGCCCCACACGGTACCGAAGAGCCCCACAAAGGGACTCACATTGCCCACGGTCGCCAGGAAGGAGAGATTCTTTTCGAACTGGCCCAGCAGATCACCGGCTACCCCTCCCACCGCCTTCCACAGATCCTCGCGACTGCCGCTCCAGCCCCGGCCCCGGTACATCAGATCATAACTGGCGAAAAACAGCCCACACACCGGCGCGCCCTTCATGGTCTTGGCCTGCCGGTAGAGTTCGGCGACGTCGGCCCCGGAGTGGAACAGCTTCATGAAGGCCGCCGATTCCTCCCGGGTGCGCTTGAAGTCGAAGTACTTCTGTCCCATGATCGCCCACGAGATCACCGAAAAAACCAAGAGCACCAACATCACCCCTTTGCCGACGGGCCCGGATTCGGCAATCAGGGTTAAGACACTGTCTGACAAATAGACGCCTCCCCACCTGTGGTTCCGTAGAACACTAGAGTACTAAAGAGTACTAAAAAATAAGGCGATGCCCTGCTTTTTACAAGCCTTGGACTCGGCGCTTGCCCCCAGGCGCTGCTTGCACTAATTATATTCCTCAACACATCCTGGATACCCGCCCCTTTCTACCCGGAGGACTCCCATGCCCGCCCCCCGTTGCCATCGCATTCCCCAGACCACCTACACCTTTGGCAGCCACCTGGCCGGCTATCTGAAAGGGGTCACCGACCAGTGGCTCCGGCCGGCGCCCCACGCCAACCCGGCCATGCTCGAGATCTTTCGCGACCGCGACCGCCTGCCCCAGCGCAACCTGGTGCCCTGGGCCGGCGAGTTTGCCGGCAAGTACCTGACCAGCGCCGTGCAGATCCTGCGCCTAACCGGAGATCCTGCCCTGCGGGAGGCCATCGCCGCCTTTGTGAAGCGTCTGGTCCAGTTGCAGGCCGAGGACGGGTACCTGGGGCCCTGGCCCGGGACCAACCGCCTCACCGGGGCAGCGCCCAATGTCATGGGCCACGATGGCCTCACCTGGGATGCCTGGGGCCACTACCATGCCATGCTGGGCCTGTTGCTATGGCACGAGGAGAGCGGGGACCGCAAGGCCCTGGCCTGCGCCCGACGCATGGGCGACCTGATCTGCGACAAGTTTCTGGGGGCCAAGAGCCCACGCCTGGTGGACACCGGCAGCACCGAGATGAACCTGGCGGTGATCCATTCCCTGTGCCTGCTCTACCGTCAAACCCGCGCCCCACGGCACCTAGACATGGCCCTGCAGATCATGGAGGAATTCGCCGCCATCGGGCCCGATGGCAGCCCCCTGGCCGGCGACTACCTGCACAGCGCCCTGGCCGGCCGCGAATTTCATCAGACCCCCAAGCCGCGCTGGGAGAGTCTGCATCCCATCCTGGGCCTGGCCGAGCTGTACTGGCTCACCGGCCAGGACGAATGCCGGCAGGCCTTTGAGCAGCACTGGTGGAGCATCGCCAAACTCGACCGGCACAACAACGGCGGCTTCTCCTCGGGCGAGCAGGCCCAGGGCAACCCGTACCACCCCGGCGCCATCGAAACTTGCTGTACCATCGCCTGGGCTGCCATGAGCGCCGAGATGCTGCGCCTCACCGGCAGCTCAGTGGTGGCCGACGAATTGGAGTTGTCCACCCTCAACTCGATCGTCGGCCTGCACTCCCACACCGGCCGCTGGGTCACCTACAACACCCCCATGGACGGCGTGCGCAAAGCCAGCGCCCACGACATCGTCTTTCAGGCCCGCGAGGGCAGCCCCGAACTCAACTGCTGCAGCGTCAACGGCCCGCGCGGCTTGGGCCTGATCGGCGAATGGGCCCTGATGCAGGGGGAGGAGGGCCTCTTTCTCAACTGGTACGGCCCCTCGGCCTTGGAGGCCCAGCTGCCCTGGGGGAAAGTGCGCCTGACCCAGGAGACTGAGTACCCGCGCGGCGGCCAGATCGCGCTGCGCGTCACCCCGGCCAAGGCCGCGCAGTTCGCCCTGCACCTGCGCATCCCTTACTGGTCGACTAAGACCCGGGTCCGCCTCAACGGCGAGGCGCTGCGCGGGGTGCAGCCGGGGACGTACCTGAAATTGGATCGCAAGTGGAAACGGGGCGACCGGGTGGAGTTGGATCTGGACCTGTCGCTGCACTACTGGGCCGGCGAGCAGGAATGCGCCGGCCAGACCTCGATCTATCGGGGGCCGATCCTGCTCACCTACGACCGCCGGCTCAACGATATGGACCCCGCTGACCTGCCCGAACTGGATGCCCGCGGCCTGAAGGGCCGGCTGCTGGCCGGCACGCCAGAGCTGCCGACCATGGTGCTGGCCGAGTACCAGGCCACCGACGGCCGCAAGCTGCGCCTGTGCGACTTTGCCAGTGCCGGCGAGGGTGGCTCACCCTACATCTCGTGGCTCAAGGTGCGCAATGCCCCATCCACGCCCTACTCGCCGGCCAACCCCCTGCGCAGCGGCAGGGTATAGGTTGAGCCTGATGCGCCTATTAACCCTGCTGCTCTTCCTGTGCGGCCCGGTCCTGGCGCAGAACCAGGTGCTGGAGCTGGACGGCAAGGGGTCGTACGTGCAGCTGCCGGCCCATATCTTTGACACCCTTCAGGCCGCCACGGTCGAGGCGTGGGTGCGCTGGGACGACTGGGCCTATTTCACCCAGTGGTTCGGCTTTGGCGCCGACGACCAGTGGTGCTCCATGTACGTCAACCATCGGGAGAGCAGCCCCTTCCTCCAGTTTGCCCTCTACACCGGCCACGACGAGTTACAT
>SICG01000115.1 GCA_009691525.1 Candidatus Latescibacterota bacterium | reverse complement strand
GCAAACCGCAGGTGCGGAAAGAAAAAACGCAACCCCCCATGTTGGTGGAAGGTTGCGTCAGATATTGATGGTGGGGGGAGCAGGATTCGAACCTACGAAGGCTGAGCCGGCAGATTTACAGTCTGCTCCAGTTGACCGCTTTGGTATCCCCCCAAGAGCGCTTTAAAAAATAACCGCCTGTCGTCTGCTGTCAAGACTCAGGGGGCGCGGCGGTATTCTCCCGCATCTTGCCAGCGGGGCCGGCCCCGGCCGTTCAGATCCCAGACCACCTCGCCGGCCCGCAGGGTGAGCTGGCACTCCAGCTTCTGGGTGCCGTCCTGACGGGCCCCGCCCGAATCGGTGAAGCCGAAATTCCCCTGCTGCACCTCCAGCACTGCCACGTCGGCCTCGGCACCGATGCTCAGAGTACCCAATTCAGGCCGGCGGATGACCTCGGCCGGCTTCTGTGTCGATCGGTAAACCACCTCCTGCAAGGGCATGCCCAGGGCCAGGAACTTGGACATGGTGACCGGCATCAGGGCGTTGGCGCTCAGGCGGCTGCTTTTGTGCAGATCAGTGCTGATGGTGTCGGGCGGAAAGCCCTGGGCCATGGCCGGGACGGCGATGCGGAACCAGAAGCTGCCGGCCCCGTGCCCGGTGTCGAAAATCACCCCGCGCCGGCGGGCCTCCCAGACGTAGTCGTTGATCTTCTTGTTTTCGTCGAGCAGGGGGATATGGGCGGCGTAGAGGTGGGTGTGGATATCGCCTGGGTTTAACCTCTCGAGCAATTCTTTGTAGGTGCGCGTGGGCTGCGGGGCGAAGTCGATCATGGCAATGGTGCCGCTCAGACGCGCCGCCTCGATGGCCCCGCCAGAAGCCTCCCAGCCTGGACCGCCGAAGTGGGCGGTCTTCGAGCCGACGATGTGCTGGGGATAGCGCCGGATCATCTCGGCGCAGGGTTCGGGCTGCATCTGGGTGGTGTCCTGCTCAGGGGCGCCGATCATGCCGTCGCGCACAATGTTGACGAAGGCCAGCACCCGGGTGCGGGAGCGCTCGATGATGGTGGTCTTGAAGTCCTCGAAATCCTTCCAGCCGGCCCCACCGGTGTCCACCACGGTGGTGACGCCGTAGGGAAGGTTGTGCTGGTCGGGGAAGAGCCAGCCCTCGTACCCGCCATAGGCGTGCAAATGGATGTCGATGAGGCCGGGGGTGACATAGAGGCCGCCGACATCGATGGTCTTGGTGGCCGTCCCGGCCAGAGCGGGCCCGAGAGCGGCGATCTTGCCGCCCTTGATGGCCACATCGGCCTGGCTGTTCACGCCGTTTTTGGGGTCGATGACATGGCCGCCTCTGAGGAGGAGGTCGTAGGTTTCGCTCATGTCTTTGCCTTTCTGGTGTGGAGTGAATAGCGAGAGAGTACGACCCCCTGCCGGTGCCCGCAAGAGCGAGGTTGAACCGAGGGGGGCTTTTGCCGATATTCTTCACCGCCAAAGCAACGGCCATCCGACAAAATCCCAAAGGAGAGTTCTATGGCACGCACCGTCAAAGTCGCCGTCACCGGCGCCGCCGGGCAGATCGGCTATGCCCTGCTGCCGCGTCTGGCTTCGGGCGAGATCTTCGGCCACGACACCCGGGTTGCCCTGCACCTGCTCGAGATCACCCCGGCTTTGCCGGCCCTCAACGGGGTGGTGATGGAGCTACAGGATTGCGCCTTCCCGCTCTTAGACAAGGTGGTGGTGACCGACAAGGTCGAGGAGGCCTTTGAGGGTATCAACTGGGCCCTGCTGGTGGGCTCAAAACCGCGTGGAAAAGGCATGGAACGCAAGGACCTGATCCGCGACAACGGCCCCATCTTTGTCGGCCAGGGCAAGGCCCTGGCCAAGGCGGCCAGCGATTTGCAGGTGCTGGTGGTGGGCAACCCGGCCAACACCAACTGCCTGATCGCCATGACCCACGCCCACCGCGCCGGCATCCCCCGCGAACGTTTTGCGGCCATGACCCGCCTCGACCAGAATCGCGCCGCCTCCCAACTGGCCGAAAAGGCCGGGGTCAGGGTGGGGGCGGTCACCAACATGACCATCTGGGGCAACCACAGCGCCACCCAGTACCCGGACGCCGAGAACGCCCGCATCAACGGCAAGCCCGTGCCCGAGGTCATCGGCCACGCCGCCTGGCTGCGGGAGGAGTTCATCCAGACCGTGCAGCAGCGCGGGGCGGCGGTGATCGCGGCGCGCGGCCTTTCCTCAGCGGCTTCGGCGGCCAATGCCGCCCTCGACCACGTGATGAGCATGGAGCGGCCCACCACGGAGGGCGACTGGTTCTCGGCCGGGGTCTACAGCGAGGGGGCGTACGGCATCCAGGCGGGATTGATGTTCTCGGTGCCGGTGCGCAGCCAGGGCAAGGGGAACTGGTCACGGGTGGAGGGGGTCAAGCTGAGCGATTTTGCCCGCGAACGCATCAAGGCCACCGAGGATGAGCTGAAGGAAGAGAAAACGGTCATCGAAGACCTGCTGAAATAGGGGCATCCGATGAAACTCGGCATGGGGCTCTACGGCGGGATGGTGACTGACGACAATCTGCGCTTTGCCAGGCAGATCGGCGCCACCCATATCATCGTCAGTTTGCCCTCGGATACGGACCTGCCCTCCACCAGCCAGGGCTTCTGGGCCTACGACGAACTCAAGCAGTTGCGCGACAAGGTCCACAGCCACGGCCTGGTGCTGGAGGCCATCGAGAACTTCCACCCCGCCCACTGGGACCAGGTGCTCTTGGGCCGGCCCGGTCGCCAGGCGCAGATGGAAAATCTCAAGAAGACCATCCGCAACATGGGCAAGGCCGGCATCCCGGTGATGGGCTACTACTTCAGTCTCGCCGGGGTGTGGGGGCGGGTGTGGGGGCCCTTTGGCCGGGGGGATGCCGAGGCCGTGGGGTACCTGGAGGACCAGGCTCCGCCCCAGACCCCCATCCCCAATGGCGAGGTCTGGGGCATGGTGGTGGACAAAGACGCCCCGCCCGGCGATATCGGCCGGGTGGAGCTCGAGCAGATGTGGGCCCATATCGAGTATTTCCTCAGCGAGCTGGTGCCGGTGGCTGCCGAGTCCGGGGTGCGCCTGGCCGCCCACCCGGACGACCCGCCCTTTCCCGAATTGCGGGGCACCGGCCGGCTCATCACCCATCCCGATCACTACCGCCGGCTGCTCGACATCGTGCCCAGCCACTACAACGGGCTCGAGTTCTGCCAGGGGACCATCAGCGAGATGCCCGGGGCCGACGTGTACGGGGCCATCCGCCGCTACGCCACGGAGCAGAAGATCTGCTATGTCCACTTCCGCGCCGTCCGGGGCAAAGTGCCCAACTACAAGGAGGTCTTCCTAGACGAGGGGGATGTGGACATGATCCGGGCCCTGCAGATCTACGCCGAGTCCGGGTACCAGGGGGTGCTGATCCCGGACCATACCCCCAACACCAGCTGCGCCGCCCCCTGGCACGCGGGTATTGCCTGGGCCCTGGGGTACATGAAGGCGACCATGAAGATGCTGGGCGTCAACTGAGGCCATGGGGTACCGCCGCCTGATCTGGGACTGGAACGGCACCCTCCTCGACGATGCCTGGCTCTCGGTGGAGGTGATGTGTCAGTTGCGATTGAGCCGTGGTTTGCCCCCCCTCGACGGCCAGCAGTATCAAGAATTTTTCGGTTTCCCTCTACAAGACTACTGCGTCCGGCTGGGTTTTGCGCCCGGGGATTTCGCTGCCCTCAGCGCCGAGTTCAGCCACCGGTACGAGGCGAGACGGCTCGAATGCAGTCTGCAGCCGGGCGCCGCCCAGGTCCTGGAGACGGTGGCCCGGGCCGGGTTGGCGCAGGCCGTGCTCTCGGCCTATCAACAATCTCTTTTGACCCCCATCGTCGTTCATTACGGGCTACAGCAACACTTTGGGGCGGTGGCCGGGCTGGATAATGCCTATGCCGAAGGCAAGGCCGTCCGGGGCCAGCGCCTGCTGGAGGATTTGGGCTGGGCCCCGGACCAGGTCCTGCTGGTGGGCGATACCGACCACGATTACGAAGTCGCCCAGGCACTCGGGGTGGACTGCGTCCTCTTTCCCAGTGGCCACCAGCATCCCCGCCGGCTCCAGGACTGCGGCGTGCCCCTGGTGCAGCGTCTGGAAGAAGTACTGGAACAGCTCGATCTCTAAGACAAGGAGTCCATGATGGCAGCGGTCACGTTCTTGATTGTCGGCGCTGGCAGCCGGGGCAGCGGCTATGCCGGGTACACCAAAGAGCATCCCGCCGAGGCGCAGGTGGCGGGGGTGGCCGAGCCGCGGCCCTTCTACCGCCAGCGGCTGGCCTCCGAACATGGTATCCCCAAAAACCAGGTTTTCGCCGACTGGCGCGAGGCCGCGTCGAGGCCGCGTTTCGCCGACGCAGTGATCATCGCCACCCAGGACGCCCAACACGTCGAACCCGCCGAGGCTTTTGCGCGGTTGGGGTACCACATGATCCTCGAAAAACCCATGGCCCCCCAGCCCCGCGACTGCTGGCGCATCTTCCGGGCCGTGAATGCGGCCAAGGTGCTCTTTGCCGTTTGCCACGTCATGCGCTACACCGCCTATTCCCGCGATTTCAAGGCCCTGCTCGACGAAGGGGCCGTGGGGGAGGTGGTCAACATCCAGCACCTCGAGCCGGTGGGGTACTGGCATCAGGCCCATTCCTTTGTGCGGGGCAACTGGCGCAATTCGGTCGAATCCTCGCCGATGCTGCTGGCCAAGTCCTGCCACGACCTGGACTGGCTGCGCTACCTGATGGGGGTTCCCTGCCGGCAGATCTCCTCCTTCGGCAGCCTCAAGCATTTCCGCGCCGAGGAAAAGCCGGAGGGGGCCGCTGAGCGCTGCCTCGACTGCGACTATGAGCCGCAGTGCCCGTATTCGGCCAAAAGGTTCTATTTGGGAAGGGTACGGGAAGGGCGGTGGGGGTGGCCGGTGGACGTGCTCACCCCAGAAAAAAGCGAAGAGGCAGTGCTGGAGGCCCTGCGCACCGGACCCTATGGCCGCTGCGTGTACGCCTGCGACAACGACGTGGTGGACAACCAGGTGGTCAACATGCTCTTCGAAAGGGGCCGCACCGCCTCCTTCACCATGACGGCCTTCAACGAGGGGGGCAATCGCCGCACCCGCGTTTTTGGCACCCGTGGCGAGTTATACGGGGACGGTTCAACCATTGAGCACTTCGACTTTCTCAGCGAAAAGCGCCGGGTGATCGACACCCGTGCCCCGGATGGCTCGCTGGCCGGGGGACACGGGGGCGGGGATTACGGACTGATGCAAGCCTTTGTCGCCGCGGTGGCCGGTCAGGATGCCGCGCCCATTCTCTCGGGGTCTGAGGAGACCCTCGACACCCACATGATGGTCTTCGCCGCTGAGGAGGCCCGCACTGCCGGCACCGTGGTGGATGTAGACGCCTTCAAGCAGCGCCATGCTGGTTGATCCCTCCCAGCACCTGGCTTCCTGGTGCGAGGTGGAGGCCGCGGCCCTGCGCGCCAATGTGGAGGCACTGCGGCGGCAGCTCAGTCCGGGCATTTTGTTGGGGGTGGTGGTCAAGAGCCAGGCGTACGGCCACGGCCTGGTGCCCTGTGCCCGCGAATTCCTCGGGGCCGGCGCGGACTGGTTGGTGCTCAACTCGGCTGCCGAAGCCCAGGCCCTGCGCTGGGCGGGCATCGGAGCGCCCCTCTATATCTGCGGGCCGGTGTTTCCCACACAGGCCGAGGTCGTGGCCCAGGTTCAGGCGCGGGTGGTGCTCTATGACCGGGAACTGGCTCTGGCCCTCAACCAGGCAGCCCTGGCCCAGGGCCGACCGGTGCGGGTTCATCTAAAAATCGAGACCGGCACCTGCCGTCAGGGTCTCTCCCTGCCCGAGGCCCTCGAACTGGCCCGCTTCGTCGGCAATCTTCCCGGCCTCGAACTCGAAGGCCTTACCACTCACTACGCCGATATCGAAGACACCACCGACCACCGCTACGCCCAGCGCCAGCAAGAGCTGTTGCAGGCGGCCACTGCCGCCTTTGCCGCTCAGGGCCTGGAGGTGGGCATGGTACACGCGGCCAATTCGGCCGCTGCCCTGCTCTGGCCCCAGACCCATGCCTCCCTGGTGCGGGTGGGCATCGCCGCCTACGGCCTGTGGCCTTCCAAGGAGACCTATGCCGTGGCGCTGCAGCGCTGCCTGGACCACGCCGCCGGCTGGGTGCCGCAGTTGCGCCCCGCTCTTTCGTGGCGGGCCCGGCTGGTGCAGGTTAAGGAGGTGCCCGCTGGGGCGTACATCGGCTACGGCCGCACCTTCCGCACCACCCATGTTTCGCGCCTGGGCATCCTGCCGGTTGGTTATCACGAAGGTTATGACCGCCGGCTGTCGAATGTGGCCCACGTGCTGGTGCGCGGGGTGCGGGCCCCGGTGCGGGGACGAGTGTGTATGAACATGCTGATGGTGGATCTGACCCATATCCCGCAGGCCCAAGCCGGCGAGGTGGCCACCCTGCTGGGGTGGGACGGGGAGGAGGAGATCAGCGCCGAAACCCTGGCCGGCTGGATGGGCACCATCAACTACGAGGTGGTCTCCCGCATCCATCCCGACCAACCCAGACTGCTCTACCGGGAGGGATGCCTGTATGAAGAATGAAACCTGGCGGGGCATCTTCCCCATCGTCGTCACCCCCTTCACCCTGAGCGGTGCCCTCGACGAAAACGGGCTGCGGCGCACGGTGCGTTTCTGCCTGGAGGCCGGGGCTGCCGGGCTGGTGGGGCCGGCCAATGCCAGCGAGTTTGCCACCCTGTCCGACGACGAGCGGCGGCGCTGGCTGGAGATCGTGGTGGGGGAGAGTGGGGGCCAGGCGCCGGTGGTGGCGTCTATCACCTCGGGCCACGCCCTACCCGCAGTAGCATTGGCCCGTTTCGCCCAGGAACTGGGGGCGGGCGGGGTGATGTCCATGCCCCCCCATGTGCTGCACCCGGACCCGGCCGGTTGTTACGCCTATTACCAGGCCCTCGACGCGGCGCTGGCGATCCCCATCTGTATCCAGAACTACAACGGTCCCATCGGCACCCCCATGAGCGGGCAGCTGCTGGCCCGCCTGTGCCGCGAACTGCCACAGGTCCAGTACCTCAAGGAGGAGACCCTGCCCGAGCCTCGGCAGATCAGCGCCACCCTGGCGGCGGTAGGGGACCAGTGCCGGGGGATCTTTGGCGGCCAGGGCGGCATCTACTTGCTCGATGAGTTCCGCCGGGGGGCGGTGGGCAATATGCCCGGCTGCCACACTACGGACGTGCTGGTGGATTTGTGGCAACTGCTGGAGCAAGGAAAGCTGTCAGCGGCGCGGAGTCTGTTCAACCGGCTCCTGCCGCTCTTCAATTTTGAGCGACTCTACGGGGTGGCGGTGTACAAGGAGATCCTGCGCCGGCGCGGCATCATCGACTCAGCCTTCCAGCGGGCTCCTGGCGGCGGGCTGGACGAGTATGACCAGCAGGAGTTGGAGGAGATCCTCAAGGACGTGGAGCCCCTTTTCAGGGTATAACCTAGTGTTCGATCACCGTGATGCTGAGGTGTCGTCGGGGAGTGACCCACTCCGGCCTTTCCCGATGCCCGGGCCTGCCACCGACGCCCCGCCCTACCCCCAGGCCCCGCAGCACCATCTATATGGTGATGCGCCCAGTAAAGGCCCCCCACCTGCCGCTGCGCTAACCCTGGCGGCCCGCCCGGCTGGGGTCATCTCCCCGCCGCCGGATCACACGCATCAAAATTCACTGTGGTGAACCACTAGCTGGAGACCTGGCCATGGCAGACCTGAGCCTCTTTGAATTCGCCCACAGCCCCTTCTGCATCTCCGTCGCCCGGGCCCTCGAAGCCTTGGGGGTGCCCTTTGCGCGGGTGGAGGTGTGCAGCTGGGACCGCAGCCAGATTGCCCGCCTGACCCATGGACAGTACTACCAGGTACCGGTGTTGGTCCACGGGGACAAGGTGGTGTACGAAAGCGGGGGGGACAGCCAGGACGTGGCCCGGTACGTGGAGGCGCAGTTTGGCAGAGGAAGGCTCTTTCCCGCCAGCGCCGAGGGCATCCAGGAGATTCTCCTCGAATACATCGAGGAGAAAGTGGAGGATGTGATCTTCAAGCTAGTGGACCCTTTTTATGTCGACTCCATCGCCGAGGTGGGGGGCCGCACGATGGTAGTCCGTCACAAGGAGCGCAAGTTCGGGCGGGGCTGCATCGAGGCGTGGCGGCGTGACCGGGAAGCACTGCGCGCTGAGGCTGACCGATTGCTGGCCCGCTTCGAGGTGATGCTCGGCCGCACCCCCTTTCTGCTGGGAGACACCCCGGTCTACGCCGACTTCTCCCTCTACGGCATCCTGGGCAACCTCACCTACAAGGGCTACAACCAGCTCTCCCCGGAGCAGCGGGCCTTGCAGGTGTGGTACCAGCGCCTGGCCGAATTCCGCTATGCCTGAGGCGGGATCTGCCCGGCCCGGTTGAGCACCCGGGCGCTGACCCCCAGCACCCCGAGGAAGCCCTCGGAATCCTGGTGGTCGAAATCGCCCACTGCTTCCATCGAGGCGGTGTCCTCGCGGTAGAGGGAGTGGGGCACCTCGCTGGCGGACCAGAAAGAGATATTCCCCTTGTACAGCGAGACCTCGATGGTGCCGGTGGCCAGCTGGTTGAAGTGTGCGATCATCTTCCAGCTGGCCTGGGTGGCCGTGTCGAACCAGTAGCCCTGGTACACTTGTTCGGCGATGAAGGAGGTCAGGGGGGTGAAGGCCCGCCTGGCCCGGCGGTCGAGGATGAGTTGAAGCAGAAATTCGTAACACTGGCCCAGCAACTCCATGCCAGGCGCTTCGTACACCCCGCGAGACTTGATCCCGACAAAGCGGTTCTCCACCGTGTGTAAGCCGATGCCGATCCCGTGCCGGCCGCCGATGGTATTACTTTGTTGTATGGCCTGGAGCGGGGTGACCGCTTTGCTGTTGACAGCCACGGGCATGCCGCGTTCAAAGCGCACGGCGAAGCGTTCGGCCTGGTCTGGGGCTTTTTCCGGAAAGACCCCCATGCCCGGGACCACCCGTTGGGCCGGGGTGGTGAGGGCTTCGAGCTGGCCGGCTTCGTGGGTCAGGCCCAGGATATTGGCATCGGTGGAATAGGGTTTGTCGTGGGAGGCCTTGATAGGCAGGCCGTGGTGCTGGCAGTAGTCGATCATCTCCTTGCGGCCGCCAAAGGCCTTGAGGAAGGCCGGGTCCCGCCAGGGGGCGTAGACCTGGATCTCTGGATTGAGCATCTGGGAAGCCAGCTGGAAACGCACCTGGTCATTGCCGCGACCGGTGGCCCCGTGTCCCAGGATCGTTAGGCCCCGCTGCTGCATCTGGGGCACCATACCGGCCACCACCACGTGGCGGGCGATGCCGGTGGTGTTCCAGTAGCCGCCCTCGTAGCGGGCCTGGGCCTGGATCAGCTTGATGCCGGCCAGGCTGATGGGGGCCTTGAGGTCGGCCAGGATCATCTCGGCGGTGCCGCAGGCCAGCATGCGCCCGCGTATATCCTCGATGTTCTCCTCGTCGGGCTGGCCCAGGTCGGCGGTATAGCCGATGACCTCGACTCCTTGCTCTTTCATCCAATGGGTGATGGTGCAGCTGTCCAAGCCGCCGGAAACGGCCATCATTACCCGCTTGCCCTTCAGTTCGCTGATTTTCATCGACCACCCCTCGAGATAACAGTGTCTTTAATGGAAATATAATGGAATAATTATCTAAAAACAAGAATAAATATCGATAAATGAAGCCAAAAAAACTAAAGGCCGCTGATCAGAATAGTCAACAGCCCGAAGGTGGTGCAGTGCAGGGAAGGGCCTTGGCTCAGGCCAATCCCTGCTGGTAGCTGTAGAGGACGCGTTTCAGATTATCCAGGGCGGCGTCGAGATTTTCCCCTCCCTGACCCCCGATTCGCGCCGGCAGTCGATCGCGCAATCGGGCCCAGAAGCCGGGTTCGGCAGGCAACTGGATTGGAGCGGGAACGACTTTCCTCTGGCGTTTCAAGGCGCCCAAAACAAAATAGGCCAGCAGGCCGAGTACATCGAGGATGACGACGACTTGAAGCAGGTTGTTGAGGAAGTGGTCCATCATAATATTTAGGCTGCCCTCGGCGCGATTTCATATCATATATCGGCAGCTTTCTCCCACTAAAGTGTGATGATTTTCACAAAAAAGCAAGTGTTTTATATTACTTAATATTAAGTAGTATCTAATAAAAACTTACCACCTCTCCTTTCCGATCCTTATTTTTGTCTAGCCTACTCGTCTGATAAGAGGTCTGGAAATGCTGATCGACGCGCACAACCACCCAAACTGGCACGGGTTCAACGCCAAAAAGATCCTCGAGAACATGGATGAGCAGGGCATTGACCAGCTCTGGCTCTTTTCCTGGGAAGTGCCCGACGATGAGTACTCTCCCCAATACCATTCCGTCCTGCCGCCCACCGGCAAGGGCATTCCTTTCGAGGACGTGTTGGCGGTGGGAAAGGAAGCCCCGGACCGTTTTATACTGGGGTACATGCCTCACCCCAAGCGGCCCGACGCCATCGACCGACTTAAGGCCGCGGTGGAGATCCACGGGGTGCGCCTGGCCTGCGAGCTGAAGGTGAGGCTGAGTTTCGACGACCCCGATGCCCTGCGTCTGTACCAGTTCTGCGGGGAGCAGAAGCTGCCCATCACCATCCACCTCGACTACCCTATCGACCACGGCAAGGGCAGCTATCCCCGGCCCAACTGGTGGTACGGGGGCAGCCTCGACGCGCTCGAGCGGGCTGTCCAGGCCTGCCCGCAGACCGTCTTCATCGGCCATGCCCCTGGTTTCTGGGGGCACATCTCCGGCGACGACCGCGCCCTGAGCGAGGGATATCCCACCGGGCCCGTGTTGCCGGGCGGCCGGGTATCCCAGATGTTGCGCCAGTACCCCAATCTCTGTGCCGACCTTTCGGCTGGCTCTGGGCTCAACGCCCTGTCCCGCGATCCGGATTTTGGCCGCAGCTTTCTCATTGAATTCCAGGACAGGCTGCTCTTTGGGCGCGACTATTTCGACACCCGCCTAATCGACTTTCTCAAAGAACAGGATTTGCCCCACGAGGCATTTGACAAGATCGCCCACCAAAACGCCCAGCGTCTCTTGACGACTTATCTGGCCTAGGAGAACTTCATGGATCTGGAATTAAAAGGCAAAGTGGCGCTGGTCACCGGCGCCAGCCGCGGCATCGGACAGCGCATCGCCCAGTCCCTGGCCGGGGAAGGGGCGAGCCTGTGTCTGTGCGCCCGCACCGAGGAGACCCTGCAGGAAACAGCGCGCCAGTTGAGCGCCGAGGGCACGCGGGTTGAGTGTATGGCTGCGGATATGACCAAAGCCGGGGAAGGGGAGCGCTTCGTGGCTTTTGCCGTGGAGCGCTTCGGCGGCTTCGACATTGTCGTCAACAATGTGGGTGGGGCCGTCTGGACCCCCTTTGTGCAGATCAGCGACGAGGAGTGGCTGCAGGCCATCAATCAGAATCTCTTTTCCGCCATCCGGGTCACCCGCGCCGCCCTGCCGGTGCTGGAGGAGCGGGGCGGGGGCTGCGTCATCAATATCTCCTCAATCTTTGGCCGCGAGAACGGCGGTCCGATCTCCTACAACGCCGCCAAGGCCGCCATGATCAGCATGACCTCCAACCTGGCCCAGGAGGCGGCCAAGAAGAATATCCGCGTCAACAGCGTGGCCCCGGGGTCTATCCTCTTTCCCGGCGGGGGCTGGGAGCGCCGCCAGAAGGCCGACCCCGAGGGCATCAAAGCCTTTGTCGACGCCAACATCCCCTATGGCCGCTTCGGCACCCCCGAGGAGGTAGCCGCCGTGGTGACCTTTCTGGCTTCGCCCAAGGCCAGCTGGGTGACCGGCGCCTGCCTCAATGTGGACGGGGGCCAGTCCCACTCGTTGATCTGATCGAGATGACCAGCGCCGCGCGTTTCGGTTGCCTGCTCCTGCTCCTGTCAGGCGCCCTGCCCCTACCCGCTCAGCAGGAGGGGTCACGGATCGAGTTCCTCGACGCCGGCAGCCCATTCCCGAAGCGGCCCAGTACGATAGTGCCCAGTACCGGGCCAGCGGGGTCGAAGCCGTTTTTGCGGCCGGCAAACAGGCCTACGATCTGAAACAGTACCCCCAGGCCGCTCAGCGATTTGCCCCGCTGGCGCAGCAATATCCCTACAAAAGCGCCATCTGGGTGTATCTGGCCAGGGCTCAATTCCACAGCAAGCAGTTGGAGCTGACCAGGCAGACCCTTGCCCAGGCCGGCGCGGTGATGCCGGAGTTGCAGGAGGGCTTCTGGCAGCCGCTGCAGGAGAGTATGTTGAATGAGGTGCGGCGACAGGCCGAGGAGTTGCAGGCCCAGGTCGATTTCTACCCCGAGCGTTTGGCTGATTTCGCGCCGCTTTTGCGACTCTACCGTTTCTTGCAGGATACCACGGACACCCAGGGGGTGGTGCGCGCCGCCCTGCAGCGCCGGTCCGGCTTGTATCAGCAGGCCGAGATGGCCTCCGGGGCCCAACGGCAGTCCTACCTGGCCGCCGCGGTCTAGTGGGACCGGTTGGTCGACACCCTGCGCCGCGAACTGGATTCGACGGCCGCCGCCCTGCCCGGGGCAAGGGTGGTCGCCGATAGCCTCAAGCTGGCCGAGACCCTGCGCCTCTTGCAGTTGCGGGTGGATTATTACCTGGCCAAAGCCCAGGAATACCAGCAGCTCTTTGGCGAGTACCTGCGCCTGGGCCGGCACACCGAAGCGGCCTCGGTGGTTGCAGCCCTGGAACGCGAGGTCCAGCGGCTGGCGATGCTGGCCAGCATCGCCCCCAATGCTGCGGAGGAGGACAAGCAGCGGGGCAAAGGTGCGGCGCTGGAAACGATGCGCCAACAACTGCAGGCCCAACTGGACGCCGCAGCACCTTAACCCGCTATTCCCCCATCACCGCCGCTACTTCGGTCCCCTGCAACAGAGGGTTGGTGAAGGTGACGCGGATTCGACCCTCTAGTTTTTCCTGCTGGTAATCCTTCCCTTCCCGGAGCCGGCCGTAGTGGTCGGCCAGGGCCTTGAGGTCTCCCTCCAGTTCGATGGGCTGGCCGATGGCTGCCTGGCGCAGATGCGGATCGGCCGGGTCCAGGGCCTTGATGAGTTTGTAACTCTTGCGGAACATCTTGCGCCCGGTCTCGAGGTAGCCTTGTTCGCGCAGGAACTGCTCCCCTGCGGGAAAGACATGTACGGCGAGCAGGGCCTGGCGGCCGGCTGCCTGGGCAGCACTGGTGGCGGCCTGGGGCTGGGCTACCTCCCCCTTGGCCTGCTGCCAGTTCGGCCCTGAGCCGGTCGAGCTGGTCCACTTGCCGGCGGATGGCGCCGTTGGCCTCGAAAAGGGCGGTGTTGAGGCTGTCGGCTTCGCGCCGCAGCCGGGTGATGGTCTGCTGGTCAGTGCGTCGGTCCTTCTTAAAGCGCTCCAATTCGGCACTCATCGCCTGGTTTCGCTGCTGCTGCTCGCCGGCCTGGGTCCGCCAATTGTGCAGTTCGGCGGAGAGGGCCTGCACCGAATTGTAAAGGCGGGCGTCCATTTTTTTCAGATTTGTCACCTGGGCCCGCAGCCCGTCGATGATCTGGTTGGAGGTGTCGACGGTGTAGTTGAGCGAGTCGATGACCGCATTGGCCTGGTGTAATTCGTCCTGGAGCTGGGCCAGGGCCTTGGTCTCCTCCTCGGCTGGGGGCTGTTGTCCACCACAGGCCAGGAGGAGGAGGTATGGCATAGGGAACTCCTTGGCGGCTATCTCTTTTTCCACGAATAGAGGCTATCCACGGCGGTCCTGATCCGGGCCAGTACTTCCAGCTCCGTCTCGAGGTGTTGGAGCTGTTGGGATTGGCGGCTCTGGGCTGAAGCAAGGGCGTCGAGTTTGCCGGCCAGGCCCTCCTGCTGGCGCTGCTGGCCAGTGCTCTGCGTGAGCAATTGGCCGGTAGTCTGCTGGACGGCAGCTAGCTGGCGCTGCAGGGCTTCGAGCAGGATCTGCTGGTTGTCCAGGCCACCGCGCAGG
>SICG01000114.1 GCA_009691525.1 Candidatus Latescibacterota bacterium | reverse complement strand
ATCCCGGGCAGTCACCGGGTCTCGCCCACCAAGGAGGTCACGCCTGAGCGCCTGCTGGCCGGGGACTTCGACACCCAGGCCGGGCGCCCGCTCAAACTGGTGCATCTGAGCCTCCCTCCTGGCAGCATGGTGTACCTCAACGCCCGCATGTTCCACGGGGTGGAGCCCAAACCTCTGGACTCCCCGCAGCCCTTCCGAATCTTTGCCATCGACATCTTCAAGGAGGCAGGGCCGCCCCACCGCCACACCCAGGAAATCCCGCCTGAGTGGCTCGAACGCGGCGGGCCGGAGCGGCGGAAACTCTTCCTGCGCGAGGCGTACACGCCAGAGTGCTGGACTCGGGATACTGCGGCGGGGAGATGACCATAGCGGGGTGGGCCGCGAGGGTTAGCGCAGCGGTAGGTGGGGGGTATTCCTCATTGAGAGTGGTCGGGGTGGGAAGGACGCGGGAGGGGTTGAGGGGAGAGCGGAGCGATGAGCGAGCGGGGCGGCAAGTCCGCGCCTTGGGAAAGGCTGGAATGACATGCCACACACCAACGTATGGGGTGTGGCCACCGACGACAATTTAGCTAGGAGGTCGCACCTATGTGGAAGATCAACCTCGCCGAGGTCCCCCAGCAGCAGCAGGTCTGGAGCTGGGAGGGCGCCCGCTACGAACGCACCCATCAGCACATCTCGGTGGCCCTAGGCAATACCAAGGAAGCCCCGCACCCCTTCGACGTGGAACTCACCAGAGTGCCTCCCGGTGCCGCCCCCTGTCCGGTCCACTCCCACACCCGTTGGTGGGAATTCTTCATCGTCGTCGCCGGCAAAGGCGAGATCAGCCGCAACGGCGAAACCTGGGAGGCCGGCCCCGGCGACTGTTTCATCCAGCCACCCAACACCCAGCACCGCATCCGCAACCTCAGCCAGAGCGAGGATCTCGTGTACTACGTGATCACCAACGAAGATCCCACCAGCGAGACCACCAAACACCAGGTGTAATCCATGGCCCATTCCCAACCAGACTACTTCCAGCGCCTCGACGAAGTCCGGCCCCTGCTCAGGGCCGAACGGCCCATCAAGTGGCTCTTCACCGGCGACAGCATCACCCACGGTGCCCTCCATACCTTTGGCTGGCGCGATTATGTGGAACTCTTCGCCGAACGGGTGCGCTACGAGCTGGGCCGGGGCATGGACCTCATCCTCAACAGTGCCATCAGCGGCCACACCACCCGCGAGTTGCTGGCCGGCTTCGACTGGCGCATCGGCCAGTTCCGCCCGGACGCAGTGCTGATCATGATCGGCATGAACGACTGCAGCGAGGGCCGCGCCATCTCACTGGACGAATTTCGCGCCAACCTCGGAGAACTGGCGGGGAAGATCCGCAGCCTGGGCGCTGTACCTGTACTGCAGACCACCTGCCCTATCCTGCCCGGCCAGGCGCCCGAACGCACCCCTTACTTCCCGGCGTACATGGAAGCCATCCGCGAGGTGGCCGCCGCCAAGGACTTGCCTCTCATCGACCACGAGCGCTTCTGGCGCAACCGGGCGGGCAGCCACTTCTACTGGATGAGCGACCCCTTCCATCCCAACGAATGCGGCCACCGGGCCTTTGCCTTCTGCCTGTATCAGGCCCTGGGCATCTTCGACCCCGCCAGCCACTCGTGCCGGCTCCATCTGCCCTGAGCTTGGACAGCTGAGAGCCCTTTCGTTGCTTCGGCGAGCTGCTCTGCGCGACCAGGTGGGCACCTGAGCCCTCAGACAAGCGCCGCTACTTTATCATCGTCTCCCATTCCATGATCTTACCATCCGTGCGCAACACCTGCACCCCTTGTTTTTCGTACCGCTCGATCACCACCGGCGAGGGGTGGCGGAATTTGTTGTGCTGGCCCACCGAGACCACGGCAACCTGAGGTTGGACCGCCTCGGCAAAAGTGGCTTCCGAGGAGGTGGAGGAGCCGTGGTGGGGCACCTTCAGCACCTCGCAGCGCAGACGCCCGCCCCAGCTGCCAGAGCGCGGCTTCGGCCGGTTCCTCGCTCTCACTCACGAAACCTGTCCCTGGGTGCAGCACCAGTCCGCCCACACCTCCTAGCCCGGCAATGCTGTCGCCGGCAGCCAGGGGGTGGTACTCAATCCCCTTCTCCCTGACCAATTCGCGCACCCGCCGCGCCGTCCAGGTATCGCAATACTGACCGCTGTCCAAGTAGTGCTCCACCTCCACACCCTCCAGCACCGCGATCAGCCCACCGATGTGATCGTTGTGCGGATGCGAAGCCACCACCGCCTCCAGCCGGTCTATACCTAAGTAGCGCAGCACTGGCAGGATCACCCGCTCCCCCTGGTCGAAGTCCGGGCTGCGCTCACCCCCGTCGATCAGCAGGGAGCGGCCGTCGGGCAGCCGCACCAGGGCAGCGTCCCCCTGGCCCACATCCAGAAAGAACACCTCCAGCACCGGCGTCCGCAGTCGGGGCTCCCACACCGCCCAGTTAGCCCAAAGGAGCGCCACGAAAAGGGCGGCCTTGCGGGCGAGCCGGTGGTGGGCAAAAGCCAGGCAGAGGCAGAGCAGGACCCAGCAGCCCAGCGAGACCATGCCCGGCCTGGCCAACTGCACCGAGGCGTAGGGCAGGTGGGCGAAGAACTGCACCAGCGCGATGGCCAGCTTGAGCACCAGGTAGTTGCTGCCGTTGAAAGCGGTGGCCAGCAGGGGCAGCCACCAGCCGGTCAGGCCCGCCAGCATGCCCAGGGCCAGGGCTAGGTTCAGCAGGGGCAAGACCACTAGGTTGGAGACCAGGGAGATGGGCGAGAACTGGTAGAAGGCCCAGACGATCAGCGGGGTTGTGCCCACTTGGGCAGCGAGACAGGCGCACAGAGGCATGAGTACCCACTCGCCCGCCCAGGGGTGGCTGCGCCACGGGGCAGGGAAAAGGGCAGCGATGGGCGGGGTGAGTCCCACCAGCGAGAGGGTGGCGACAAAGGAGAGCTGGAAACTCAGACTCAACAGGCTGGCCGGCTGCCATACCAGGATGATCAGGGCCGCCAACCCCAGCCCGTTGTAGATCTCGCCGGGCCGCCCACACAGCCGGCCCAGGAGCAGGGCCCCGGCCATCAGCCCGGCGCGCACCACCGGGGCCTGTAACTGGGTCACTACGGCGAAGAGGGCCACCACCAACAGGGTGAGGACCAGGGCCAGGCGCTCGGGGACACGGCACAACTTGAAGGCGGTCAGAAAGAAGAGCACCACCAGGGCCACGTTTAGGCCACTGACCACCAGGGCGTGGGTCAGCCCGGTGAGGCGGAAGTCCTCCCGCAACTCCTCGGGCAGGGCGTATTTCTCGCCCAGCAGCACCCCCAGCAGCAGGCAGGCCGGGCCGCCCGAAAGGTTGCGGGTGATGCTCCGTGCCACCGAGTGGCGCACCGGCAGCACCACCTGCTCAAAAAGCCAGGAACCGGGGCGTTGTTCGCTGGCGACCAGCTGCTCGGGCCGGCGCAGCGCCAGCAGATAATAGATCTGTTCCAGCTCGAGAAAGGCGCGGTAGTCGAAGGCCCCCAGATTGCGCGCCGGGGCTGGCCGCTGCAGCCGGCCGCTCAGGGTCAGGCGGTCGCCCAGATCGGCCTGCAGGTCCAGATCCCTGACACTGACCATCACCCGGCCCGAGACCTGGCGGCAGACGCTGTCGATGCACACCTCCTCCAGGTCAAAGGCAAAGCGGGTGCGCCTCTGACGGTGCTCCGGCTCCTCGGCCACCATGCCGATAAAGAAACCCTCCCGGTCTTCGGTGCCCGCACGCAGGATGTGATTTACTAGGTAACAGGGTTGTGTAGGTAGCGAAGCGCAGGCCGCCCAGGGTGCAGACTAAAAGAGGAAAGAACAGGGGCCCGGCCAGCGGATGCCGACCGCACAGGACCAAGCTGGCCAGCAGCAAGAGCAGCGCCGCCCCAAAGAGCGGCAGCACCGGCGGCTGGAAAAAGGCCGCCCGGAGGATGCCGATGCCGAAACACAGGGCGCTCCAGACAGCGGGCCGGCGGGGACCGGCTGAAGAGACAGCAGCAGGCATGGGTAGGCAGGATGCAAAACCCGTTCCCGTTCGACGCGTGCTGCCGCAGAGGCTATATTATTCCGCAAACCGAGGAGTGCAGATGGACGAACTAACCGGCAAACAACGGCGCTACCTGCGCGGCCTGGCCAACCAGCTCAAGGCGACCGTGTACCTGGGAAAAGAGGGGCTCTCGCCAGCCGCAAAAGGCGCGGTAGAAGAGGCCTACATTCACCACGAGCTGCTCAAGATCCGGCTGGAGAAAGGCTGCCCCATCGAGCGCCACGAAGCCGGCCGGCTGTTGGCCGAAACCACCGGCTCCCACCTGGTGCAGGTGTTGGGCCACACCCTGCTGCTCTACCGGCGGCACCCTGAAGAACCGAAGCTGAAGCTGCCTACCTGAACCAAAGGACCCCGCCCATGGCCTACGAGCAGCAACTCGTCCCCTCCCACCTCAACCCAGACCTGAGTCCCGAGCAGGAACGCGAGGTGGAGTTCTTCCGGCACTGGGGGTACCTGGTGGTGACACAGGCCATCACCCCCGAACAGATGGTCCTTCTGCGCGAGGCCCTCGACGAGGTTTTGGCCCGACAGCAGAGCGAGTTTATCCATCAACTGCTGGAGCAGGATGACCGCTTCGCCTTCCTCATCGACCACCAACCCATCCTCTCCCGCATCCGCGCCGTCCTGGGCAACTGCATCCAGCTCCACAGCGCCACCGCGCGGGTGACCCGGCCCGGGCAACCCGACCAGGACTGGCACCGCGACGGCCCCTGGCCTATGGATTTTTCGGGCACCCCGTACGGCAGCCTGCCCGGCCAGATCAACTGCGCCTACTTCCTCGACGATCTGACCCCAGAAAATGGGCCTAATATGATTGTGCCGGGCAGCCACCGCGTGCCCTTCCGCCCGCCCCTGGGCCACCCCACCTTTCCCGACGAGAAACAGGTCTTCGCCAAGGCCGGCGACGTGGTGATCTTCGACGGCTGGCTCTACCACCGGGGCGCAGCCAACAACTCTCAAAACAGCCGGCGCGGCTGCTTCATGTGTTACCAGAATGCCTGGATGAAATCGCGCGAGCCCTTCGACGGGCCGAGGGTGAAAAAGCTGCGCGAAGAAGGCCCCCCCGAGCGCCAGATGCTCCTGGGCGCTGTAGGGCCGTGGTAGAAAGGAGGCCGAGATGAAATACGACCTACTCCTCAAAGGCGGCACCCTCATCGACCCGGCCCAGGGCATCCATGCCCGCCGCGACGTGGCCTTTGCCGACGGGAAAGTGGCCGCCGTGGGTGAAAACCTCCCCAGCGCCGAGGCCCGCCAGACCCTCGACGCCACCGGCCGCCTGGTCGCCCCGGGCATGATCGACTTACACGTACACGTCTTCTGGGGCGTCAGCCACTACGGCATCCAACCCGATCCCACCTGCCTGGCTCGGGGCTCCACCACCGTGGTCGACGCCGGCTCAGCCGGAGCCGACACCTTCCCCGGCTTCCGCAAGTTCATCATCGAAGTCAGCGCCACCCGCATCTTTGCCCAGCTCAACATCTCCTCCCAGGGCATGCTCACCCGCGATATCGGCGAGTTCGAGATCCCCGAGTACGCCGACGTGGGCAAAGCCTGCGCCATGATCGAGCAGCACCGCGACCTGATCCTGGGGGTGAAGGTGCGCCTGACCCGGCACAGCCTGGTCAGCGAGCGCTCTGGCATGTTGCCCCTGCAGCGGGCGCGCGAAGCCGCCGACGCCGCGGGCCTGCCCATCATGGTCCACCCCCAGGATGCCTGGTGCGACTCCCTCGACGACATCCTGGCGCTCATGGGCAAAGACGACATCCTCACCCACTGCTTCCACGGCATGCGCTGCGGCATCCTCGACGAAGGCGGGCAGGTGCGCGACTCGGTGCGGGCAGCGATGGCGCGGGGGGTTATTTTCGACGTGGGCCACGGGGCCGGCTCCTTCAACTGGCAGGTGGCCGAACGCGCCCTGGCCCAGGGCATCGTACCGCAGACCATCTCTTCCGATTTACACGTGTACAATGTCGATGGCCCGGTCTACGACCTGGCCTCGGTAGTTGGCAAGTTCCTGCACCTGGGCCTGCCCTTAGACCAAGTGCTGGCCAAGGTGACCAGCGTGCCGGCCCAGATCATCCACCTAAGCGACCAGCTCGGCACCCTCAAGCCGGGTGCCTGGGGGGATGCGGTGGTCTTTGAGTTGCGCGAAGGCGATTTTCAACTAACTGATTCCCAGGGCCAGACCCGCACCGGCCGGCAACAACTGGTCCCAGTAGCCGTGGTCAAGGCTGGGAAAGTATACCGGCAGGACTGAATTCACTCGCTACTTGCAGCAGCAGGGCGGTAGGCTTACGCAGCGGCGGGAAGATGACCCTGGAGGCCTTTACTGGGGAGCGGTGGGAGGGAAAGAGTCTGCGGGCGGGGTAGGGCGTCGGCGGCAGACTCGGGATTCGGGAAAGGCCGGAATGGGTCGCTTCCCGACGCGGCGCAGAATCACTACGACTTCACCGCCAGCAGATGCACCTTTCCTTCCAGCGGCATCCTCCAGGCGGCAAAACCCGAGTCTCCCTCCAGACCCTCCTTGAAGGCCCGGTAATTCGGGTCGGTCTCCCACCGATCCTCCTCCTCCGCGCTCCAGCCATCCACAAAGATCAGCCCACCCGGCCGCAGCTTGGCTTTCACCGCATCGAGGGCCGGCAGGAAGGCGGGAATGCCGTAGTCCACCAGCACCAGATCCAGCGGTGAAGGCAAGGCCTCGGCAAACTCCACCCCGTCGCAGGTAAACAACTCGACCACCTCGCTCAGGCCGGCGGCCTCCAGACTGCGGCGGGCCCAGGCCGTCTTCTCGGGCACATTGTCCACCGTGAACACCCGGCCGCCCATGCGCTGGGCCGCTGTGGCCAGATGAATGGTGGAGTACGCAGCCGAAGTGCCGAACTCGGCGACCAGCGGGGCGCGGGTCTGCAGCACCATCATGTGCAGGAAGCGGGCCACGTTCTGGCGCAGCGCCCGCACCCGCATCACCTCGGTGGACCCGGCCTGGCGCTCCTCTAGGTCGCGGGTCTTGAGTTCGTCGAGGACCTGGATTTGGGCTGGGGAGAAGAGGGTGGGGAAATGCACGACGGCCACCGCCTTTCGATTTTGATTTGCGGAGAGGAGACCAATCGCAGTTCAATATCTAGGGAGCACCGAACAATCGCCAGCCCAATTTTTAAGCGCTATGCTGGGACGGCGGGATCTGAGGCGGGCAGTGGCTCACTCGCCCCAGGCCTGGGCGAAGAGTTCCAGCGAGCCGGGGGCGTACCCGGCATAATGGTTGTTGAAGAAGGCGTAGACCTCCATACCCGGGTGCTGGGTCAGCAGGGATTTCACCTCTGCGGCCCAGCGCCCGGTCTCTTCGTGCCGGTCCCAGACCAGTTGGTCCCAGTGCCGCTGCTTGCGCCCACTCTCCATCAACTCAGCCACGTGTTCGTCCATCTGCTTGCGATCCCCCAGAAAACGCAGATAGAGAAAATCAGCGCTCACTGGATCGAGCCGGGCGCGCAGGGCGGCCAGATCGGGCATGGTGTAGTAGCTGGTCAGGGCCAGGGCCACCCGGTGGCTGCGCAGCAGTTCCACCAACTCCTGGCGCACCCATTTGGCGTTGCGCACCTCCACGGCAAAACGCATTTGATCAGTGGGCAGATGCGGGAGAAAGGCTTCCAGTCGGCGCAGGAATTGGTCTCCGGTCTCGTGTTCGCCTGCGTCGCGACCCCGGGCGATGTACTCGAACTGCAGGAGCAGGGGCCCCAACCGGCCTCCCAGCGGGCTCATGGCCCGCAGGAAATCGTCCATCTCGCCCTGGCAGTCGACCAGGTTTTTTTCGTGGGTGATGACGCGGGGGACCTTGGCGGCAAAAAGGAAATGCTCGGGGGTGCGGCGCCCCCAGGCCTCCACCGCCCGCGCCGAGGGCACGCGGTACCAGGTGGAATCGATCTCCACCGCGCCGAAGACCTCGGCGTAGTGTTCGATATAGTCCTGGGAGGAACAACCCGGTGGATAGATCAACCCCTCCCAGTCGGGATTGGCCCAACTGGTGGTGCCCAGATACAGGTTGGCCGGCAGGCTGGACTGGACCTGCCGCAGCCGCTCCACATCGCGCGGCTTGGGCCGCAGATGGGCGAAGAGGTCCTGCTGCTCAGGCATAACTCATACGTGTATACCTGCGGCGGGGGGATGACCCTGGAAGCCTTTCCCGGGGAGTAGCCGGGTAGGGAAGTCCGCGGGGTAGAGGGGTTGGGGGAGGAGCGAGCGAGGGGGCAGGACGCGCCTGGGGAAAGGCTGGAATGGGTCACTCCCCGACGCTGACAGCAGCTATCACCCCGCGGTCTTCTCGTCCAGCATCTGCAAGGCCCGCTCGCGGCCCACCAGGCGCACAAAGGAGCCGAAGCGCGGTCCCCGCTCCTGGCCCAGCACCACCTCGTAGAAAAGGCGGAAGAACTCCTTGGCCTCCAAATTCGCCTCTCTAGCCACCTCAAAAGGCAGCCCCTGCAGGGTATCCTCGTCCTGGGCCGCAGTAGCGGCCAGCCGCTCGCGCAACTGGACCAGCACTTGCCGCTCCTCCGAGGTGGGCACCCGGAACTTCTTGTTGAGCAGTTCAAAGTCCCGGTAGTAGTTGAGCCCCTTGTCGATGAGCGCCTGCACCACGCCCAGGTACTGATGCACCTGGGGATCATAGCGCTCCAGGTAGTCCAGCAGCAGGCCCTGTGAGTCGCTGCCCAGGGCAGCAATCAGGTTGTTGACCACCGAGAAATTCACCAGCGCCTGGTACGTGGGCACCTGGCCACCCGCTTCAAAGAGGTGCCAGATCCCCTCTTCCGGCCGGGCCTCTTCGGCAATTTCGGGGTAGCGGCGCAAGGATTCTAGATATTCGTCCACGCAGCGGGGCACCACATCCCAGTAGAGCCGCCGGGCCCGCTTGGGATTCTGGTAGATGTAATAGAGCAGCGATTCCAGGGGCGCGTACTGCACCCAGGTGTCCACGGTCAGACCGCGGCCCACACTCTTGGAGATCTTGCGGCCTTCCTCATCGAGAAAGAGTTCGTAGGTCAGACCCACCGGCGGCTGGCGGCCCATCAGGCGCACGATGCGCCCCGAAAGCCGAGCCGAGTCGATCAGGTCCTTGCCGTACATCTCGTAATCGACCTCGTAGGTGTGCCAGCGCAAGGCCCAATCCACCTTCCAGCCCACCTTGACCTTGCCCCCCAGCACCGACACCTCTCCCTCTGCCCCACAGCCCAGGCCCTCCTCACCTTTGCCGTCGCAGACAAAACTCACCGTCCGCCGCTCGGGGTGGTACGCAGTCACCCGAGTGGCGTTCACCGAGGAACAGGAGGGGCAGATCGGGAAGAAGGGCGACCAGTCCGTCTGGTTCTCTTCGCGCAGGGTGGGCAGGATGAGGGCGCGCACCTCCTCGGCCTTCTCCAGCAGGATGGTCAGTCCCGCGTCGAAGTCGCCGCGGGCGTACGCCTGGCTGGAACTGAGGAATTCGTACTCAAAGCCGTAGGTGTCGAGGAACTCCCGCAGCTTGTTGTTCATGTGCCCGCTGAAACTCTCGCAGCAGCCGTACGGGTCGGGGATCAGGCACAGAGGCTTGCCCAGGTGTTGGGCCAGCATCTCGGGTTGCGGCATGTTGAGGGGCACCTTGCGCAGGCCGTCCATGTCGTCGCTGAAGGCCTGCAGGCGGGTGGGTGTCCCGCTCAAGTGGGCAAAGGCCCGGCGCACCCAGGTGGTGCGGGCCACCTCGGCAAAGGTGCCGATATGGGGCAGGCCGCTGGGGCCGAAGCCGGTCTCAAAGAGCACGGTGTGGCCGGCAGACAGCGGGCGGTGCTTGAGGATCTGCCGGGCCTCTTCAAAAGGCCAGGCCTTGTAGTCGCTCATGGTGGTCTCGCGTGGATGGGCGCCGGAGAACGGACAATCTGGGAACCATCACCGCCCGGAGGCAGCGACAGCCAAAACGACACGCCCGACCTGCAGGCGCAATAGGCGGGGAGGCGGGACTGGGCGGCGGTGTTAGCGGTTGCGGAAGGTGATACGTCCGCGGCTCAGGTCATAAGGGGAAAGGGCGACGGTGACCTGATCGCCGGGCAGGACGCGGATATAGTACTTGCGCATCTTGCCGGAGATATGGGCCAGGATTGCGTGGCCGTTTTCCATCTCCACCTTGAAGAAGCCGTTGGGCAGGGCTTCTTTGACCACTGCCTGGACATCGATCGCTTCTTCTTTGGCCATCTTTTATCCCTGAAGAAAAAATAAACGCGAGCCGCTGGGTGAGATTCCTCGTCAAGCTCGCCTGAATCCGCAACAACTGCCTGCGCCGCAAGGAGGACTCTCAGCAGGTCATGCGCAATCCCCGATCTGAGGTGTGCATCGCAACGGCCTGTCAGAGAGAAAATTAAACCATTTAGAGAGGGAAAGTCAACGCCACACGCTCAGGGTCGGAATTTCTGGATGCGGTTGTTGAAGGTGTCAGCCACGTACAGATAGCCCTCCTGGTCGCGGGCGATGCCGCCGGCCACCACCTGGCGCTGGACGGTGGCGCCGGTGAGCAGGTCTTCGACCACTTCCACCGTGCCGGAGAAGCGAAAGTCGCCTCCCTCGTGACCGGCTTTTCCCCAAGAGGTCAGGAAGCGATTGTGGCGGAACACGGCGACACAACTGTACCCGGCATCGACCACAAAGGCCCGCGAGGCGGACTCGTCCACCGCAAAATCGACCGGCCGCTGCAGCAGTCCCCCGCCCTTGTCCTCGGGCGAAACCGGGTCCCGGCCTACAACCATGACCGCCGCCTCGCGTTCGGGTCCCGCATAGGCCACCAGGCGCGGCGCCTGCCATTCGCTGTCGGTAAACAGGTGGGGGTGGACCAGTACTGCAAAACGATCTGTCCAGAAATGCAGGCTGGAGGAGGGCAGGACCGGCAGGGGGTAACGGGCCGCCTGCTCGCCGTCGGCGCTGAAACAGTAGAGTCGGTTGAGGCCTTCGATAAAAATCTGTCCCTCTGGATCTACCGCGATATTGCGGGCAAAGATCCCTCCCAGCGGATGGGTCCAGATGCGCCGGCCCCGCCCATCGAACTTGGTCCACTGACTGCGGGGCGCCTTGCCTTTTACCAGCAGGTTGTAGGTAATGTACAAATTGTTGAAATGGTCCACGGCCAGGGCCGGGGTCTCCAGGGAAGCGCCCTCCAGGCAGGCCAACTGCCCGTTATCCAGTCCCCAGCTGCCCAGCGTGTGGCCAGCCCGGTCGAAACGCTCTACCCGGGCAGCGCCGGCGCCCACCACGTAGACCACACCCTGGCCGTCCACCACCAGGCGGGTGGGCAGGAAGCCGGCAGGCAGATGCCAGGTATTCACCAGCCGATGGATGCCGCCCTGGACTTCGGAGCTGGGTAACACGCGGGGGGGTCGTCCTGGCCGGTTGCAGTGGAGCAACAGACGGTAGCGGTAGGGGATGTTGGCGCTCAGACCCGAATCCACTGCGGTGGTTTCGGCCGCGCTTTCGCTGCGGACCATGGAGACAAACTCCTGGTCCGCGCCCAGGGCGCGCTGGACTTCGTATGCGATAAAGAGCTGGTCGGAGACCTGGTTCCAGTGCAGACGCGCCGAGGCCGTGGCGCTGTCGAACTCTACCCGCAGTACCGGGGCTTGGGCTGCCGGTGTGCTGCGGCCGCCGGCCGCAGCACAGGCGCACAGGACCAGGCATAATAGTAGATAACGCATGACAGAGGAAGGATACACCTCCTGCCACTGCACTGTCAAGACGAAGAAAGGGTTGGGAAAAGCGCTGCCGGGCCTTTAAATTTTACTTTATGATCTGCTGGCACTCCGCCAATTCCCGCCTCTTGCTCGCCCTGCTGCTGGCCACCTTCCTGGGCGCTGGATGCGGCGCACCCGAGCGCAACAATCCCCTGGACCCAACCACTGGCCAAGGGGCCTCGCTCACCCTGGCCATCCCGCTGCCCAAGTACCTGGCCGCCGTGGTGCAGCGGGTGGTGGCCCGGCTCGAAGGCCCTGGGATGCAGCCGGTGGTCAAAGAGCTGGCGCACTACCAGCCTGAGCTGCCCGTCGTCCCAGGGTTTGCTGCAATAAAAGTGGATGCCGCCTTCGTTGATGGCCTGGGCTAGGGTCTCCACCTCGGAGTACCCGGTGAGCATGATGCGCATGCTGTAGGGAGAGATCAAGCGGGCCCGGGCCAGGAATTCGGCACCGATCACCACCGGCATGCGCTGGTCCGAGATGATCAGCGAAACCTCGTTGTTCCGCAGCAGCTCCAGGCCCTCGGTACCGCTGGCGGCGGCTAGGACGCGGTAGCCTTCGCGCAAGAGCAGACGCCGCAGGGCACTGAGGACCAGAGGATCGTCGTCGACAATCAGGATGATATGGGGCGTCGCGGTGGACATAGGTCGCTCCTAAAGAGGGGGTCAGAAGGAGGAGAACTCTTTCCTGGCGATGCGCTGCTTCAAGTCGGCGGTGATGCTGTCCAGTTCCCGTACTTCCATACCCAGGGCGTCGAGCAACGGGAGCGACGGGGCTGCCGGCAGGACGCAGGGCAGATCGGCGATGCCGTGGCGGTGTAACAGCACGTCGGCCAGGTGGATCAGGCAGGCCAACTGATTGAGTTGCGGGCTGGCGATAGGGCGGCAGTGCCAGCGGATGGCTTCGGCCAGGGAGAGCGGCAGGTTCCACCACTCGGCCAAGTGGCCGCCCACTGCGGCGTGGGTGACACCCAGCAAGTCTCGCTCGACAGCGGTAAAGGAGTGTTTCCCCTGGCGCACCTGCCGGATCACCCGGGCGTACCGCCCGGGGATGGCGCTGGCCAGGACCAACTTGCCCAGATCGTGCAGCAGGCCGGCCAGGATGGCGGCCTCCTGCTCTTGCTGGTCCCAGGACAGGCGCTGGGCGATCTGGCGGGCCAGCAGGCCGCAGGCCAGGGAGTGGCGCCACAGGGCCTCGTGGCTAAAACCTTCGACCTGCCGGATCTCCAGCACCTGGAAGATGCTGTGGGCCAGCACCAGGCCGTGTACCAAGGCCAGGCCCAGGACAGTCACGGCGCGCGCCACGTTTTCCACGTGACGCCGCTGGCCAAAGAAGGTGGAGTTGGCCACCTGCAGCAGCTTGGCGGCCATGACCGGCTCGCGCAGGATGGCGCGGGCAATGGCCTCGACCGAAGGCTCCCCCTCTTCGAGCAGGTCTCGCACTTCAAAGTAGACCTGGGGCAGGACCGGCAGCGGACCGAGATGGCTGAGAATAGCGTGTAATCCGCGCGCCTCGTGCTCCTGGGACTCCTGCTGCCGCAGAAAGCCGCGCAGGATGCCCTTGAGTTCCTCGTCGTCCCAGGGCTTGGCGATCATCTCGTGGATGCCCGCCTGTTCAAAGGCCCGCTGCACGGCCTCGCGTTCGGCGTAGCCGGTGAGCACCAGACGGGTCACCTGCGGGTACTGCCGGCGCACCTGCCCGAGAAAGACCGCGCCGTCCATGTGGGGCATGCGCATATCCGAGACCACCAGGTCCACGGGGTTGTCCGCCAGCAGCTTCAGGCCTTCCTGGCCGCTGCCGGCCAGCAAAAGCTTCCAGCCCTCCTTGCGCAGCAGGCGCCGCAGGGCAGAGAGTACATGGGGCTCGTCGTCCACCAGGAGCACGGTGTACTTTTCCGCGTTCATCGCGGTGGCATTCCCCCGGCATCACCCACGGGAATCCTGACCGTAAAGGTGGTGCCCACCCCTTCCCTGCTGTCCACCAGCAGTTCCCCGCCGTGTTTGTGCACGACGATGTTGTAGCTGTTGCTCAGACCCAGGCCCGTGCCCTGGCCCACGGGTTTGGTAGTAAAGAAATCGCATGAATCGGACTATCCCCGGCCAAAGGCCAGGGCTTTACGCCCGATTCATGGCTTCGCGACCGCGATTTCTTAGGGCACTGCCCCAAACAAATCAAGTTGCTGCGGACTTTTCTCTTCTTGGCGATGATACTGGATATACCGCTTGATCACCTCGGCCGTAACCTGGTCTCCTACCGTGCGGGCAAAATACCCGTCTGCCCAAAACTC
>SICG01000113.1 GCA_009691525.1 Candidatus Latescibacterota bacterium | reverse complement strand
ATACGACCCACACCGACCACGCCGACGGTGAAGTCGGTTTTTTTGGTTTTTGCCATGTAAAGCTCCTGGTTGGGATGAAAAAAAGATTGAGAGAAGATAGGGCGGAGGAGGGGTATTATCAACTGGATTCTGCCGGAGATTATTAGCCTTGCCCTCGTTGGTGGGACTGCTCCTGCTCGTCGCCGGGTTCGTGGTGCTGATGCAGACCTTCGCCTGGATCGCCGGTCTGGGCGAGCGCCGCGCCCTCAGCCACCCGGTACCTCCTGAAGGCCTTGCTGCCGAGGTGCCCGAGGCCCCGCCCGAACCCACTTTGGGCGCGATCCTACAGGGAGCCAATTACGGGCTGGTGCTGGGAGTGCTGGCCTGCCTGCTCTTCAAGTTGTGGCCGCCGCTGATGCTGGCCCTCTCGGCGGCCGGCATCGGTTTCAGCAGTCGCACCCTGGTTCAGGGATGGCGGCGGTACGAGGTTCTGGTGTACCGGGCCCTGGCCGGGCTGATGCTGAGCCTGGCCTCGGTGGCGCTGCACTACCTGAACCTGACCGGCCAGATCCCCGACCTGTGGTAGGGGTGCCTCTCTGGTGTTTCCCCAGGTGCAACATTCGCTGCCCTCCCCCGAGCCCCTTCCCCCGCAACGCCATATAGATGGCGTTGCGCCTACTGGACGCTGGGGGGGCGGGCGAGTATTTTAGCGGGTAAATTTCAGCGAAAATGGAGAGCATATGAAAATCGGCATCACCCAATTTGCCCTGGGCAAGGTCTCCCTGGATCAGATCCTCAGCCTGTGCCAGGAGGCCGGGTACCAGGCAATGGAGCTGGTCTTCGCCGAGGACGGCCGGGACCTAAATATGAACATGGGCGACGAGGAACTGAAAAAGGTGGGGCAGCGCTGCGCGGCGGCGGGGGTGGAGATCACCAGCGTGGTCGCCCTGTACGCCGAGGGCGGCAATCTGCTCAGCCGCAAGGTGGAGGAAAGGGAGAAGAAGGTGCGCTGTGTGGCCCGCTCGCTGGAGATCGCCGGCCTCCTGGGTGTGGGCGCGGTGCTGCTGCATCCAGGGGCGCTGGGCGCCGAAGGGACCTATGAGCAGGCCTGGGATGATCTGCGCGACGCGCTCAAGGGGTTGGTTCCTCTGGCTGAGAAACACCGGGCGGCCATCGCCATCGAGAATGTGTGGAACAAATTCCTGCTCAGCCCGCGCGAAGCTAGTCAGTTCATCGACGAGGTGGGCAGCCCCTGGGTGGGTTTCTACCTGGACACCGCCAACATGATGGCCTATGGATACCCCGAACACTGGATACTCAGCCTGGGGCCGCGCATCAAGCGGGTGCATTTCAAGGATTTCAAACGGCGCGAGCACCAGTTCGTCAACCTGCTCGACGGGGACACCGATTGGCCGGCGGTGATGAAACTGCTGCGCCAGATCGGCTATCAGGGATCGGTGATCCACGAAGTGGGCGGCGATCACCAGACCTTGGTGGACCTGGGCGCGCGTTTGCGCCGCATTATGGCCATGTAGGAGAATGAAATGGTGATAGTAAAAAACTGGCGCGAGGTGCAGCCCAATATCGCCCACCTCAGCGCGGTGCATTGGGGTGGGTTGAGGCGGAGCGAGCAGCCCAATGATCCAGATGAACGCAATTGCCTGCAGCGCCTCGACGGCTTTGCCCGCCACGCCCTGCAGGGCCGCAAGACCTCCGACCACCACCGCCACGAAAGTCTGGAGCAGGTCTACTACCTGCTCAGCGGTGGCGGGGAAGTGCTCTTTGAAGAAAAGCGCTTCGCAGTGCGGGAGGGAGACGCGGTGTACCTGCCCTCGGGCATCCATCACCAGATGTTCAACGACATGAACGAGGCCTGGCTGGAGCACCACGTGATCAGCATGAAGGTGGCGGGGAACGGGGGATCTTTGCTGATCCGCAACTGGCGCCAGGCGCCGCCGGTGCGGGACAGCGGGGGGGCCGTGCGCTGGCGCCAATTGGGCCGCGAGGGGGAGCCGGAGGTGGGTTGCCTGCGGGGCATGGCCAGCATCGAGTGTGAGGCCGTGCCGCCCGGGGGCCGGACCAGCGAGCGCTCTTTGCCCGACCTGGAGCAGGTCTATTACGTGCTGGAGAACCGGGGCCTGCTGCTGGCAGAGGGCGAAGAACGCCCGATCAGCGAAGGGGATATGATCCACCTGCCCCCCGGGACCCAGTACCAGCTCCGCAATCCGCACGCCACTTGGCTGCGTTGTCTCATCATGGCTGCCTGAGGTGAAATAATGGTCGGTTATACCGAAATAGAAGCGTCCCTGAAGAAGATGCTGGAGCTGATCCGCACCAAAGCCGCCGGCCCTGAGCTCCTGGCCCAGGTCGAGCGTCTGGATCAACTCTCGCAAAACCTGGGGCCTGAGACCCCACCCATGTTGCGCCACTACATGGAAAAGCGGGGGTACCCCAAGGCCCTGGAGTTTCTGGCCGGCCTGGATGAAAGAAAAAAGCCCAACTGCTGAGCGCAGCCCGCGCTGGCAGGCCATCTACGAGGTGGTGGCCCGCATCCCGTACGGACGGGTGGCCACCTACGGACAGGTGGCAGCCCTGGCCGGGTACCCCGGACGGGCCCGGCAGGTGGGTTATGCCCTGGCTGGCATGCCCGAGGACCTGGACCTGCCATGGCACCGGGTGATCAACGCCCAGGGCGAGGTCTCGCCGCGCACCTGGACCAAAATCCACGAGTTCCAGCAGGTGTTGCTGGAGCGGGAGGGCATTGTCTTCAAGGGGGTGCGCCTGGATCTAAAGTGCTATCGTTGGGAACCCGAGGATTCTTGACTGGGCTAGACCGGCAGGTGCTGCGCCTGGCTATCCCCAACCTGCTGGCCTCGGTTTCGGTGCCCCTGGTGGGCATTGTCGACACCGCCATGATCGGTCGGTTGCCCGAAGTGGCGTTCATGGGGGCAGTGGCCACCGCCAGCGTGCTTTTCGACGTGCTCTACTGGGGGGTGGGCTTTTTGCGCATGGGCACCACCTCACTGGTGGCCCAGTTCTTTGGGGCCGGCGATCGCCGCGCCTGTGTCCAGACGTTGTACCGCTCCCTGTTGCTGGCGCTGCTGCTGGGAGCGGTGATGGTGGTCCTGCAGTTGGCCATTGCCCAGGTCGGTTTTAAGCTGGCCGGGGGCAGCCCGCAGGTGCAGGAATGGGGCCAGCGCTATTTTGCCGTGCGGATCTGGGCGGCGCCCCTGGTCCTGTGCAGCTTTGCGCTCAATGGATTCTTCCTGGGCACGGCCAATGCAATGGGGCCGCTGTACATCACGGTGGCTACCAACCTGGTCAATATCGCTGCCGACTATGCGCTGATCTTTGGCCACTGGGGCGCCCCGGCCCTTGGCGTGGTCGGCGCGGCCTGGGCTGGGGTGCTGGCCAGCGGTGCGGGTTTGCTGGTAGGCAGTCTGGTCCTGGTCTGGCAGTACCGGCTCTATTTTACAGAGAGCATCGGGGGGCTCTTCGAGCGCCGGCAGCTGGGGCATCTCTTCCGCACCAATGTCCAGCTCCTGGGGCGCACCCTGTGTTTGCTCTTCGCCCAGTTCACCCTCCTGGCCATGGTCTCGCGCCTGGGGGAGGTGCCGCTGGCGGCCAACGCCATTGTCTGGCAGGTGTGGGCAGTGGTCAGTTATGGGGTGGATGGTTTCGCCTTTGCTGCCGAAGCGCTGGTGGGCAATGCCCTGGGGCGCCGGGATTTTGCCGGGGCGCGCCGGCTGGCCCGGCGCATTCTGGGCTGGGCCGGGGGCATCGGCCTGTTTTTTGGGGCGGTCTATGCCTGCGCTCTGGCGCCCATCGGCCGGGTCTTCACCCCGCATCAGGAGGTGGTGGCGGCCATCGCGTCCCTTACCTGGCTCATCGCGCTGGTGCAGCCCCTCAACGCCCTGGTCTTTGTGCTGGACGGGATTTTCATCGGTGCCAATGACGTGGGTTATCTCTTCCGCGCCATGGCGGCCTCGGCCTTCCTCTTTTTTGTCCCGGCGGCACTGCTTCTGGTCTACGGCCTGGGGGGCGGGCTGCAGGGGGCCTGGCTGGCCTACGACGCGCTGATGGTGGGCCGCTTCCTGACCTTGTGGCGGCGCTTCCGCAGCGAGGACTGGCTCAAGACCTTTATCGCGTGAAAGGAGGGGTGCATGCCCTTTGTCAGAGCCGAGGCGTTGCCCAAGATGCAGCTCTTCCCCGGGGCGCAAAGCGGCCTGGTGGCCGGCCAGCAGCTGATGCTCTCCTTTCTGGAAATGGAAACGGGAGCGCGGGTCCCAGAACACAGCCATCCCCACGAGCAGGCCGGGCTGATGTTGGCGGGCCGGCTCAGATTCCGAATCGGCGGTGAGGAGCAGGTGCTGGTGCCGGGCGACGCCTTTCTGGTGCCCTCCGACATGGTGCATTCGGGTGAGGTGTTAGAGGGTCCGGCCCGGGTGCTGGATATTTTCTCTCCCCCGCGCCAGGACTATATCGAGAAGTACAACAACTACACCCAGACCGCGCCGGAGACCCTCTGGAAATGAGCCCGACGCCCAGAGATGCTGGCTATTGGCAGGCGGTGTACGAGGAAGGCAACCCGGGCTGGGACAAGGGCGAGGCCGCCCCACCCCTGGCGCGGGTGCTGGGTCAGGTCGAGCCGCCCGAAGGTCTGGCGGTGCTGGTGCCCGGTTGCGGTTTTGGCCACGAGGCCCTGCTGCTGGCCAGGCAGGGGTACGCGGTCACCGCCGTGGACTTTGCCCCGGCGGCCCTCGCCGGCCTCAGGGAACGGGCGGGGAGCCTGCCGCTGGAAGCGCTGGAGCGCGACCTTTTCTCCCTAGGGGACGAGTTCGCCGGCCACTTTGACCTGGTAGTCGAACACACCTGCTTCTGCGCCATTCCCATCGAAATGCGCAACGAATACGCCCGGGTGATGGCCCGGGTGCTGGGCGAAGGTGGGCAGTTCCTCGGCCTCTTCTATGAGACCGACCGCGAGCCGGGTCCGCCTTTCCGCACCACCCAGGAGGATATAGAGCACCATTTTTCCTCCCATTTCGAGATCCTCCACCTCTCCCGGCCCCCGGATTCCTTCGCCGGCCGGGAAAACAAGGAATGGTTGGCGCTAATGAGAAAGAAAAGTTGATGAGCAGAAAGCTGTTGACCAAAGAAGATTGCGCCACCGTGCTGGTGGTGGCGATCACCCCGCGCCTGCCGGACCTGAGCCTGGACCTGGAAGGGGTGCGGCGCAACGCCCGGCACCTGTGGGACCACGGGGTGCAGGTGGCCATGCCCGAGTGTGGCACCGGCCTGGTCTACGACGCCACCCTGGCCGAATACGAGGCGGTGGTGGGCACCTGGATGGAGGAGGTGGGGGAGGCGTTGCTGGTGGTCCCCGGCATCGGCCCGGGATACGGCCGGGCGTTGGAAATGGGCCACATCGCCCGCTCCCTGGGGGTGCCCGGAGTGATGATCATGCCAGTGGTGGGACCGGCTTCGGCCGCCGGGGTGGAGGAGGGCATGCGCCGCATCGCCGAGCAGGTGGCCTTGCCCACCGTGCTCTACCAGCGGCGGCTGGACCTGATGCCGGTCGACCAGGTCGTCCGCCTGTGCCGGTTGGACGAGGTGGTGGGCTTGAAGTATGCGGTGAACGATACGGCGGCTTTCGCGACCATCGCCGCGCAGGCCAGCCAGGATGCTGCCATGCTCTGCGGCATGGCCGAAGAACCCTGCCTGGACTATCTGGAGCGCGGCGCCCTGGGCTTCAGCTCGGGCATGGCCAACTTTGTGCCCCGGATGAGCCTGGCGCTCTTGCGGGCATTTCAGCAGGGGAATAGCGCCGAGGCCCGGCGCCTGCGGGATTTGATGGTGCCTTTCGAGGACCTGCGCGGCGAGCGAGGGGCGCGCTACAGCGGCTCGGCCCTGCACGCGGCCATGGAGGTGGCGGATCTGGCGGGGGGGGCAGTGGTTCCCTTTGCCGAGGACGTGGCCGCCGAGGATCTGCCCCGGCTGCGGGCCATGGTCGAGGAATTGATACGCGAAGAGCAAAGCCTGAGGCAGAAAGGATAAGGGATGGCAGCGTTGCGAATGGGGTTGGTGGGGTTGGGCGGAGTCTGCGGGGCGGTGCACTATCCGGGGTTCAGCCGCATCCCCGGGGTGGAGATCGCCGGCATCTGTGACGCGGACCAGGGGCTCTTGGCCCGCCGGCAGCAGGAGTGGGGGATGAGCGGAGGACACACCGACGTGGACCTGTTCCTGCGCCAGGTACAGCCCGAGGCCGTGGCCATCGCCACCCCCAACGTGTACCACCAGGAGCTGATCTACAAGGTATTAGACGCCGGCGCCCACGTGATCTGCGAGAAGCCCCTGGGCATGAACTTCCCCCAGACGGTGGAGATCTATCAGCGGGCAAAGGCTTCGGGTCAGCGGCACATGACCGCCTTCACCTACCGCTTTGTACCGGGCATGAATTACCTGCGCCACCTGGTCCGCAGCGGGGAGTTGGGCCAGCTGCGCCACGCCCGTTTCCAGCGCTTGCAGGATTGGGGGGAGTTGGCCATTGGCTGGCGCCAATACAAAGATCAGGCCGGCTCCGGGGAATTGGGGGATATGGGCATCCATCGCATCGATTTCGCCGAGGATCTGCTGGGCCCTATCCAGTGGGTATGTGGGTCGGCCAAGCAACTGGTGCCCCGCGACCGACGCCCGGACGGCCAGCCCTGCCGGCCCCAGGATGTGGAGGACTGGGTGGCCTGGATCGCCGAATTTGCCGATGGCATCACCGGGGTCTTTGAGATGGGCAAGTTGACCAAGGGGCGCGGATCTGACGGCGGCCATGATTTGGCCGAACTCAACGGCAGCGAGGCTTCGGCGGTGTACCAACTCCACACCCCGCACCAGATCCTCTTCGCCCGGCGCGGCGAGCCGTACCAGCTCCGCGAGGTGCCCGAGGAGTTTCTCAAGCGGCCCGGCTCTCCCCGCAATCCGGCGGAGGGGGACCCGCTCCAGGTCTTCCGCTACGACCAGGCCTGGGAATTCGTCAGCGCTATCCGCGAAGGGCGGCAGTGCCTGCCTTCTTTTTACCACGGAATGCGCGCCCAGGCCGTGGCCGACAGTATTCTAGAGGCGGTGGCCAGCCGTCGCTGGATTGAAGTGCCTGCCTGCCAGGCCTGAAGGGAGAAAGAGGATGGAACTGCAGCCGGAAGCGGCGCGTGCCGCCTATGAAAGCGACGGGTATCTCATCTGCAACCAGCCGGTGCTGCCCGCCGAGGTGGTGGCTGGCGCCCTGAAGGGCATGGACGAAGTGCGGGCCGGCCGCTACCATACCGGCATCCCGCCGCAGTCCTCGGCGTGGAAGCCGGGGGATGATCCGCAAAAGCTGTGCAAGATCGAGATGCCCCAGATCGCCGACCAGGCCATCTGGAAACTGGTGTCCCATCCGGCCCTGGGAGAACTGGCGGCAGCCCTCACCGGGGCCCAGTGGGTGCAGGTGTGGTGGGTGCAACTGCTCTACAAACCACCCATGCCCTCGGGCCAGGCTCCGACGCCCACCAATGTTGGCTGGCACCAGGACCGCTATTACTGGCAGGTCTGGGAACCTGACAGCGAATTGTTCACTGCCTGGGTGGCTCTCGACGACGTGCGGGCCGAGTCGGGGCCCATGCGTTTTGTGCGGGGCTCTCACCAGTGGGGGTTCATGGACAAGAGCGACTTCTTCGGCCAGGATCTCGAAGGCCAGCGCCAGGCCATGCCGGTGCCCGCCGGGCAGGAGTGGAGCGAAGCCCAGGTCCTGTTGCCGGCTGGCGGGGTCAGTTTCCACCACTGCCTAACCCTGCACGGCAGCGGACCGAACCTCACCAACTGGCCGCGTCGCAGCTTTGCCATCCATCTCCGCACGGACAAATCCCGCCCAGTGGACAATCGCCGGGCGGGGCTGACCAGCTTCATCGACGATCACGCCTCCTGCCCGGTGATTTACCAGCGACCTGCCTGATTTCCCCCCTGCACTTCCTCGCACGCCAGGGCACCCGCCCTATTTGCGTATTATTATCATTAATGATCTAATTAGTATCATTAATGATACATATTCAACTACTTGATATGCCTCTTATTGGGATTGTCAGATTGTTTTTCATCTCAATATAGAGAACGATCAAATCTTTGAGTACTGCTGAAAAACGGCATAAATTGATCTAAGATGTTGATAATAAATAGAGTCTACAAAGGGGACTTCTGTTTGGCATGCCATTTGCGTGTAAAAAGGTGAATGCAGTGGCAACCAAGAGGAGGTAGATCAAATGACCAATATAGCACAAGTTCTGAATGAGCACCCCAGCCGCAGCGAAAGCCTGCGTGAATGGGTTTACCTGATCGGGGCTACCATACTCCTGGTCAGCCTGGTCGGCATCGCGATCACTTGATGGACAGGTGTCAGAATTTAATAGGAGGTGAGCAAAAATGCGCAATTCTTGGACTGATATAATGACGCAGGGTTCGCTGTGGGCCCTGGGAGTGTCGGTGGGTTTGATCGTCCTTTCCCAGTTCGGCTCTTGGGTCCGGTGGGCACTGTAAACAGGCAATTAACTACAAAAGGAGAATGTTATGCGCGCTACTTGGGTTGATCTGGTTTTCCCCGTTGCCATCTGGGTGGGAACCATCGCGGCCGGAGTATTGCTCTTTGTCCTGGGGGTCTGAGGACTGAGGTAGTACTCACCAACTGGTCGAGGCGTCCGGGTTTTCCCGGGCGCCTTTTCTATTTGTGGGTTCTGGCGCGGAGACTGAGTGCGGTGGTGAGCACCAAGAAAATCCCGCTGAGCCACAAGAGCAGATCGCCCCAGCGCACATAGGAGGTATACTCGGTGCGCGGGGCGACCTCTACACGCAGGGCGAGGGGCTCGAAGAGCGCGGTGGCGGCCAGAATCCGGCCGCTGGGCGCGATGAGACCCGAAATGCCGGTATTGGCGACGCGCACCACCGGTCGGCCGGTCTCGATGGCCCGCAGCACACACATGGAAAAGTGTTGGTACGGGGCGGCAGAGTGGCCGAACCAGGCGTCGTTGGTGAGATTGATCAGCACTTCGGCCCCCAGGCGGGCCAGGTCGCGCGAGATGGCGGGGAAGATGGACTCATAACAGATGAATATGCCCAGGCGGGTGTCGCCCAGCGGCAGTACCTGACGATTGACACCGGGAGAGAAGATACCGCTTTCGGCGGTCAGCCCTTCGAGGTACTGGAAGAGCCAGGGCAGGGGCAGATATTCGCCAAAGGGCACCAGATGGACCTTGTCGGCATAACCCTGGACCCGCCCCTGGGGATCGAGCAAGAAGGCCCGATTGTAGATATTGCCCTCTTCGTTATCAAGGCTGCCCAGGAGCAGGGGGGTATGCAGTTGGGAGGCCAGGGCGGCGATGGGTTCGCGGTACTGGGTGTACCGGGGATCGAGAAAATAAAAAGGCAGACAGGTTTCGGGGAAAACGATCAGGTCCAGCGAATCCTCCAGGGTACTGGCTAGTTCCACGTAGCGCTGGGTGGTCATCGCCAACTGGTCCCCTTTCCATTTGATATCCTGGGTGATACTGCCCTGGACCAGGCCGACCTTCAGGGTATGGAGGGGACGCTCGTTATCCAGCAGGTGCAGGCGGTAAAAGCCCCAGCCCAGGGCCAGTCCCAGACATAGCAGCGGAGGGCCGCTCAGGCGCAGCCAGGCAGCGCGGTGGAGGATGATCTGGGCGAGGGCGGCGTTGAGCAGGACCAGCAGAAAACTCAACCCGTACACCCCGGCCAGCGAGGCGGTCTGGGCCAGGGGGAGATTGAGATATTGCGAGTAGCCCAGCAGTTCCCAGGGAATACCAGTGATGATCCAGCTCTGCGCCCACTCGAGCAGCACCCACAGGCTGGCCGCCTTCCAGGCGAAGGCGGGCGAATCGAGCCGCCAGCGGGCGCAGATCCAGAAAAAGACTGGCCAGTACAGGGCCAGGTAGAGGATGAGGGCAAGGGTAGTGCACCAGCCGACAATCAGCGAGAGATTGCCGTAGAGTTGCAGGGTTTCGGCCTGCCAATAGATGCGGCTCAGGCCGGCGACCAGACCTCCGCTCAATCCCAGCAGCCAGGGGCGGTCGCAGCGGGAGAGCAGCACCAAGCCGGGCACCAGGCAGATCCAGGCCAGAGGATAGAGGTCGAAACGGGGAATGCTCAGGGCAAAGAGGCAGCCAGAGAAGAGGCCGGCAACTATGATCAGGCCCGGAAGAGGGCGGGGCATGGGGGGTCAGGATTCGGCGGCGTAGGCAGCCAGGTGCTGGCGCAGTTGGCGCAGAGCGCTGCGCTCCTTGCGCTTGAGCTGCTCGGGGGTCAGGCCCAGCTGCAGGGCGGACTGGCCGGGAGATTTCTTGAACTGGTACCGCAACTCCATCACCCTGAGTTCGTCGGGTTTGAGCTGTTGCAGCGCCTTCATCACCACCTGGCGGAACTCCTGGGCTTCGAGGTTGTCCAGAGGCGTCGGTGCCTGTAACTGGACGATCAGGCGTTCATCGAGCGAGAGCGGACGCCCCTTGTCCGGGTCGCGGACGGTGGGATTGGCGGCGAGTTTTTTGTAGATCGGCATGAGGGCTTCCCCAATAAAAAAGCAGGGAGCCGGAGCCAACTCCCTGTTGCAAGAAGATACAACTCTACCCCTGAGCGGGGCAACAGACGAAAACGCCGCCTGCTGAAGGCCCTGGCCAGAGAGGCGGGGAGTGAGGGACCGGGACAGGCCGATGCTGCGCTGAGGCAGTGGGACGCGCTCTCAATCCTGGAGCGCCGCGAGCGCAGCGCAAAGCCGGCAATTTTCTGCAGGTAGACGTACCGCGAGCCAGAGGTGGGTCTTCCCGTCGCCGATCTTTGCCGAGACGTCCTTGACGAAGAGCGCCTCGCGATCGAGCAGGCGATCCGCCACCGCGGCGCCGTCACCGCACTCGGGCCGCAGGCTGACCAAAAGAAAGTTGCCGCCGCTGGGTATACGCGTTCGACGCCGGCAATTGCCGCTAGGCGCTGAGCGAATTCGGCGCGATCGGTGGCAGTGGCGCGCAGGGAATCGGCCAGGCTGACCCGGTGTTTGAGCACGATCTCAAGGAAGTTCTAGGCCAGCGAGTTGAGATTCCAGATTGGCAACGCGCTGGTGATCTCGGTGTTCAGGCGCTCGTCGCAGGAATAGACGTACCCCAGACGTACGCCGGGCACGCCGAGGGTCTTGCTGAGACTGGTCAGGACGACCACATTGGGCAGCGGATCGCGTTCGAGACTCGGGACGAGGGAGGGCTCGGTGGAGAAGGAGATGAAGGACTCGTCGACGAGAAAGGCCGTGTCAGGCAGTGTGCGCGCCAAGTGCAAGATCCACTCGGCGGGCAAGGTGGTCCCGGTTGGATTGTTCGGGTTGACGATCACCACCACCTCAGCGTCGGCGGCGCGTGCGGCAAGCTCGTCGAGGTCTATACCGGGCCGGTCATGATAGACTGTGTGCGCCGAGAAGCTGCGGCGGTACTCGCCGAAGGTGGGGGAGGGCAGGAGTATGCGTTGGCCGGCATAGTGGGAGGCGAGCAAAGGATAGATCTGTGACAGCCCGTTCAAGACCTGTACCCGTTCTGGCGAACAAAGGAGGAACAACGCCAGTTTCCAATTGAGGATCTCCTGGTTCGAGCCATAGTTCTGCACGAGCCGGATGAGGTTGTTCCGCAACTCCGCCAGCATCGACGGCGTGGGGAAGTACATGTTGGGCAGAAAACAAAAGTCGGTGAAGTCATCCTCGAACGACCAGTATTCGCCCATGCTCTCTTCGAGGAGGCGACGCCGATTCAGGGGACTGAACAAAAACTCGGCGACCCGCAGATCGTTGGGATCGTCGATCTCAGCCCACTGCTCGTCGCCGATCATCTCCGCGTGAATCACCGCCTTCTGTAGGTAGATCAGGATCCCGAGAATCAGCTCGTAGTAGCAATTATCGTCGATGGTCTGGGCGTAGTAGGTCAGCAGGTGCCTGAAGGACGAGCGGCAGAACTCTTGCGAAAACTTGTAGATGTTGAGGGTCTTGAACTTGTCGGCAAAAGAGAAGTCCCCCGCCTGGAGGTGTGGCGGGATGACGCTGGTCACGATGCCGTCGGCAAGGGTGACCACGGTACCATCCATGCCCGTGTGATAGCGATCCACCAAGGCGACATCGGGATAGGGCGAGGCGACGATCCGCGCAAACACCGAGGCTTCGCATACCAGATCGGATTCGATGAGCAGCAGGTCTTCATCGAGTTCCAGGTGTTCAAAGGCCAGGGCGAGTGAGAAGATGTTGTTGGTCTCGCGGTAGCGCAGATTGCGGACGAACTGAAAGGCCACCTCGGGGTGGTGGGTTTCGAGGTGACGCGCCAACTCCTCGGCGCGGTAGCCGGTGACGACCAAGATGCGGGCCACGCCGGTCTCCAGGAGGCCGTCGATGATCCGCCCGATGATCGTCCGCCCGCCAACTTCGAGCAGCGTCTTGTGGCGGGTGTCGGTCAGCGGGCGCATCCGGTTGCCGTACCCGGCGGCGGGAATGACCGCTTTCATATGTCACCCGTCATTCTGCCAGACCCACGCGAGCTGTTCATTCGGATCGGTGGGATCGTCCCAGACTTTTAGTGCCTGGGCGTCATGGGTGGTCCGGCCACCGTAGGCGCGGAGGGCTTTTGAGTACCACTGCCCGCTGCGATAACGGCAGGGGTGCTCTCCAGGGAAGCGCGGCCAGTCGCCGACGTGCTCCACGGGCACCTTCACGCAGGACTCGCGAAACACCAGCCATCCGCCTGGACGAAGGGCCCGTGCGATCTTGGCCAGGGTGAGGTGGACTTCGTCGTTCGCTAGGTACATGAAAATCCAACTCGCAAAAACCAGATCCAACTCGTTGGGCAACTCGGCGTGTAACACATCCTTGGCGCGGACTTCCACATTGGTGAGTCCGAGTTGCTGACACTGCTCGCGGTTTTTGTCGCAAAAATCCGCCACGAAGTCGTAGGCGACCAAGAGCCCACCGCTGCCGGCCAAGCGAACCATGTGGGGGGTAAAGCGACCCACGCCCGCCGCAAGTTCGACCATGCGGGCATTGGCGGGAAGCGGAGGAACGAGCGCCAACACCTCCTGGGTGTCCGCCTCGCCTTCGCGTGCGGCGGCCTCCGCATCCTCCATGAGCAGCATCTTGCTGAGTTCGGTCGGATAGACTGAATCGCTGGGGATGGAGTCCCAATACCCCTTGTGTAAGCCGCGTTCGTCGGTCATAGCCACTCGCCAACAGGAAGAGGGTATACCCGGCGATTCCCAGGGAGGTTGTCAGGGTAAACATGCGGTGGGGCCAGTGCCCAGGGAAGACAACTGCAGAACCCGCTTGCTGATGCAGCACATACACACGCCCCCAGCGGGCGAAATGATCGCTGGTGACAATATCGGTGATGCTCCGGCCGGCGAGCCACGTTTGGTCGGCGGCGAAGGGTTCGACGAACCACCAGTACTTTTCACCCTCGCCGAGCCAGTGGTAGGTATGTACGTAGCCGTTGGAGTGGAACAAGGTTTCGGCAGGGGCGGCCGACATCAGGTAACCTAGGTCAACAGGGAAGCGTTGGGGGTCCGGGTTTTTTCTGCGGAAAGCGCGGGGGACGGTTTCCAAGGGCAAGGTCGCCGGTGTGTCGAAGACATTCAGGTCGAGTGTTCCAGCGCGGAGGCGCAGGAGCGCTTCGGTGCCTGGGATCGAGACCGACTCAAAGCGCAAATGGGCATTCAGGTGGCAGGCTTTCAGGGGTTCTTTTTCGCTCTGAATGGCGCGCTCCAGCCGAGGCACATCTAGATCGAATTCCGCACACATGGGTACTTCGAAGGGTTCGTTGGCCCTCGTCGCGCGCAGGCCTTCGTCGATGCTGCGAAAGGCCTTCACCGTGCGCACGGGTTCAAGCCCGGGATCGAAGGGAAGTTCCGTGGCTGCCTGCTGGCGCAGTTGAAGGTTCCCCTGTGTGCCTACATTGGATGAGACAACTCGCCTGGTCTAATTAGTGTCTAACCCAACGGGCGAAGGAGCCTCAAAAACATGTCGCAAGCAGCAGTCAATGGTCAATTTAGCCATCGCAAAGCCCCGCCCTCCTCTCCCGCCCTGGTG
>SICG01000112.1 GCA_009691525.1 Candidatus Latescibacterota bacterium | reverse complement strand
ATTGATGGCCACCTGGCCGGCGGCTTCTTTGTTGATGGGCCCGCCGGTGTTGAGGTTGCGGTCGAAGCGCGGGAAGGAACTGCTGGTGACCACCACTCGCAGGCGGTGGCCGGGCAGAAAGACATTGCTGGTGGCCCACAGGTCTACCTCGAAGCGGTAGACCTGGCCGGGCTCCAGCAATTGGGGCTGGGCGAAGGAGTGGCGGTACCGGGCCCGGAGGATGCCGTCGCACAGGTTGCGCGAGTACCCATCGGGGTGGATGTCTTCGAGTCGTACCACCCAATCGGTATCAGGTGCCGATGACAGGGCGTAGAGCACCGCCTTCACCGGCCCGGTGACCTCCAACTCCTGCTCGAGGGGGGCGCTGGTATAGGTGAGGCAGAGGGCGTCGGCCAGGCGCTGGTCGCGCACCCCATCGGGGATGCCCAGGGTGTTGCCGCCCAGGGTGGGCACGGGGTGATCCGGATCGTAGACAAAACTGTCCGGATGCTCGCTGCCAGCGGGGGGCAGTGCCGAGAGGGTGCCGTCGTTGAGCGAGGTGATGGAGCCACTGTGGCCACTGTGCAGGTAGTAGTTGGTGTACCGCGTATCGGGCAGGGGCCAGTCGGCCTCGGCGCGCCACTCATTGCGGCCCATGACGAAGATCCGCACCGGCGCTTCCGCCATCACCCCATTGTCTTTCCCCTTCAGCCAGTGGTCGAACCAGGGCAGGCGCATCTGGTTGAAGTCCTGGGCCGCGGTTGGGCCAAAATCCCACTCGCCCGCTTTTTGTACGCCGATATTGCCCGAGCCGTGCACCCAGGGCCCGATGATCAGGCGCTGGCTCTGGCGCGCCTTGGCGGTGCGGGCCCGGCGCTTGAGGCCCAGGTAGTTTTTCAAGGTTCCGGCCAGGAAGATGTCGTACCAGCCGCCCAGGTGGTAGGTGGGGGTTTCGATCTGGTCGTGGAACTTCTCGATGTTGAACTGCCACCAGTACGGCCCGTCCTCGGGGTGCTCCAGCCAGGTATTGTGCCAGTCGCTCAGACCCACCAGGAAGGGGCAGGGATGCAAGGGCAGCCGCGCGTACCAGTCGTTCATATCGAGCTTGGCCTGGTCGAGGAGGCGGCGATGGCGCGCGAACTCCTCGCCGGTGGCCAGGTGGGCCAGATTGATGCTGGTCACGGTGTGGGCCCAGTACAGGCTGAAGCCCAGTTCAAAGGCCCCGTCCCGGTACACCCACTCCCGCTGGTAGTCGGCCGAGGACTCGCGCACGAAGAGGGCCCGCAAATGGGGCGGCCGGCTGAGGGCGGCCCGGTACTGGGTGGCCCCCGAGTACGAGCCTCCGAACATGCCCACCTGGCCGCTGCACCAGGGCTGGGCAGCCATCCACTCGACCGTGTCGTATCCGTCGCGATTTACCCCGGCCCCATCGTCGCGGAAAGGATAGAACGCCCCGTCCGAGGCGAACATGCCGCGCACGTCTTGAATGACCACGGCGTATCCTCTTTTTGCGAAGAACTCCGGAGCACCCACCGCGTTTTCGGAGCCACCCTCTTTATTGTAAGGGGTGCGCTCCACTATGGCCGGGAAGGCGCCCTTGGCCTTGGGCCGGGTGATATTGGCGCGCAGGATAGTCCCGTCCCGCATGGGGATCTCGACGTTCTTCTCGTGCACCAGATCAGAGTACTGCAAATCCTCAGCCATCCAGTGATCCTCACTTGAGCGCCGCCAGCAGGCGGTCGATGTCTTGGTGGTTGTTGTACACGGAGGGAGAGAGCCGAAGTTTGTTGCCGTAGCGCATGGCCACGTGTACGCCGGCGGCGCGGGTGCGGGCCATGGTCGCTTCGGGGTCCGGAGAGATAAAGGCCAGGATCGAACTCTCGTTGCCCCTGGGGGTGATGGCGGTATAACCGATGGCCGGCAATTCCTCCTGCAGGCGCTCGGCCAGGGTGCGCGCGTGGGCGCGGATATTGGGCACCCCCAGGCGCAGGATATAGCGCAGGCTCTCCTGAGCGCAGACAGCCCCTTCGTAGGAGGGGTAACTGACCTCGTAGCAGTCCGGCCCGGGCACCGGGGTGTGGGAGATTTCGGGGATGGCCGGATCGGGCGCGGCGGTCCAGGGCGGGTAATTTTGCCGCACCCCGCCCGAGTGCTGGGTGGGCTTGACCACCGTGTTCTGAAGATCGGCCCGCACATAGAGGAAACCGAAGCCCTTGACCCCCATTAGCCACTTGAAGGTGGAGCAGGCGGCCATATCGATGCCCATGGCCTTTACGTCGATGGGCACAGCGCCGGCGGCCTGGATGATGTCGGCGTAGAGCAGGGCCCCATGGGCGTGGGCCAGCTCGCCGATCTCCTTCACCTGGGCCAGCAGGCCGTTGACATTGGAGACCAGGGAGATGGAGACCAGCCGGGTGTTATGGTCGATGGCCCGCGCCATGTCGTCCAGCTCGAGCTGCCAGTTGCGATTCTTGACCACCCGCAACTCCAGGCCGTTCTGCCGCCGCATCTGATAGTTGTAGAGAGCGGCCCCGTAGTGCAGGTCGTTGGTCACTACGTTACCACCGGCCAGGTACTCACCCATGCCGTTGAGCAGGTTGCTCTCGCTCTCGACGGTGCTGCGGGCAAAGGCGATCTCCTCGGGCCTGGCATTGATGAGCCGGGCAAAGAGCAGCTTGGCCTCGTCGCGGGTGGCAGCCCACTGCGGCCACCAGGGGTCTCCCACCTCATCGGTCAGCCAGCCAATGTAGCGGTGCAGGGCGGCGGCCGAGTGGACGCTGATGGGGTGGGAGGAGGCGTTGTCGAAGTAGGCGGCGGTGCGGGCGCGCGGGAAATCGGCGCGCACCGCGTCAAAGTCGGGTGCGTCCACACTCATGGGCATGGCTTCCTCCAGCCGGAAAGTGGTCTGATACAGCAGTCGGTGCAGCAGACCGATGGTCCCTCGCTGCACCCAGACAAGATACGCTGGTCTGTCAGTGGCAACCACTCCGCCACCGGTCGGCCTGTGCTGCTGGGGAATGGGGGTTTATATTTTACGGGCCACGCAGCAACCCAACCCTACAAGTGCGAATGAAGATGAGCGGAAATCGGATTCAAATCGGCATCTGGCAGAGCATCCCCCAGCCCATGGTCTCGCGGTACCTGGCGCAGATGGGGTGGGACTGGATCATCCTCGATATGCAGCACGGCCCCATGAACTGGGAGACGGCGTACGAGTGTATGCACACCATCCGCGCCAGCGGGGCCCGGCCTCTGGTGCGCACGGCGATTGGCATAGTTGCGGAGGTGGAAAAGGCCCTGGACCTGGGTGCCGGTGGGGTGGTGGTGCCGATGGTCAATACGGTCGAGGCGGCCCGCGCCCTGGCCCGCACCGCCAAGTACCCGCCGCTGGGCGGACGCTCACTGGGCGGGGACAACTTTCTCCACTACGGGGCGGACTATCCGGAGAAGGCCAATGAGGATACCCTACTGCTGGTGCAGATGGAGCACATCGAGGCGGTGAACAACGCCGAAGCGATCATGGCCCTGCCCGGGGTGGACGGCTGTTTCGTGGGGCCGGTGGACCTGGCTCTGTCCATGGGCCTAGATCGCCACACCTACGAGCAGCACCCCGATCACCGGGCGGCGATGAAGCGCATTGTCGAGGCGACCTTGGCCGCCGGCAAGCTGCCCTGCTGCAACACCTATACCCCCGAGGATTTCGCCGCCAAACAGGAGGCCGGCTTTCGGGCCATCACCATGCGGTCGGACATGGATCTGCTGGTGGGCGGTGGCCGGGAATTGCTGGGCCGGCTCGAAAAAATCGCCGCCGGCTCTTGAGTTGCCGCTGCTCAAGGCAGCAGTTTTTCCAGGCTGTCCAGCGGTGCCAGGGTGTAGGTATCGTCGTTGATCGAGACGTGGTCTTGGCCGAAGAGGATTACCTGCGAGTAGACCGCCGGATCCTGGGGCACCATCTCCCGCGTGGGAATTGGGGTGCGACCCGATCTGGCGCTCGTAGCGCCACTGGCCGGCATCGAAAGTCCAGATGGCCAGTTCACCTACGACTAAAGGATTGCCTTCCAAGTCGGGAATGGCTAGGTGCGCCGCGCATAGGCGATCTGGGCATCGAGGGGGGGCGGCTTGCCTGGCGCCGTGGGCGCATTGTCGCAGCAGCCGGCCATCACCACCATCACCGTCAACCGCCAAAATGCGTTCATACGACTTTCCTCTGGGTGCGACAAGGGAAGTTCAAGGGATTCATCTCTGCGTCCAGTCGAACACTGCCCCTAAGAACTCCTCCTTCTTGCCGGTGAGTCCGTCGTAGATCTGCTGGCACTGGTCCGGAGCGGCCAGGTGGGTCAGCAGCGGGGCCACCTGCAGCCGCCCCTTGGCGATCCACTCGGCCAGCATCCGGTAGTTGGCCGTCAGGTCGCGGCCCCGTTCGGTCTCGTGCTGGGGCCAGCGCCACTCCAGGGCCCCGATCATGCGAATGGCCTCGATGTGCAGGCGCAGCAGCATGGGCGTGGCGTCGAAAACCGCCTTGGCCCGCGGGCTGCCCAGCAGGATGACCTCGCCGTAGCGGCGGGCCAGCATCACTGCCTGGGCCACCACCTCGCTGCGGCCGATGGCCTCGACCACCACGTGGGAGCCCTTACCTCCGGTCCACTCCTTCACGGCTTCTTCCAGGTTGTCCTTGGCCGCGTTTACCACCCGCCCGACGCCACAGGCCTTGGCCTTGTCCAGGCGGAACTGGGCCAGGTCGGTGGCCATCACCTCGGCGCCGGCCTGCTGAAAGAGCTGGGCGGCGAAGTTGCCCACCAGGCCCATACCGATCACCAACACGGTGTCGCCCGGTTGTATGGTGGCAGAGCGCAGGGCGGCGATGCTCACCCCGGCCATGCGGGTGAAGACCAGGTGCTGGCCTGGGGCCGTTGCAGAAACGGGCAGGGCCATACGGCCGGCGTCGGCCTTGACGACTGAAGCGTGGCGCGAGAAGCTGAGCACCCGGTCGCCGGGTTTGCACATGCTCACCCCAGAGCCGATGCTGAGCACGGTGCCCAGGTGTCCGTATCCAGTGGTGCGAGGGTATTGGCCGCCGTCGCCAAAGGGCATCTCCTTCACCAGGCCGGTGAAGCCGGCCCCCTCGGTGCCGGCGCTGACAATGGTGTATTCGCTCTGGACCAGGGCTTCGTTGGCTTTGAGGTTCTCGTCGAGGTCCTGCTCCTCTACTTCGATGCGGCCGGGCTCGGTCACGACCAGTTGCCGAGTTTTCATGGTACCCTCGTTTCTTGTGATGAGAGGGGGGATATTTTACACTGTAGGGTAGTGAGTGAGGTACTGAGCCACAAGAGTTGAAGAGAACGAGGTGAAAATCATCCGAAATTCACCTGGACGTTATCTGTCCGTTGCGGAGAGGTTCTAATATTGAAGATCGATCGCGTTGAGGCCATCAATCTGCGTTTTGAATACCCAGGAGGGTACGGGTTTCGCGGTGCGGGCGGAGTGTGTACTGCCCGCCTCACCACCCTGATCTTGGTCCACACCGATACCGGCCAGGTGGGGATCGGGTCGGTCTACTCCCATCCAGTGCTGACCTACCTGGTGGTGCGCGACCAGTTGGACCCCCTGCTGCGCGGCACCGACCCACTGCAGGTGGAGGAATTGTGGGAGCGCATGTACGGCCTGACCCGCTGGTACGGCCGCAAGGGTGCGGCGCTCTCGGCCCTGGGAGGGGTGGAGATCGCCCTGTGGGATCTGCGCGGCAAGGCCCAGGGAAAACCCCTGTGGGACTTGCTGGGGGGGAGCCGGCCCTCCTGTCCAGTGTACGCCAGCGGCCTGCTGTGGAACGAGTACGAGGATCTGGCCGCCGAAGCGACCCGCCATTTGGACCAGGGCTTCCGCCGCATGAAGATGCGCCTGGGCCGCAGCGAGGAGTACGACCGCGAGGCGGTGCGCACAGTGTGCCGGGCCATCGGCCCCAGCCATGACCTGATGGCCGATGCCTCGATGCGCTACCACCTGGAGCTGGCCCGCCGCATGGGGATATTCCTGGGCGAGCAAAAGGTCTTCTGGTACGAGGAGCCCTTCACTCCCGAAGACATCGACGCGTACAGTGCCCTGCGCGGCACCGTGCCGGTGCCGGTGGCCGCTGGGGAGAACGAGTTCGGGTTCCAGGGTTTCAGGGAGCTGATCCGCGCCGGCGCCGTGGACATCGTCCAGGCCGACGCCTGCCGCTGCGGCGGCATCGGGCAATTGCTGCAGGTGGCCCGCCTGGCCGGCGAACACGGATTGCGAGTGGCGCCCCACACCTGGAGCGATGCCGTGGCCCTGAGGGCCAACGCCCAGGTGGTGGCTTCTCTGCCCAACGGGATCACCGTGGAGATGGATCGCACCGGCAATCCCTTTATCGACGAGTTGCTGGTCGAGCCCTTGCAGGTGCGGGATGGGCAATTGCAATTGAGCCGGTCGCCGGGCCTGGGCCTGGAATTGAATTGGCAGGTGGTGGAACGCCTGCGTATGCCCGACCCGCTGTTTATCCCGGACGGGGCTTATTCGGATATGGCTTTCGGCAACGCGTACTTCACCGAAGCCCCGCCCTATGAGGAGTCCCCATGAGCAGCAAACCGCGCATCGCCCTGGGGGGCATCCTCACCGAATGCAACGAGCTAGGCGGCCCGCCCATCGACCTGGACTGGTTCGTCCGCTACGATCTGCGCCGCGAGGGGGAGATTTTGGCGATGGCGGGCGGGGTTGTGGGCGGGATGCTCGAGGTGCTGCGCCAGGCCGGGGCGCAGCCGGTGCCGCTGCTCTACGCCAGCACCTGTCCGGGCGGGTACCTGACCGCTGCCTGCTACGAACAGCTCAAGGGCGAACTGCTCCAGCGCCTGAGTGCGGCCTTGCCCGTGGACGGGGTGCTGCTGCCCCTGCACGGTTCGGCAGTGGCCGAGCAGACCGGCGACCTGGAAGGGGATCTGATCAGTGCAGTGCGCCAGGTGGTGGGGCCGGCGGTGCCCATCGTCGCCACCCTGGACTTACACGCCCACGTCACTGCGGCGATGGTGCGCGGCGCCGACGCCTTGGTGGCCTGGGAGACCTATCCGCACCGCGACGCCCTGAGTACCGGCCAGCGCGGGGCGCGGCTGCTGTTGGAGGTGGTGGCTGGGCGCTGCAGGCCGGCGATGGCCATGGCCAAGGTGCCGGTGGTTACCAGCGGGGTGCGCGGTTCCACCGAGTGGGGCGATCCCTTTGGCCGGATCATGGCGGCGACCAAGGCCTTGGAAGGGCAGCCGGGCATCCTGTCCACCAGCGCCTTCATGGTGCATCCGTACCTGGACCAGCCGGGCATGGGCAGCGGGGCCCTGGTGATCACCGACGGGGATCTGCCCCGGGCCAAAGCGCTGGCCCTGGACCTGGCCCGGCAATACTGGGACCTGCGTTTTGAACTGGAGCCTCAGACGTACACGCCCGAGCAGGCAGTGGCCCAGGGCCTGAAATTGGAGGGGGAACCGGTGATTCTGGTGGAGACCGGGGATTGCTGCGGAGGCGGGGCTGCCGGCGACAGTGTGGCCACCCTCAAGGCGCTGCTGGGGGTGGAATTGCCCGGCCTGGCGCTGGTGCCGGTGGTGGACCCCCAGGCCGCAGCGGCCTGTCATCGGGCGGGGGTTGGCGCGAAGGTGGAACTGGAGCTGGGCCACCGGCTCGACCCGCGCTGGGGCACCCCGGTGCGGGTGCAGGGCCAGGTGCTGCGCCTGAGCGACGGGCGGTTCAGGTACCTGGGCGGGATCTGGGGCGGCACCGAGGGGAATATGGGGCCGGCGGCGGTGTTGGGAGTGGGGCAGATCGAGGTGCTGGTGGCTACCCATCCCACCTACGACTGGATGGACGAGCAGTTCGTTGCCCTGGGCATGGTACCCAAAGCGGCCAAGTTTGTGGTGGCCAAGAATCCGATGAACTACCGCCAGGCCTACGGTGCCTTTGCCCAGGAGGTCTTTGTCCTGGACACGCCGGGTCCCACGCCGCCCACGGTGCGCCACGTACAGTACCAGCGCCTGGCGCGGCCTTATTTCCCGGTGGACGAGGAGATTGCCGGCCTGGAACCGGTATTACTGTCAAAAGAGGACTAGCCTCAGGCGGCGATGAGTTCGAATTCGAGATCAGGTTCTGGTTCGCCGGGAACAGGCTGGTATTCGACCTGGAAATGGCGCAGGGATTCCAGCTGCTGCTCGAACAGGAATTGCTCTACTTCCTCTTGAATCAGGCGAACGTGGTCGGGGCAGATGCCGTGGCTGTAGTTGCGATAGGCAGGGCTCTTCGCAAAGGGCAGCCACTGCTGCGCCCCCCACTTTTCCAACCGGTGCATCGAGCAGGTGGGCTCCCAGCAGACGGTGACCAGTTCGCCGCGGATGAGGGCGTACTCTAATTGTAGCTTAGGGGTTTTCAATATGGCCCTTGATTTTGGGATGGGCGTCAGTACTGAATACCATCGGCAGGGGCGTTTTTTTCTTTACTGATTTTTTTGGGCACGACCACCGGGTTGCGGAGATGAGATGCAAATGAGGCTGCTGTTCAGGTGTTTTCTGATGGTGGGGTTAGTCGTGGCGCTGGGCTGCGCCAAGGCCCGGCCCGGCAAGGTCATTCTCTTTGTGGGCGACGGCATGGGGTTGGCCCAGCGCGAGGCGGCCCGTCTGGCTGCCTACGGGCCGGCAGGGCGGCTGGCCATGGACCAGCTCGACCAGATCAGCCTGATCACCACCTATTCGGCCAACGCTCTGACCACCGACTCGGCAGCTGGGGCCACGGCCTGGTCCACGGGCCGCAAGACCAACAACAAGTTCCTGGCCGTGGGTCCTGACAGCGCCTCGCTGCGCACCATTCTGGAGTACGCCAGCGACGCCGGGTTCGGCACCGGCCTGGTCACCACCACCACCCTCACCCACGCTACCCCGGCTGCCTTTGCCGCCCATGTGAGCGACCGGGGTGCCGAGGTCGAGATCGCCGAGCAGATGCTGGCGACCCGCCCCCAGGTGATGCTGGGCGGCGGCCGGATCTTTTGGGCGCACCGGTCAGAGGCCGGCTCCAAGCGGCAGGATGAACGCGACCTCGTGGCCGAAGCCAGGAGTGCCGGGTACGAGGTGGTGCAGAACGCCGAGGAACTGGCCCGGCTCGACCTGCGCCAGCCCCGCCAGTTGCTGGGGCTTTTTGCCGATGGCAATATGAGTTACCTGTACGACCGATTAGGCGAAGATGAACCCGAACTGGCGGCCATGACTCGGGCCGCCCTGGAGATACTCGACCACAACGAGCGAGGCTTTTTCCTGATGGTGGAGGGCGGGCGCATCGACCACGCCTGCCACAACAACGACGCCACCCGGGCCATCTGGGAGGCCATCGCCTTTGACCAGGCGGTGGCCGAGGGCATCCAGTACGCCCGCCGCAAAAACGACACCCTGGTGATCGTGGTGGCCGACCACGAGACCGGCGGAATGTCGGTGGGCACGGCCTGTTATGCGGGCTTTCCCCAGATCCCCCGGCAGGGTCTCTATCCCGAACACGGCCTCCAATTGGACAGCCTGCTGTGCATCGGCTGGACCACCAAGAGCCACAGCGCTATCCCGGTGATCGCCGGGGCACTGGGGCCAGGGTCCGAGCATTTTCGCGGCATTAAAGAGAACACCGACCTTTTCCCGATCATGATGGAAACCTTGGGCCTGAAACCCTAGCCCGGAGGAGGACTGTGGAGTTCGAGTGGCCCTTTGTCCCTGGCCTGCGGCTGAGTGAGGTGTTTTTCACCGAGGGCATACGCCCCGTCCTGGAGCGGCATGCCCCGCAGTGGTACGGGATCGGCCAGCATGCGCCCTATATGAAATGGTTCGGCAGCGCCTTTGCCCAGCTCCACAGCGCCAATACGCTCGGGCCCTTGCTCAAAGCCGCGGCGCAGGGGGTGGATTGGAAGACGCGCGAAGAGCACCTTTCGGCGGCGTACAGTATCTTGGCCGCGCGGCACAACGCCCTGGGACTCACCCCGGCGCTGGAAACCCAGGTGCGGCCCTTCCACCAGCGGCCGTACCAGGTCATCGACGCCGACCGTTTTGCCGAGGCGCTGGTGGCGCAGGTCCGCGACGAAGTGGTGCGCTCGCTGCCCAAAGGGGTGGGGGCGGTGTGGCAGTTTGCCGACTCGACAGATGTGTTGGATGAGGTAGAGCGGTTTAGGGCGCTGGGGGTGGTCTATGGAGGACTGGCCGATCTGGGGGTGTTAGATGGTAGATAGATTCGATTCCACCAGGCGCTTCTCCAACCGGGTGGCAAACTACGTGCGCGCCCGCCCCCGCTACCCGCGCGCTGCGCTCGATCTGCTGGTGCGTCAGATCGGCCTGGCCCCCGAATGGGTGATCGCGGATGTGGGATCGGGGACCGGCTTCTCTGCCGAACTCTTCGTGAACAACGGCAACCTGGTATATGGTGTCGAGCCCAACCGCGAGATGCGGCAGGCTGCCGAGGTGCACCTTGGCGGGTTTGCCAATTTCCGCAGTGTGGACGGGACTGCGGAGGCCACGGGGCTGGACGAGGGGAGTGTAGACTGTGTGGTGGCCGGCCAGGCCTTCCACTGGTTCGACGCGGCCAAGGCCAGAGCGGAGTTCTTCGTCCAGCGGCATAAAGGCGGCGCGCCGTTTCCGCAGGGCGCTGAGGCAGCAGTTGGAGACGATGCGGAAGAGCCAGGTGCCAAAGGCGGATTCCGCTCTGAAAGACTGAATACGGCCAAAGGCCTGGACAAAGCTCTCCTGGGCCAGGTCTTCGGCGTCCTGGGGATTGCCGGCCAGGTGCCGGCACAGGCGGTAGACCCGGTCCTGGTAGCGTTCAAAGACCTGACGGAAAGCCCCTGGATCGCCCTGCTGGCAGGCGGCGATCAATCCCAGGTCAAGCTGCTCCTCCACGCGCGTTCCTCAGTTTTTGGGCCTCACTTCTTTAGACGCAGGTTCCGCAGAAAGGTAACACAATTGCGTTGAGGCCTCTTGCTTTTGGCGGTAGTCGCCGATATATTAGGAAGTACTCGATGCTTGACATCCCAAAAATGCACTGCCAAAAAACAATGATCGCTACCGGCCTGAAGTCCAAGCCTAATACTAAGTGGGATAATAAGCGCACCGCTAAGGGTGGAATGCGATGGCCGGCTGAGTTCTAAACTACACGAATAGACTTAACCTCAACCCGCTGTCGAATCGCCCTCGACAGCGGGTTTTCTTTTTGCCCGAAAGGAGCACTCGGATGGAGAAGTTGCGCGCAGGTATTCTGGGGGCCACCGGCATGGTGGGCCAGAAGTTCGTCAAACACCTGGCCGAGCACCCCTGGTTCGAGGTGGTCAGCGTGGCGGCCAGCGCCCGCTCGGCCGGCCGGACCTATGCCGAGTCAGTGAGCGACCGCTGGACCATGGATATGCCGGTGCCGGCGTCCATCGGCCGGTTGATGGTCAAGGAGGTGGAGAAGGACATCGATGTCATCAGCCAGGAGGTGGATTTGGTCTTCTGCGCCCTGGACATGGACAAGGATGCCACGCGCCAGCTCGAGGACGAGTACGCCAAACGCGAGGTCGTGGTGGTTTCGGCCAATTCGGCCCACCGCTGGACCCCGGATGTGCCCATGCTCATCCCCGAGATCAACGCCGACCATCTGCAGATCATCCCGGTGCAGCGCCGGCGCCTGGGCACCCGGCGCGGCTTTGTGACGGTGAAGCCCAACTGTTCCCTCCAGCCCTATGTGCCGGCCCTGGCGGCCCTGGCCGAGTTCGTGCCGCTGCGGGCTTCGGTGTGTACCTATCAGGCGCTTTCGGGAGCGGGGAAGACCTTCAAAACCTGGCCGGAGATGGAGGACAATGTCATCCCCTTCATCGGCGGGGAGGAGGAGAAGAGTGTGCGCGAGCCGCTCAAGATCTGGGGCCGCATCGAAGGAGACCGCATCGTCGAGGCCACCGGGCCGGTGATCTCCGCCCATTGCCTGCGGGTGCCGGTCTCGGACGGACACCTGGCTGCGGTCTCGGTATCTTTCGAGAGAAAGCCGTCCAAAGAGGAGATTCTCAGCCGCTGGGCTGCCTTCAAGGGCAAGCCTCAGGACCTGCAACTGCCCTCGGCGCCACTGCCCTTCCTGCGCTACTTTGCCGAGGACAACCGGCCCCAGACCCGCCTCGACCGGGACGCGGGCAATGGCATGGCCGTGACCCTGGGCCGGCTGCGGGAGGACAATCTCTTCGACTACAAGTTCGTGGCCCTTAGCCACAATACCGTGCGCGGGGCGGCCGGCGGGGCCATCCTCACCGCCGAGCTGTTGAAAGCAGAAGGGTATCTGAGCAGGAGCTAACGCACTCTATGACCGAAACAGCCCACACGGTGACCTGCGGATTCGACCCGAACCGGATGCAGAAGCGAGAGGAACTCCTCGCCAGCGGGGTGAATCCGTATCCCTACACCTTCTCGCCCACCCATCGGATCAGGGAGGTGAGGGAAGATCAGTCCCCCGACCTACTGGTGAGGATCGCGGGCCGCATCTGGGCGCGGCGGGGGATGGGCCGGGCCCTGTTCATGGACCTGCAGGACCACACCGGCAAGATCCAGCTCTACTTCACCCAACAGGCCCTGGGAGAGGGCTGGGAGGCGCTCTCCCAGCTCGACCTTGGGGATATGCTCGGCGTCGAGGGAAGCGTTTTCCGCACGCGCACGGGCGAACTGTCGGTGCAGGTGCGCGCCTGCACCCTGCTCGCCAAGGCCCTGGTGCCCATTCCTATCGGCAAGGAGGCCGGAGAGACCACCTATTACCGGGTGATAGACCCGGAGGTGAAGTACCAGGAGCGCTATTTGCACTGGCTCCTGGATAAAACAGACCGGGAGCGGCCTCTACCAGCGCGGTCGGATCATCGCCGCGATCCGCCGGCGGATGGAGGAGGAGGGATTTCTGGAGGTCTGCACGCCCACCATCACCCCGCTGTACGGAGGGGCGGAAGCCCGGCCCTTCACCACTTCGGTCTGGGCGCTGGATCACCAGGAACAATTTCTGCGCATCTCTCCGGAGCTACACCTAAAGCGCCTGATCGTGGCGGGTTTCGAGAAGGTGTTCACCATCTGCCAGAACTTTCGCAACGAAGGCATCGACCGTTCCCACAACCCGGAATTCACCATGATGGAGTGGTACGAAGCGTTCACCGATTACGAGGATCAGATGCGCCGCTTTGAAACCTTAGTGGCTGGGGTTTGCGCCGAGGTCTGCGGCTCGACAACGCTCAGCTATCAGGGGGTGGAGGTGGATTATTCGCCTCCCTGGCGGCGGCTGAGCATGCTCGACGCTTTGCGGGAGTACGCCGGCGTGGACGCAGAGTCCCTGTCTGCTGAAGAAATACAGGCAGAACTGGAAAGGCGCGGTGTCGAGTCGCCGGAACCGCTCTCCTGGGGCTTGGCGGTGGCCCAGCTCTTTGAGGCCACCTGCGAGGCGCACCTAGTACAGCCGACCTTTGTCCTGGACCATCCGCTGGAGATCAGCCCTTTGGCCAGGGCCAGGCGCGGGGACGACAGGTTGTCAGAGCGCTTCGAGGTATACATCTGTGGCATGGAGTTGGGGAACGCTTACTCCGAGTTGACTGATCCGCTGGAGCAATTGGATCGGTTCCTGGCCCAGCGCCGGACGCAGGGCGAGGCGGCGCATCCACTGGACGCGGATTTTGTGCGCGCTCTGGGTTGCGGCATGCCGCCCACTGGAGGGGTGGGGCTGGGCATCGACCGTCTGATCATGCTGCTCACCGATGCAGCGAGCATCCGCGATGTGATTCCCTTTCCCATGGTCAAGGCGCGCCGGCTATGACCCAGATCACCGAGTGCATCAAACGCCAACTGGGGATGCCCGGCCTGGCAGCTAGGCTCGCCGCCGACCAGCGCGGGGACAATAATAACCAGGGCAACAATAACCGAACCTCTGCGGGAGGAACTGCGACGGCCGGCTGATCTTTGTTTATTGCACCACCCACACCGACCCGTTGCCGCAGTCCCTGGCAGCGGGTTTTCTTTTTCTTTCATCGAAAGGACGAGTTATGCACCCTTATCGCACTCACACCTGCGGCGAGTTGAGCGCCGGCCACGCCCGCCAACTCGTGCGGCTCTCCGGCTGGGCCCACCGCAAGCGCGACCACGGCGGCGTGCTCTTTGTGGACCTGCGAGATCACTACGGCCTCACCCAGGTGGTGTTCACCCCGGGGAGCGCTTGCAGCGAAGAGGCGGGCCGGCTGAGCCGGGAGTCCGTGATCACTGTCACCGGACAGGTGGTCCTGCGGCCTGAGGAGGCGGTGAACCCAGAAATGGCGACCGGCCAGATCGAGGTCCACGCTGAGGAATTGACCCTGCTCAGCGCGGCGGGACCTTTGCCTT
>SICG01000111.1 GCA_009691525.1 Candidatus Latescibacterota bacterium | reverse complement strand
GGTTGCTGAGGATTTCGACTTTGTGATCGAAGCGCTGGAGGTCGCCAAGGATCATGTGCACTTGTTCTTGTCGTTTCCGCCCCGCTATTCGATTTCCAAGGTGGTGGGGATGCTGAAGAGCATCTCTGCGAGTCGTGTTTTCCAGGAACTTCTGGACTTGACCGGTAAATGACTCAAGACCAGTCCTGTTTCAACCAGATTGGGATAATCTCAGGTTACGGCCCTACAATCGCCTGCAGCTACATTCTGCCCTGGGGTATCTTTCCCCAGATCAATTCGAGCAGCAATCACACAAGTTTTGCGCTTGAGACTGTCCCCTTTTTCGGGGATATATCAATGAAACTGCTTCTAGCCAAATTGCCGCGGTGAAGCGCGATATGTTGCAAACCGATCAGCCCCTGGCCCCCCATACTACGATCCAACTAGGAGGGCTGGCACGCTATTTCGCCGCCTGTCGTACTCTGGAGGAGGTCCGCTATGCCCTGGGTTGGGCCGCCGGGGAAAGTCTGCCGGTGCAAGTACTGGGCGGGGGCAGCAATGTACTCTTTGCCGACGAGGGGTTCGGTGGCCTGGTGCTCAAGGTAGAGTTGTCGGGTCTGCACTTCGCTGAAGCGGCAGAGGGTGGGGTGCTGGTGGAGGCCGCTGCCGGCCAGTCCTGGGACGGGCTGGTCGGGGAATGCGTGCGGCGTGGGCTGGCCGGGGTCGAGTGCCTCTCGGGCATCCCCGGTCTGGTGGGTGCCACCCCCATCCAGAACGTGGGGGCCTACGGGCAAGAGGTGAAGGACACCATCATCGAGGTGCGCGGCCTGGACCGGCAGCGCCTGGAACTGGTGGTGTGGACCAACGAGGAGTGCGGGTTTGCGTACCGGCAGAGCCGTTTCAAGGGCGTTGACAAGGACCGCTATCTGATCACGGAGGTCAGCTACCGTTTGAAATCTGAGGGAGCGCCGCAGATCCGTTATCCCGAGTTGCGCCGGCAGTTGGAGGGAAGGGGCGACCTGGGGCGGGGGCGGGCCGCGCTGGAGGCGGTGCGGGAGGGGGTGTTGCAGTTGCGCCGCAGCAAGTCGATGGTGCTCGACCCACAGGATCCCGACGCGCGTTCGGTGGGTTCCTTCTTCCTCAATCCCGTGCTGAGTGAAACGGAATTTTCGGCCTTCAAAGCCCGCCTGGGCGAGGGCCAGCCGCCCTCTTTCTCCACAGCCGAGGGCATCAAGGTGCCGGCCGCTTGGTTGGTGGAACAGGCCGGCTTTCCCAAGGGCTTTCGCCGCGGTGGGGCCGGGGTCTCGACCAAACACACCCTGGCCCTGGTCAACTGCGGCGGTACCACCCGCCAGGTGCTGGAACTGGCCGAGGAGATACGCGGCCAGGTGCGCGCCCGCTTTGGCGTCTCCCTCGAAATCGAACCCGTCCTCGTCCCCTACCAGTAGACCATGGCGTCGGCGAAGAGCCTGGCCAGTTCCGCCTCGCCGAAGGGCCGGGGCGAGAGCTTGGTCACCCGGTGTTGGGGCAGGGTGCCCTGCACCAGAGCGGGGATGTCCTCGCTCCCATAACCGATGGCCCGCAGCCCCGAAGGCATACCCAACTGCTGCATCAGGGCGATGAGCCGGTCGGCCAGGATGGGGCCGGCGTCCGCCTCGCTGGCGCGCGAAGTATCAGCACCCAGGGCAGCGGCGACCTCCAGGTGGCGCTGGGGGCAGGCCGGGGCCGTGAAGCGAAAGACGGCCGGCGAGTTGAGGATCACCGCCATGCCGTGGGGCACCATGGCCTGGTCCACCTGGTACCCAGGAGGCACGAACTGCCGCACCATGCCGGCCACTGGATAGGACATGCCGTGGGGCAGATGCACCCCGGCGTTGCCAAAGCCCATGCCGGCAAAGGCAGCGGCCAGCAGCATCTGGCTGCGGGCCTGCTCGTCGCTCGGGTCGGCCACGGCCCGGGGCAGGTACCGGGCCACCATGTGCAAGGCCTGCAGGGCCCACACGTCGCTGATGGGATTGGCGCCCTGGTACGAGGGACGCAGCAGGGGACGGGCCGGGTGCGGGCGCTGATCGTAGGGCAGGGTGGTGTAGGATTCGATGGCGTGGGACAGCACGTCCAGGCCGGTGCAGGCAGCCACCGCCGGGGGCAGGGTACGGGTGTTATCTGGATCGATGATGCCCAGAGTGGGCTTGAGCCGGCGGTGGGCGATGCCGGTCTTGGCCTTTAACTCCACCAGGTCGAAGATGGCCACCCCGGTGGTCTCGCTGCCGGTGCCGGCGGTGGTGGGAATGGCGATGAGTGGTTTGAGGGGTCCGGGCACGGGCAGGCCCTTGCCTACGGGCGCGTTGACGTAGTCGAAGAAATCGGCGGGCGGATAGGTGGAGTAGAGGTTGGCGGCCTTGGCGGTGTCCATGCTCGACCCGCCGCCCACCGCCACAAAAGCGTCGAAGCCCCCTTCACCGGCAAAGGCGATGGCCTCCTTGAAGGAGGTCTTGGTGGGCTCAACGTGTACGCGGTCGAAGAGGGCGAAGGGGATCTTCTCCCGCTCTAGGGCTTCGAGCACGGTCTGGACAGGAGCGCTCTTGCTCAAGAGCGGATCGGTCACCACCATGACCTTTTTGGCGCCCCAATCGGTCAGGTCCATACCCACCTCGGCAGTGGCGCCCCGGCCGCAGCGCAGGTTGGAGGTAGCCATCTCGAAGATCGTGTCGTTCATCGTCGTTTCTCCTGAATGAGGATCTTATAGGAAATCCCAATTGGCCGCTCCTGTCAACCGCGCTTGCGCCCGGCCATTGGCGTGGCTAAACTACCGCACCATTCCAATGTGGAGACACCGATGGCCTACCATCCCCGGGGCAAACTCACCTTTGACGAACTGAGCGCCAGAGTCGCCAGCGGCCAGTTTGAAACAGTCCTGGCTGTCTTCCCCGACCTCTACGGGCGGCTGATGGGCAAGCGTTTCGCCGCCGGCTTTTTTATAGAACACACGGCCCAGCACGGCTTCCACGCCTGCGATTATCTGTTGACCGTAGACATGGAGATGGAGGTGGTCACCGGTTATGCCTTTGCCAACTGGGAGCGGGGGTACGGGGATCTGCACTGCGTGCCCGACTGGAGTACCCTCAGGCAGATCTCTTGGCTGGAGAAAACGGCCCTAGTCTTCTGTGATGTGGAGCGCGGCGATCAGCCCATCGCCCTGGCGCCGCGCACTCTGCTCAAGGCCCAGTTGGAGCGCCTGCAGCAGGCCGGTTTCCAGGCCATGGCCGGCACCGAGCTGGAGTACTACCTCTTCAAGGATTCCTTCGAGCAGGCCAAGGCCAAGGGGTACGAAAATCTGGAGACCTTCGGCTGGTACCTAGAGGACTACAATATTCTGCAGGGCACCCGCGAGGAACCGCTGCATGCGGCGGCGCGGCGGCATCTGGAACACAGCGGGGTGCCGGTGGAATCGAGCAAAGGGGAGTGGGGGCCGGGCCAGCACGAACTCAACCTGCGCTATGCCCACGCCTTGGAGATGAGCGATCGCCACGCACTGTACAAACACGGGCTCAAGGAGATGGCCCACCAACAGGGACTGGCCGTCAGCTTCATGGCCAAGTGGCGGGCCGATCTGGCCGGCTCGGGGATGCATTTGCATCTGAGTCTGTGGGACCAGGCGGGGGAGCGCAATCTCTTCACTGGCGACGAAGCCCTGGGTCCCTTGCGGGTCTCACCGCTGTTCCGCCACTTCCTGGGCGGCTGGCTGGCCCATGCCCGGGCCATCGCGCCCTTTTGCGCTCCCTATCCCAATTCCTACAAGCGCTATGTGTTCCAGTCCTGGGCGCCCACCACCATCGCCTGGAGCCTGGACAACCGCACCGTCGGTTTCCGGGTAGTGGGGCAGGGGTCTTCGCTGCGCATCGAGTCGCGCCTGCCCGGGGCCGACGCCAACCCCTACCTGGCCATCGCCGCCTCGCTGGCAGCCGGCCTGGACGGCATCCGCAACCAGATCGAGCCGCCTGCCTCCTTTGCCGGCGACGCGTACCAGGCGGCTGAACTGCCCAGGGTACCGGCCAATTTGCCCGAGGCCGTGGCAGAGATGGAAAAGAGCGCCATGCTGCGCGAGGCCTTCGGCGTGGAGGCCATCGCCCATTACGCCCACTTTTTCCGCACTGAGCAGCGCAAGTACGACGAGGTGGTCACCAGTTGGGAACGGCAGCGTTATTTCGAACGGGGATGAAGAAAGATGCGCCTAGAAAACAAAGTGGCCCTGATCACCGGTGCCGGCAGCGGCATCGGCCGCCAGGCCGCCCTGCTCTTCGCCCGCGAGGGTGCGGCAATCGCGGTGGCCGATCTGGTGCCCCAGGGCGGGGAAGAGACGGTGCGCCTAGTACAGGCCGAGGGGGGCCGGGCGCTCTTTGTGCAGGTCGACGTGGCGCGGGTCGCTGACTGCGAGCGCATGGTGCGGGGAGCCGAGGAGGCTTTTGGCAAACTCGACGTGCTCTTCAACAACGCCGGCATCTCCCACATCGACGACGGAGACGCGGTGTCCACCGAGGAGGGGGTGTGGGACCTGACCATGCAGGTCAACCTCAAGGGGGTGTTCCTGGGGTGTAAGTACGGCATCCCGGCGCTGCGCCGGGCCGGCGGCGGGTCCATTATCAATACAGCGTCCTTTGTGGCCCTGCTGGGGGCAGCCACCCCGCAACTGGCTTACACCGCTAGCAAGGGCGGGGTGCTGGCCCTCACCCGGGAGTTGGCCGTAGTCCATGCCCGCGAAAAGATCCGCGTCAACGCCTTGTGCCCTGGCCCGCTCCGCACCGAGCTGCTGATGAAGTACCTCGATACCGAGGAGAAGCGGCAGCGCCGGCTGGTCCACATCCCCATGGGCCGTTTCGGGGAGGCAATTGAGATTGCCAGGGCGGCCCTCTTTTTGGCCTCTGACGAATCCTCGTACCTCACCGGCGCGACCTTTAGCGTGGACGGGGGCATCACCGCCGCCTATGTAACCCCCGAGTAAGAGGCTGCTCGACAGGCGGTGAAGGCGGCGCTATATTGAAAATTCTTTTTGCCGAGAAAGACCCATGGAAAGCGCGCTCACCCAACCCTGGCCCTGGTATGTCGCCGGGCCACTTATCGGCCTGATGGTGCCGGCCCTGCTGCTCTTTACCGGAGAGATGTTCGGGCTCTCCAGCAGTTTCCGCCACCTCAACGCCCTGTGCTCGCCCCGCACCCGGCTGGAATACCTCAAAAGCGACGACTGGCGCCGGGAGGCGTGGAACCTCTTCTTGGTGGCTGGCATCCTGGTGGGCAGCTTCCTCGCCACCCATTTCCTCGCCGCCGACGTGCCTCTGCTGCCTGATGAGTCCCGCACTGGGACCGGCCTGCTCAGCCTCTTCGTCGGGGGAGTATTGGTGGGCTTTGGCACCCGCTATGCCAGCGGTTGCACCTCGAGCCACTCGATCTCGGGGCTGGCCACGCTCAACTGGCCCAGCCTGGTGGCTACCTGTTGTTTCTTTGCCGGTGGCCTGGCGGTGGTATGGCCGGCCATCTGGCTGGGACAGTGAGGAGATGTCGGTGAAAAACCTCTATGCTCTGCTACTGGGGACTTTCTTCGGGGTGGTGCTGGTCAAGTCCGAAGTGTGCTCGTGGTTCCGCATCCAGAAGATGTTCCGCTTTGAGGAAGCCCACATGTATCTGGTGATCTGTTCGGCCGTTGCGGTGGGGGCCCTTTCGTTATTCCTGGTCCGCGCCCTACGCCTGAGAACCGCGCAGGGTGAGCTGGTCGAGATCGACAGGAAGCAGTTCAACAAGGGCACGGTCCTGGGTGGCCTGATCTTCGGCATGGGCTGGGCGGTGACCGGCGCCTGCCCAGGCCCCATCTACGCCCAATTGGGCAGCGGCGCGTACCCGGCCATAGCCACCTTTGCCGGCGCTTTTGCCGGCGCGTACCTGTACGCCTGGCTGCGCCCCCGCCTGCCCCACTAGAAGCCTCACCCTCTCACCCCAAACCCGAAACGAGCGATGGACGAGAAGACCATTTCCTATAATTATCGCTTCCGCATGGCGGATGGTGTGGACAAGGAATTCGCCATCCGGGTGGACGCCCAGACCCTCGATCTGGTGCCGGCGCAGCGCGACCACTATCCGGCCTGGAGCGCGCTGACCTATCACCAGTGTCCCAACGCCCGCTGCGGCCCGACCAGCACCCCCGCTGCCCTATCGCCGCCAGTCTGGTGGACCTGGTCGATTTCTTCCGGGAGGCCATGTCCTACGACGAAGTGGACGTGCAGATCGAGACCGACCAGCGGCGCTATACCAAACACACCTCGGTGCAGCAGGCCCTCAGCTCGCTCTTAGGCATCTACATGGTGACCAGCGGTTGCCCGGTGATGGATCGACTGCGGCCCATGGTGCGTTTTCACCTGCCTTTTGCCACCCTCGAGGAGACCGCGTACCGAGTGATCTCCATGTACCTGGTGGCCCAGTATTTCCGCCGCAAGCGTGGCCTGAGGCCAGACTGGGAGCTGAAGGGACTGGTCCCCATTTACGAAGCGATCCAAACCGTCAACAAGAGCTTCCTCCAGCGCTTCAACGACCTGAAGGGCAAAGATGCCAATGCCAACGCCCTGGTCATTCTCGATGCTTTTGCCGGGTTCGTGACCTTTTCGATCAACACCGATCTGCTCGACGAGGTCGAAGGGCTATTCAAGCCCTATCTGGAGGAATAGCGGTTGATCTTATCGGCGGTGATCTTCGATCTGGACGGCACCCTGCTCGATTCGCTGGAGGATCTGGCCGAATCGATGAACCAAGCGCTCGAAAGCCTGGGCTTCCCCTCCCATCCGGTACCGGCGTACCAGTATTTTGTCGGGGACGGTATGGAGGTGCTGGCCCGCCGGGTGTTGCCCGAGGCAGCGTGCGACGCAGACACCCTGGCGCGCACCGTGGCGGCCATGCGTCAGGTGTACGGCCGGCGCTGGGACCTCAAGACCCGGCCCTATGTGGGGGTGCCCGAAATGCTGGCACAGTTGCAGGCCAGAGGGCTGCGCCGGGCCGTGCTTTCCAACAAGCCGGACGACTTCACCCGCCTGACCGTAGAGCGCCTGCTGGCCCCGCATGTCTTCGACCTGGTGCAGGGGGTGGGGCCGGGCACGCCGCCCAAGCCCGATCCTGCCGGGGCGCTAGGGGTGGCAACCCGCCTGGGGGTGGAACCGGCCGCCTGTCTTTACCTGGGCGACACGGCCACCGATATGTTGACCGCTTGCCGGGCCGGCATGTACGCGGTGGGCGCGTTGTGGGGCTTCCGCACCCGCGCTGAATTGGTGGAGAACGGAGCGCGGGCAGTGGTCGAGCGGCCCGCCGAAATGTTGGCCCTGCTCGAAACGCTTTTTTAATGTACCCGGCAAAGGTTCTGGTGTAACACCTGATAAATCCACTTACCTGAAAGGGGAAGATATGAGCCAGTTTTTCCCGGAAATAAAGAAGATCCGCTACGAAGGCCCCGATTCGAAGAATCCGCTGGCCTTCAAACACTACAACCCCCGAGAGAAGGTGGGAGGCAAGACCCTCGAGGAGCACCTGCGCTTCTCGGTGGTGTTCTGGCACACCTTCAAGGGCGGAGGTACGGACCCCTTTGGCACCTCGCCGGTGTACGACCGGCCCTGGGATCGGGCTCCTGATCCCATGCAGCGAGCCGAGGATACCCTGCGGGCGGCCTTTGAGTTCATCACCAAGCTGGGAGCGCCCTTCTACGCCTGGCACGACCGCGACATCGCCCCGGAGGCCGACACGCTGCGCGAGACCAACAAACGTCTGGATCAGATCGTGGCGCTGGCCGGCAAGTTGCAGAACGACACCGGGGTGAAGCTCTTGTGGGGAACCTCGAATTGTTTTTCCAATCCCCGCTTTACCCACGGGGCCGGCACCAATCCCGACGCCCACGTCTTTGCCTACGCCGCGGCGCAGATCAAGAAGGCCATGGAGTGTACCCTGGAACTCAAGGGGGCCAACTATGTGTTCTGGGGCGGCCGCGAAGGGTATTCGAGCCTGCTCAACACCGACCTGAAACACGAGACGGATCAGCTGGCGCGGCTGCTGCGGTTGGCCGTGGAGCACAAGAAGGCCATCGGCTTCAAGGGCACTCTGCTCATCGAGCCCAAACCCAAGGAACCCACCAAACACCAGTACGACTACGATGCGGCCACGGTGCTGGGCTTCTTGCGCAAACACGGCCTCATCGACGAGTTCATGCTCAACCTCGAGGCCAACCACGCCACCCTGGCCGGTCACACCTTTGAACACGACCTGACGGTGGCCGCCAGCGAGGGCCGGCTGGGCAGTATCGACGCCAACCGGGGCGATTATCTGCTGGGCTGGGATACCGACCAATTCCCCACGGACCTGTACTCCACCACCTACGCGATGATGGTGGTCCTCAAACAAGGAGGGATAGGCAAGGGGGGGGTGAATTTCGACGCCAAGGTGCGGCGCGGCTCCATCGACACGACGGATCTCTTTCACGCTCATATCGGTGGCATGGACACCTTTGCGCGCGGTCTGAAGATTGCCCATCGCATCCAGCAGGACGGGGTGCTCGACGGCTTCATCAAGGATCGCTACAGTTCCTACCGCACCGGGATTGGCCGCAAGATCATGAGCGGCAAGACCAGCTTCGCCGAGCTGGAGCGCTACATCCTCAAGAACGGGGAGCCGGCGCGCCACAGCGGTCGCGAGGAAATGCTGGAGAATCTGATCAATAGCTACATCTGAGACAGGGCAGAGATGCAAAGAGCCGGTTCCCAAACAGGGGGCCGGCTCTTTTTTGTCTACAGCTTCGCGTCCAGCTTGGCCAGCAACTCGGTGGCCAGTTGTTTTTTGGCGGGGTCTGAGCCGCGGGTGACGATGCGCTGCAGGGTGGAGTAGGCGCGCACATCGCCCTGCTGCCCCAGCTCGATGGCCAGCTGGTCGCGTTGATCGTGATAGCGGTTGTCGTAGGGCTTGATGTCCAGATCCCATTGCTTCCAGTAGTACTTGAGCCAGTCGGCGGAGGCCGGCCAGTCGCTGTAGATCTCCTCCCAGGTGGAAGAGGGGTTGTGGGGCTGAAGGCTGCCTGGGGCGATGGGCTGGTCGGCGTGCTGGTAACGGGCATCCAGGGAGAGGCGCAGGGACTGGCTCGAATTGGGCGCCCCCCGGTGGGGGGTGAGGCTGTGGAAGAAAAGCGCGTCGCCCTGGGCAAAGGGACCGCCCCGCCATTTGCCTTCAAAGGGCTCGGTAATTTCGAGGCCGCCGGCACCCAGGGCCGGCTGGAATTCGTAGACCCCTTGCTGGTGCGAGCCCTCGGCTACTTCCAGCCCGCCCATTTCCGGGGGCAGGGCGGCCAGGGGGATCCAGGCGGTGTAGGTGTCGGGGGTGCCCTGGATGGGGATGAAGTCCTGGTGGGCCGGGCTGGTAAAGACTTCCTTCTGCGGGAAGATGATGCGCCCGATAAGCCGGGGATGGGGTAGCACCGGGCCATTGAGCAGGTGGGCGAAGAACTGGAGCAGGTGGGGATGGTGCTGCAGGGCGTGGAACTCGGGCGACACATACATAGTGTGGTACACGTTCATATACGCTGGTTCGGGTTCCAGGGAGAAGCCCCGCAAGTCGGCGATGGCGTCTGGGAGGGGCGTGCCTTCCTGCACCCAGCCGCTGGCGCGGGCCCGCTCCAGCATGTGCAGACGCAGGGCTTCCAGTGCCGAGGCTGGTACCAGCCCGCGGATGAAGAGATAGCCGTCCTGCTGCATGCGTCGGCGCAGTTCGGCTCCGTTGTCGAGGGCGTCGGTGGAATCGAGAAAGGGTTGCATCCTCTCTATCTCCTGCTAGGGGGTTTCAGTTTTTTTCAGTTCGGCGATGGCCTCGGCGATGGCCTCGCGGATGGGGGTATAGACCAGTCCCAGTTCGCGCTCGGCCCGGTGGCCTTCGGCGCGGAAGCCCGCCTGTACCGTGCGCACCTGATCCACTGCCAGACCCCACCAGGGGGGATTGCCGGTCAGGTGGGCCAGGCCGGTGAGCAGCCGGGCGATGGGCATCACTGCCGCATCGGGCAGGTTCAGCCGGGGCAGGGCGACTCCGGAGAGCTCCCGCACCAGCTGGTTGAACTGGCGGACGCTGAGCTGTTCCCTGCCGATAATATAATCCTGTCCCGCGATCCCCGGCTGGTCCACTGCCAGGGTGATGGCCTCGGCCACGTCGGCCACGTGTACCCAGGTGAGCACGGCATCGGGCAGGACCGTGGCCGGCATCCGGCCCTGGACCAGGTCGGCGAGGTACTGGCCGCTGCCCTTGGGATCCCCAGCCCCCAACACCCCGCAGGGGTAGAGCACCACCAGGGGCAGCCCTTGGTCGCGCAGGGCCCAGGCCAACTGGTCGCCAGCGTATTTGCTGCGCGCGTACTCGCTGAAGCGTTCCGGGCCGGGAGGGCTTGTCTCGGTGAAGGGGGCTTGGGCGGGTTTGCCAAAGATCACCGCCGAGCTGACGTGTACCACCCGGGAAACCCCGGCTTCCAGCGCAGCTTCGAGCACATGGCGGGTGCCCTCGACGTTGACGGCGCGGTACCGGGCCGGGTCCTTCTCCCAGAAGGAATAGATGTTGGCCAGGTGGATTACCGCCTCGCAGCCGGCCAGGCCCTGGCGCACGCTGTGGGGATCGGTCACGTCGCCCTGCACCAGCTCCATCCCTGGCAGCAGGGCCTGGGCTTTTTCCAGGCTGCGCACCAGGCAGCGCAGGGTGTGAGGGGTGGAGGCCAGGCGGAGGCAGAGGCGCCGGCCGATGAAGCCGGTGGCCCCGGTGAGCAAGAGCCTCATCAGCGGCTGCGCCACTCGTGTTCGAGGATGGACCACTGTAGGGAGTCCCTCCACTGCCCACGGATGTAAAGGTTCTGCCGCAGCCGGCCTTCCTGCTGCATGCCGATTTTTTCCAGCACTCGGCGCGAACCGGCGTTTTCTGGATCGCAGGTGGCCTGGATAGGGTGTAATTGCAGCTGCTCGAAGCCCAGGGCCAGCAGGGTCCTGGCCGCCTCGGCAGCGCAGCCCCGGCCCCAGAAGTCAGGGCACAGGCAGTAGCCGATCTCGCCCACCCGGTGGGGCTGGTTCTGCACGCTCAGGCCACAGCCGCCGATCAGTTGCCCGCTTTCGCGCCAGATCACCGCCAGCTCAAAGCTGAGGCGCGGGACCACGGCCTGGGCGGGAGGGCCGGCCGATAAAGTCGCGGGAATCGGCTTCGCTGTTGGGCCCCCAGGGCATGTAGCACACCACCTCGGGCAGGCAGGCGTATTCCTGGACCGCCTGCCAGTCGGCTCGGCAAAGTCGCGCAGGAGCAGGCGCGGGGTGTGCAGGGGCAGTTCCAGAGGCATGGGATCAGCGCCGGCGGACGAATTTCTGCAGCCGGCCATCGGTCTGCACCTCGCTGACGTACAGGTCGCCGCGCGAGTCGGCCCAGATGCCGTGCGGGCAGCCCAGGAATTCGCCGGGCAGGTCGAGGCGCTGGCCGCTGCCCCACTGGGTCAGCCGCTCGCCCTCCAGGGTGAGAATGCTGACCCGCTGTTCCAGTTCGGCCACGTAGATGATGTCGTCTTTGTCGATAAAGATGGTGTCCGGCTGGTGGAAGCCGCCCCACTCCATCAGGTAGTTCCCTTCGGTGTCGAAGAACTGAATGCGGTTGTTGGTGCGGTCGGCCACCAGCAACCGGTTGTGGCGGTCCACCCGCACGCAATGGGGCAGATCGAACTCCCCGGGCCCAGTCCCCGGCTTTCCCCACGATTTGAGCCGCTGGCCAGTCGGGGAGTACTTGTGAATACGGGCGTTGCCGTATCCATCGGAGATGTACAGGTCGCCCTGCGCGTCGATGGCCAGGTCCGTGGGCAGGTTGAAGGGTTCACCCTCGGCGCCCTGCTGGTGGGGGTTGCCGATGGTCAGCAGCAGTTCTCCTTGGCTGTTGAACTTGCGCATACAGTGGGTCTCGCGTTCGACGCAGTAGACCTGGTCTTTTTCGTCGATCCAGATACCGTGCGCGTCTTCGAGTATGCCATCGCCCCAGGTGGTCAGAAAATTCCCCTCCCGGTCGAAGAGGATGAGCGGGTGTTCGCTGCGGCTGTAGACAAACACCCGGTCCTGGGAGTCGACGGCCACGGCCGCGATCCAGCCTAGCTTCCAACCGGCAGGCAGACGCCCCCAGCCTTCCTGCACTTCGTAGGTAAACGCTCCTGAACCTACCAATTTCATCGAGAATCCTCCTTGAGGGCCCCAAGGTCGAGGGGCGACGGCGGTGGCGCTGTAGGTGAGGCTCCGCTTCTGGTAGCAGGCGCCGTGAGAATACAATAAAATCGGTGGGGGTGTCAAATAAGAAAACCCACCTGGATACTGTCAGGCGGGTCGCTATGCAGCCGGGATAGAGGGGGCCTTCAGTGGTCGCGCGGTACCGCCATCATCCGTTCCAGGGCCAGGCGCGCCCCTTCGATGACGTCCTCTGGCAATTCGATCTCGAAACGTTCTTCCTCCAGGGCGAAATACACGTCCTGCAAGCCGGTCATCTTCATGTACGGACAGTGCAGCCGGCAGCCGATGCAGCCGTCGGCGGGGACGAATTCCTTGTCGGGGAAGCGCAATTTGAGCTGGTGGATCATGCCGTGCTCGGTGGCGATGATGAAGGTTTTGGCCTTGGGGTATTTGGCCACTGCCGCGAGCATGCCGGTGGTGGAGCAGACCTCATGGGCCAGTTCGATCACGTCCTGGCGGCACTCAGGGTGGGCGATGATGATGGCGTCGGGATAGGTGTCGTGGGTGCGCTCCAGGCTAGCCCCGCGCAACACGTCGTGGGTGGGGCAGACCCCGTCATAGATGGCGATTTCTTTTTCGGGCACCTGCGCGGCCACCCAGCGGCCCAGGTTGCGGTCCGGAGTAAAGAGAATCTTGTCGGTATCGAGGCTGCGCACCACCGAGACGGCATTGGCCGAGGTGCAGCAGATGTAGGACTCGGCCTTCACCTCGGCCGAGGAATTGATGTAGGTGACCACGGTATATCCGGGATAGCGGGCCTTCCAGTCGTCCAGGCTCTCGGGGGTGATAGAGTCGGCCAGGGAACAACCAGCGCCGATATGGGGCAACAGCACCCGTTTTTCGGGATTGAGGATCTTGGCGGATTCGGCCATGAAGTTCACGCCGCAGAAGACAATCAGGTCGGCGTCTGTCTTAGTGGCTTCCAGCGACAGTCCCAGGGAGTCGCCGGTGAAATCGGCCAGGTCCTGGATCTCGCCCACCTGGTAGTTATGGGCCAGGATGACGGCGTTCTTCTCCCGGCGCAGCCGCTTGATCCTGGCGACCAGTTCCTCTTTAGGGAGGTGGGAGTAGTGATAGTAGTCGAGAGACTTGTCCGGGGAGAGAACTTGACTCATGGCTCGGTCTTAGCTCCTTCGTCAGGGGAGATATCCTCGGTGCCGTTGGGAAAGACCCGCCAGAACTCCTTGCGGATCAGACCGGTGATCATAGCGCTCTTGCTGGTCCCGTGGTAGTGGGCCACGGCGTCCAGCATCTGGTAGTCCCGCTCCGTGGCGGAGAAGGTCCTGACCTTCGCTTTGCTGCCGGTTTTGGGTTTCTTAGAAGAGGGCATTATTTAATTTTTATATATTTAATATATAATAACTATATAGCAGATGTATAAAATTTATGGTGTTCTGGGGGTATTGTCAATGGGGATGTTTAAAAAGATAGAACTCGCTCAGGTCAGTCCTTCGCCGGCCCGGTGTAGTTTCATAAGATTGGTGGTCCCCTGCTGGCTGCTGGGGCTGCCGGCCAGAAAGACCAGGGGATCGCCCGGCTGGGTGAGACCCTCCTGCAGCAGGGCGGCGTCGGCCCTGGCGATCATCTGTTCGGTGTCGGCGATGAAAGGGGAATGGCGGGGGAGCACGCCCCAGTAGAGATTGAGCCGGCGGCAGATCGACAGGTGGGGGGTGAAGGCGATCACCGGTACTGGCGGGCGGTGTTTGGAGATGAGGCGGGCGGTGAAGCCGGATTGGGTGAAGGCGATGATGGCGACGGCCTTTACCTGGGCTGCCACCCGGCAGGCAGCCTGGGCCATGGCGTCGGAAAAGGGGCGCGTTTCTTCTTCGCGGCGCCAATGCTGGGGTGCAAAGGCCAGGTGGGTTTCGGCCTCGCGCACGATGCGGGCCATCATCGCCGCTGCTTCTACTGGATAGCGGCCGGCGGCGGTTTCGCCCGACAACATCACTGCGTCAGTGCCGTCGAAGATGGCGTTGGCCACGTCGGAGGCTTCGGCGCGGGTGGGACGCGGATGCTCGATCATGGATTCGAGCATCTGGGTGGCGGTGATCACCGGCACTTTGAGTTGGGCCGCCTGGCGGATGATCTGCTTCTGGATGAAGGGCACTTGTTCGGGCGGGAGCTCTACCCCCAGGTCACCGCGGGCGATCATCACCGCGTCGGCGGCCAGTAGAATGGCCTCCAGTTCGCCCAGGGCCTGGGGTTTCTCGATCTTGGCCACCACGCCGATGGAGACCCCCCGTCGGGCGAGG
>SICG01000110.1 GCA_009691525.1 Candidatus Latescibacterota bacterium | reverse complement strand
TCCAGTATCATCGCCAAGAAGAGAAAAGTCCGCAGCAACTTGATTTGTTTGGGGCAGTGCCCTAAGAAATCGCGGTGGCGAAGCCATGAATCGGGCGTAAAGCCCTGGCCTTTGGCCGGGGATAGTCCGATTCAAGCGATTTCTTTACTTCCCGGTGAGTCACCATTCAGAGGAGGAACCATGGCCTTTCGCAATCTGAGTCCGCAGCGCATGTTCGAGGAATTGGCCAGCCGGCATGTGCCCGAGTGCAGTTTTCGCCGCGGCGTGCCCTTTGCCCGCTGGAAACGACAGACCCTGCCCAAGGTGCTCGACACCCTGGGCGCCTTCCCCGGCCGGGTGCCAGCCAATCCAGAACTGACGGCCGAGTGGCAACACGAGGGCCTGCGCAAGCAGCGCTGGCTCATCGACGTGCAGGAGGGGCTTTCCGCCTCAGTGCTGGTCAACTATCCGGACAAGCTCAAGCGCGGGGGAAAGCGGCCGGCCATTCTGTGCTGGTCCGGACACGGTGCCCTTGGCAAAGAGCCGGTGATGGGCAACGACTCCTCGCCCGAGATGCGCGAGGCCATTCAGCGCCACAACTATAACTACGGCCACCAGATGGCCAAGGCCGGTTTCGTTACTTTTTCGGTGGACTGGCTGGGTATGGGCGAACACAACGAGACCCGCAAGCCCAACTTCCGCAGCCAGGGCAGCGGACGGGACTGGTGCAACCTCTACTACCTGCACGCCACCATGCTGGGCATGAGTCCCATCTCCATCAACGTGGCCCACGGCATGGCGGCCACCGAATTTGTCTGCGGTCTGCCGCAGGTGAATGGGGAACGCCTGGGGGTGATGGGCCTCAGCGGCGGGGGGACCATGACTTTGTGGTCGGCGCTGTGCGACGCGCGTTTCCGGGCAGCGGAGATCATCTGTTACAGTGGTCTTTGGGCCCATTTTGGGGTCAGCGACGTCAACTATTGCGGCATGCAGGTGGCCCCCGGGCTCTACAAACTGATCGACCTCCCCGATGCCCAGGGATTGATCGCGCCTCGGCCCCTGCTGGTGGATATCGGGGTGTACGACACTTGTTTTGTGGTGGACGAGGCCAAGGCCTGCTTTGACAAGGTGGAGCGCATCTATAAGGCCGCCGGGGCCAGCAAAGCCTTGGAGCTGGACCTCTTTCCCGGTGAACACGGTTGGGGGGGCAACAAGTCGGCGGCCTTTTTCACCAAGCACCTGGGTCTGGAGGCCTGAGGATGAAACTGATCATGTTTTCCAAAATGCTCAAGGAAAAGAGCATTCCCGAGCTGGCCGAGCTGGCGACGCAGCTGGGGCTGGAGGGCTACGACCTGTGCGTGCGGCCGGGGTACCCGGTGTCCCCGGACAATGCGGCCACCGAGCTGGTCAAGGCGGTGCGCCTGCTGGGCGAGGATGGCCTGGCCATCCCCATGGTCACCGGCAATTTCGATCTGCTGTTGCCGGACCATGCCACCGCCGTTCCCCTGCTGGGGGCCATGGGACAGGCGGGGGTGGGCCTGCTCAAGCTGGGGTACTTCGGTTTCGATCCCCTCAAACAGGACTACTGGCAGGAGGTCGATCGCATCCGCCGGGGGCTGGAAGGTTGGGAAAAGCTGGGGGCCAAACACGGCGTGAAGGTGTGTTACCACACCCACTCGAACCGCTGCATGGGGCTCAATGCCGGCATGATGGCCCACCTGTTGCGCGGTTTCGACCCCTGCTACATCGGCGCGTACCTCGACCCTGGTCACCTGTTGGTGGAGGGGGAGGAGTTCGCAGTGGCGCTGGCCATCCTCAGAGAGTATCTGAGTATCATCGCACTGAAGGACGTGTGGAAGCGGCGGGTGGAGAAAAACGGCCACGGCGCGGCCAAAAACGAGTGGGTGGAGGCCGGCCAGGGCATGGTGGACTGGAGCGAGGTCTTTGCCCAACTGAAAGACATCGGTTTTGCCGGCCCCCTCTCGGTACACTGCGAGTTTCACTGCGCCCCAGAGCAGTTTATGGGGGCGGTGGAGCGGGAGGTGAAGTTCTTCCACACCCTGCGCACTCGAGCGCAGGACCACTGAAAGGAGATCACCATGAGGCGATTCACCCGGACACCGTATTTCAAAGGGCCGGATGATCCGGAGCGCAAGGAGTTGCGGGGCACTCTGAAGCTGGGAGAGACGGTGGTGGTCGAGACAGTGGGCGGCCACGACCAGGACTACGAGCAGATCGGTAGGTTGCTGCCCGGCGAGGTGATGGAGGTACATCCGCCGCGCCAGTCGCGGCCGGGCGGCCCCTTCTTCATCGAGGGGATCAGGGCCGGCGACTGGGTGGCCATCGAGATCCTGGCCATGGAGGTGGGGCCGTACGGTTTCTACCGCAACGGCGGGCCGCACTGGGGCAGCATCCGGCTGATTGCCCCGGTGCGGGATGGTCTGGTGCATTTTCCGCCCGACTTTGTGGTGCCCATCCGGCCGATGATCGGGTATATCAACCTGGCGTCAGTGGACCCTTTTGAGATCGACCACGGCGGCAACCTCGACTTCAACGCGGTGCAGCCGGGCAGCACCATCCATATCCGCGCCCAGAAGGACGGTGGGATGCTCTATTTAGGCGACGTACACGGGCGCATGGGGGATGGGGAATTGACCGGCACTGGGGTGGAAATCGATTCGGCAGTCACCCTCAAGGTGGATCGGTCGCCAGGCTTCCCCACCAGCAGCCCGGTGGTGGAGAAGACGCGGGTGGTGGAGAGCGCTGAGGAATTCCTCACCAGCGGCCAGGGAGAGGATTGGGAGGAGGCGCTGAAGATGGCCTGGTCGGACATGGTGAGCCTGATTGCCCACCACTACGGCACCACTTCGGAATACGCCAACCTGATCGTGGGCACCATTGCCGACGCGCGGCCGGGGTACGCGGCTGGCGGGCTGAACATGCGGGGCCGGCCCTGGGCGAAGTACGTGACCTGCCAGTTGGCGGTGACCAAGGAATTGCGGCGCACCGGCAAGCCCTATACGCCCTGAAGCAGCGAACAGGGCCGGGGGAGTGCCCCGGAGGCGTTTCCCGGGGAGTGGATGGGCAGGGAAGTCCGCGTGGTGGGGCTGCGGGGTAGCGGAGCCCGCAACGTCCCAACGTATGGGGCGTTGCGCGGGTAGGGTGGTTGGGGGAGGAGCGAGCGAGGGGGAAGGACGCGCCTTGGGAAACGTCCGGAGTGGGCACCCCACGGACCTGGATCAAAAGAAGAAGGGGCACCCCCATCGCGGGAGTGCCCCTCTGCTTTTTGTGACTCAGATTTCCCCTACTCGACCTTCTGTTTGTACACCGCCTCGCGCAGGCCCTTGATGTAGCCGATAGCGAAGAGCCGGCCGATGGAGGAGTAGGCCGGGTTGCTGTTGTCGTCGCCCTCCATGGTCGGCACATGGTCGGGCCGCAGCACGCCCTCGAAGCCGATGTCCTTGTACGCCTCCATGCAGGCGCGCATGTCGGTCTTCCCGTCATCGTGGAAGGTTTCCTCGAAGTGTTCGGGGGTGCCGCGCACATCGCGGAAGTGCACAAAGAAGATCTTGCCCAGTTTGCCGAACTTGCGGATGGCCGCGGGCAATTCGTCGGTCATCAGGGTGAAGTTGCCCTGGCATAGGCAAATGCCGTTGACCTCGCTGGGCACCAGGTCGAGCAGCCTCTGGTAGTTGTCGACGCTGCGCATGATGCGGCCCAGGCCGCGGATGGGCGAGAGCGGCGGGTCATCCGGGTGCATGGCCAACTTGACCCCGGCCTTCTCGGCTACCGGAATCACCTTTTCGAGGAAATACTTGAGATTGGCCCACAACTGCTCTTCGCTGACCTCGCCGGCCTCGGTGAGCGGGGCGTTGCGCATCATGTTGTGGTCGTAGGCAGTGACCATGGCGCCGCCCCGGCCGATCTTGGTGGTGGTGGTGCGGCTCCAGTTGAAGACCGGCATCCACTCGTAGCACCACACACCGATGCCCAGGGCGCCCATGTTGCGGATCAGGTCGCAGGTGGCCTCGATTTCCTCGTCGCGGCCGGGCAGGCCCAGCTTAGCCTTGTTGAGGGGAGGCCGGCTTTCGAGCACATCAAAATTGAAGCCGCCGCTCTCGTACGCGGTCTTGGTCCGCATGAGGGTGATGTAGCCCCAGGGCAGTTCGTCGCGGCCGACATTCATACCGCGGCTGTCGTCCATGGTGCCAACTACGTGGTCGACGCCGCACTGCTTGGCCAGCTTCCACAGCGGGGAGGGTTGGGGGGGAAGCACTTCGGCGATCTTGATCATTTGGGCGCTCCTGGTGAATGGATTGGCGCAGCGGTTTAGGCACCAATTTTAGGGATGTTGACCCTGGCTGTCCATCCCTAGTGCCAGAGCAGCTCCGGAGCGAAGACGGCGAAGACCAACTGCTCATAAGGGTTTTGCTGCCCGGCCTCGTACAGACAGGCGGCGCGGCCCCGGTCCAGGATACAGAGACAGGAATAGGCGGCTGGCCCGCGGTGGAGCAGGTGGCGGTGCGGCCAGGTGCGTCCCTCGTCCAGGCTGAGGCGCAAGGTCAGGTCCGCCCGTTCAGTTGGGCTGGCGGGATTGCTGAAGAGCAGGGCCCCTGGCTGGTCCCCGTGGGACCAGCGCAGCCGGCGGATGCTGGCCTGGCAAGTGGGTTCGACCAGTTCCGGGGCGAAGTCCTGGTCGGTCCAGTGCTGGCCGCCGTCGGCGCTGAAGGCCACCTGGCGGGCGCGGCAGGCAGGGTCGTAGTTGCGCATGTTCAGCATCAGACGCCCGTCGTCCAGTTCCACCACCTCACACTCGTTGACCCCGGGCCGGGGCGTGCGGCCGCCCAGTTTCCAGGTGGCACCGCCGTCATCGGAGTAGATGATGTGTGAGTAGTAGCGCTCGCTGCCTTCGAGGTGGTCGCAGGGAATGAGCAGGCGTCCCGGGTGGGGGCCTTTTTCGAGCTGGATGCCGGCACCTGGGCCGGTGGCGTACCAGGTCCAGTTGGGGCGTTTGACCCGGGGCGTGATTTCCTCGGGCCGGCTCCAGGTGCGGCCCTGGTCCCGGCTAGAGCAGCAAAAGACGCGGCGGGTGTCCTGGCTGGTGCCAGCCACAATCTGGGCCTCGTGGTCCTCACCCAGGTTCCAGGTTAGCAGCAGCCAGATGGTGCCGGTGCGGGAATCGACCACCGGGCAGGGGTTTCCACAAGTGTGCGGGCCGTCGTCCCAGACGACCTGGGGCGAATTCCAGGTGCGGCCCCCGTCGGTGGAGCGCCGCAGCAAGAGATCGATGTCGCCGGTGTCGCCCCGGCCGCCTTTGCGGCCCTCGCAGAAGGCCAGCAGGGTTTGGCCGGCGCGGATCAGGGAGGGGATGCGGTAGGTGTGGTACCGTCCCTGGCCGGCGGTGAAGAGCGGGAATTGGGTGAGCATGAGCCGCCTCCCGTGGTTGTGAGGGTGGAGGGAAAATACCATCAAGGGCGGGCGGGCAACAGGCCCTCTTTTTTGCGCTATGCCGGCCGGCGGCGGGAAGGAGGTTGACAGCGGGGTGGGCTTTCCTGATTAATATCTGCATTAATATCTGGACCGTCTCAGCGAAGGAAAGGGGATCATGCCGCGACAGGATCGCATCGACGCCGGGGAACAGGACGAGTACCTGATCGATTATCTTTTTGATCTCAACGGGTATCTCATTCTGAAAAACGCGCTCGACCGAACAGATCTCAGGGAGATGAACCAGTGGGTGGAAGACCACTGGGACCAGGTGGAGGGCAAGCGCCGCAGCAAGGATCGGGCGGAGGGTGCCTGGATCGGCGGAGTGGAGACCCACACCTACAGCGGGCCAGACGGCTGCAATTTCCAGAACATCATCGAGGGAGGGGCGGTGTTCCGCCGGCTGATCAACTATCCGGCCTGGATCGGGCACTGCCGGCGCTGGATCAATCCGATTAATGGCATTTCCATCCACGAGAATCTGTTGAACGTGCGCGGGCCAGGGGGGTATATCGGCATTCATGGGGGCGGGGCCATCCCCCTTTGCTATTTAACTTTCCGCCAGGAAAACACCGGCGAGTGGATGGTGGGCCAGATCAATGTCATTGGCGCCCTGGGGGGCGTGGGGCCCGGCGACGGGCCGACCAGCCTGATCCCGGGCAGCCACAAATCAGCCCTGAGGCATCCCATGCTCAAGGGGCAGGGTTACCGCAGCGAAGATGCGGCCGGCAACCAGTTGGGCATGGAGGAGCTGTACCTGGAGGCAGGAGACGTGCTGATGTTCACCGACGCCATTACCCACGGCTCGGCGGCCAGGACCAACGAGGGGTACCGGCGCACCACTTTGGTCCGCTACTCGCCTCGTTTCCTGCGCAGCCGCTTCCACTACGTGCCCAGCCGGGAACTGTGGGATAATCTGAACGAGGAGCAGCGCGCTATCATCGAACCCATTCCGCCGCGCTTTGCCCCCGGGCAGGGGTATACTCAGGGCTAGGGTCCCCAGGCTTTCTGCGCCCACACCTCCATGGCCCCATAGCGATCCTCCCAGGTGGTGTACATGGCGCCGGCGATGCCGGGAATCCCCTGGGTGTTGGCCAGCCACTGGGCGATGTTCGAGCCGTCCTCGTCGGCGTCGTAATAGCCCGAGAGGATCTGTTTCATGCCCAGGTCGGCGAAGAACTGGCAGTTCTTGCCCATCAGTCCGCCGTGCCAGTTGACGAGGCCTATTCCTGGGTCCAGGCCCTCCCACGAGCCACGCAATGAACCGTTGACTGCATAGTACTGGTCCACGGCGTTGTGCTGCGGGTCGAACATGTCGCTCCATACCCAGATTTCGGCGTCGGGACGGATTTCCCGGATCAACTGGGCCGACTGCTGCACGTTCCAGGCCAGGAGTTGGCCGGGGGTCAGGCCCTTGCTCTGGCAGAGGGCGCACTGGTTGACCACTCGCAGTTCGTCGTGGGACATGAAGAAGGCGGCTGGATGGAAGAGGGAGTCGGCCTGCTGCACTTCGGTGTGCCAGTCGGCGAAGATCCGGGGTTCGCTCAGACAGTGGGTCACCCGGTCCTCGTAGACGATGAGGGAGTGGTAGAAACTGACCCGCAGCTTTTCGCCCTTGTCAATGCGGGTATTGGAGGTGAGTTGGATGGGCGGATCCTCGTGGTAGCCTCGCCAGGGATGGAGTTGGGGGTCGATGATGGGGGCGAAGTCGCGCCCCTCCTCGTACACCGTGCCGTCCTCCCCGCGCACCTTCACCGGGCAGCCGGGCCGCCGCAGGATATTTACCAGGCCGATCTCCTCGACGCTGAGGTCATCCCACCAGATTTTCCCCTCCTGGCCGCCCCAGGAACCCAGGTAGAGCATGGCCTCCTGGTGATCGAGGCTGTTGAAGATCAGGTCGCAACGGGTCCAGTCCTGGGTGGCCTGGGTGCGGAAGGTCTGGAAGCTGATGACGCGCTCCGAGTCGGCGGTGAGCACCTTGATCTCGGGGTCGGCTGGCGCCAGATTCTCGGATCGGACCCAGCAGGAGATATGGTACTGGCGGTGCGGGGCCAGCTCGATTGGCTGGGCGAGCCGGCAGTGGCGGTACTGGTTCTTGCCGACGCTTTCCATGCGCAGCGAGGTCTTGCCCCCGTGCTTGATCTGGTGGTCGGCGAAGGTAGTCAGCCCCTCGTCGTCTTGCAGGGTCCAGCCTTCGAAGTGGTTGTCTGTCGCTTCCTCGAAACCGCTGTTCAGCACCTTTGTGGGATTGTCCGGCTGCAGGGTGGCCTGGTCCTTGCCGGCGACGAAGAGCGCGTCCTGCACCAGGACCCCCTCCATGTAGTTGCGGTCGTGTACGCCGTTCATGACAATGGCGATCAGGTCGAGTTGGTTGGCCTGGGCGGCCTGTTTGAGTTCGGCCCCCTTGGCAGCGGGGATATTGTAGGGAAAGACCACCCCGTTGTACCCGGCGGCGCGGGCGGCGGGGAACCGGGCGATCATGCGGTCCACCTCCTGGGCATCGCTCATATCCCGCCAGACAAAGAGCCAGCGCTGCTGCAGCGGGCGGAGCGCGGTGCTGTCGGCGATGGGGGCCGGCTCGGCGTTGGTCGCGGCAGCCCAGAGCAGCGCGACCAGGCAGGCGGCCAGGCCTGGGCGGCGAAGGCGGTGGAGGATCATGGGGTCTCTCCCTTGGATGCGGGTCCGGGGGTGGGAAAAACGCTATAATTTGGGGACCATCTTCCCAGGAAAGGTAAACAAATGGCAGAGTACAGGGCAGGCATTATCGGCCTGGGTTTCATCGGCGCTGCCGACCAGGTTTCGGGAGACGCACTGGGCCAGCGGGTCGAGGATCTGGATGGCACCCACCTGGTGGCGCTGGACCGGCAGGCACAGGTCCGGGTGGTGGCCGGCAGCAGTCGCGATGAGGGGCGCCGCGTGCGCTTCGCCCGGCGCACTGGGGCCAAGACCTATGCGGATTGGAGGGAGATGCTGGAGCAGGAGCGTCTCGATATTGTCAGTGTGGCCACCTACACTCCCACCCACGAGCAAATCACCCTGGCCTGCGCGGCGGCCGGGGTGCGTGCGGTGTACTGCGAAAAGCCGGTGGCTCCCTGCCTGGCCGCCGGCGAGCGGATGCTGCGGGCCTGTGAAGAGGCCGGGGCCCTGCTGGTCTTCAACCACCAACGGCGTTTCAACCCCAACTACTGCCGGCTGCGCGACCTGGTTTCCGGCGGGGGGTTGGGCCAGCTGACCTCCATCAATGCCCAGTGGGGCAGCGGCCGGCTGGGCAATGTGGGCACCCATGTGCTCGACGCCGTTTGTATGGTGAGCGGTCGCCGGGCCGAGGCGGTTTCGGGTACCCTCGATCTGGCGGGCCGGCCCGACTGCCGCGGTGCGGCTTTCCGCGATCCGGGAGGGTGGGGGGTAGTGCGTCTGGAAGGTGGCCTGATGGGGTTGGTGGATGCGCCCGACTACAGCCGCGCGCCCTATGGCATCGTTTTCAACGGCAGCGAGGGCCGGGCCCTGGCCGGAGGCCGCGACGTGCAGATCGAATACTGGGACGGCCGCCGCGAGCACTGGCTCAGCGCGGTGGAAGAGACCAGCTCAATGGACCGGGGGGTAGACGAGATCGTCGGCTGGTTGGAGAAGGGCGGCACCTTTTCCTATCCGGCCGTCGAATCCCTGCACGTTTTCGAGATCATCGTCGCCTTTCACGCCTCCCATGCCAGGAAGGCCGCCTGGGTGGAGCTGCCCCTGACCGGGCCCGACCGGGACCTCGTCGTGCAAAGCGGTTAGCAGGACTCAGTCGGCGCGCCAGCTATGGCAAGCTTCCCAGCCGAGCACCTCCCGGGCATGCCTGCAGTCTACCAGGCTGCCAATGACCAGCACTTTCACGTTAGGCTCCTCTGTGGTTGCCGTTTTTGTTCCTATCTTATGGATCCACGATCATAGCGATAACTCACAACCGGAGGAAGGAAAAGACCCTTGGCAATAATCATCGACCTGAGCGGCCGCGTGGCCTTGGTCACTGGCGGGACCAGTAAGTTGGGACGGGCCATGGTGCGCACCCTGGCGACGTGCGGGGCGGACCTGGCCATCCACTACCACCAGAATCAGGAGGGGCCCTGAAACTGTGCGCTGAGGTCGAGGCCGTGGGCCGGCGGGCCCTGGCCGTTCAGGCCGACGTGGGCGTGTTGTCGGCGGTCATGGAGATGCAGGCCGCCGTCCGGGGCGTGCTGGGGGATCCGGAAATCGTGGTGACCAACGCGGTTTCGGAGATCGCCTGGAACACGGTGCTCGAGGCAGACCCGGCCAGCTACGAGGATCAGTTCCGCACCTGCGTGCTGCAGAACGTACACCTGGCCAAGGCCTTCCTCCCGGCGATGATCCAAAAAGGCAAGGGCCGCTACATCGGCATCAACACCGAGTGCACCATGCAACTCAAGCCCAACCAATCGGCCTATGCTTCGGCCAAGCGGGGCATGGACGGGGTGCTCAAGGTGCTGGCCAGGGAGGTGGGGGAACACCAGGTCACCGTCAACCAGGTGGCCCCGGGTTGGACCATCAGCGACCAGGATCGCGAGCAGGGCACGGAACGCAATGAGGGGTACGAGGCCACGGTACCCCTGAAGCGGCGCGGCACCGACCAGGAGATCGCCAACGTGGTGGCTTTCCTGGCCTCTGATCTGGCCAGCTTCATCACCGGAGCCTATGTGCCGGTGTGCGGCGGCAATGTGATGCCCACGGTCTGAAGGACCGAGCGGAGGGGAAGCGATGGGGCCCATCACGATCGCCACGGCGCAGTTCCAGAGCCGGGACGGGGACAAAGCGGCCAACCTGGAGACCATGAACCGGCTCGCTGGTCTGGCCCGCGCCAGGGGGGCGCAGGCCGTGGCCTTTCACGAGTTGTGTGTGACGGCCTACACCTTCTTCAAGGACCTGGACCGGCCCCAGGTGGAGGCCTTCGCCGAGGCCGTGCCCGCAGGTCCCAGCACCCAGGCACTGATCGGCATCGCCCGGCGACATGGATTGGCCGTGCTGGCCGGGCTGGTGGAGCGGGACCGCGACAATCGGCTGTACAATACCTATATCTGCGTGGATGGCCAGGGGCTCAAGGCGCGTTTCCGCAAGTTACATCCCTTCATCAGCAGGTACTTCTCTGCCGGGAGTGAATACACCGTTTTCGATTTGTATGGCTGGCCCTGCGGTATACTCATCTGTTACGACAACAACGTGATCGAAAATGTCCGGGCTACCGCGCTCTTGGGCGCCCGGATCATCTTTGCCCCACACGTCACCGGCTGTACCCCCTCGCCCATGCCGGGCCGCGGGTTTGTCGACCACCGACTCTGGGAGAACCGGCTGGCAGATCCGATGTCGCTGCGCCGGGAATTCGACGGTCCCAAGGGCAGGGGCTGGCTGCTGCGCTGGTTGCCGGCCAGGGCGTACGACAATGGTGTGTATTATGTATTCAGCAACCCCATCGGCATGGACGGGGACCAGCTCAAGCCCGGCCTGTCCATGCTGCTCGACCCGTACGGGGAGATCCTGGCCGAGTGCCGCAGCTTCGACGAGGAGATCGCCAGCGCTCTTTTCACGCCCGACAAGCTGGAGTTGGCCGGGGGTCATCGGTACCGGCGCGCCCGCCGGCCCGAGCTCTACCGGGAGATCCTGGGCCAGCCCAACGAGGGCATTACCGCGCCGGTGTGGCGGGTGCCGGAATAGGAGCAGTGCTGCCTACGCGGTTTTTTCGAAGCGTCGTTGGATCTCCGCCAAGAGCGCGGTGGGCAGGAGGCCGCGTTCGGCGAAGGCCACGTTGGCCTCTAGGTGCCGGAAGTTGGTGGTGCCGACGATGGCGGTGTGTATGTCGGGATTGCCCAGCAGCCAGCGGAGGGCGACCTCGATGCGGTGGAGACCACCGATACCGTCAGGGGCCAAAATCGTTTGGGCCCGGTCCCACAACGCGGTGTTGTCACCGGTGGGCCTGGGCTGCTCGTACAGGGCGTTGGCGATGGGGTTTTTGATGATGATGCCCATGTTCTGCTGCTGGCGGGCGGCGGCGATGAGGGCGGCGGGTTCCTGTTCGAGGATGTTGTAGGTGAGCTGCAGGGTGTCGTATTCCCCGATCTCGATGGCCTTCTGGGCTGCCTCGCCGTCGGCCGATAGGCTGATGAAGCGCACCTTGCCCTTGGCCTGTGCCTTTTTAAGCCCCTCCAGCCCGTCGCCGAAGGCCACGTCCTCGTACGCGGGGCTGTGTAATTGGATGATGTCGAGGTAGTCGGTTTTCAGGCGTTGGAGGCTGCGGTCGATCTGCGGCTCGATGGCCTTGGCCGAATAGTCCAGGGTCTGCACCCATTCCCCGTCGGGCTCTAGTACCCGTCCAGACCCGCATTTGGTGGCAAAGATAAATTCGTGGCGGCGGTGTCCCACATATTTGGCGATCAGTTCCTCGCTCCAGCGGTAGGCTGCCGAGGAGTCGATGAAGTTGAGGCCCAGATCCAGGGCCCGGTTGAGTATCCGCCCCACCTCATCCCCCTCTTCGGGGCGGGTCCAGCCGATCTCCCAGGCCCCGAAGCCGAGGGCTGAGACCTGCAGGCCAGTGCGGCCGAGCATCCGGTAGTCCATGAAAGAGTCCTCCTGCCAATGGGGTAGAGTGCGATTTCAACCGATCCGGGCGGATTGCATGCTGGCTCTCAGTATACCCCCTGCCCCTGGCCGTATCAAGCCCTGAAAGCGTATTTTTAATAACCAGGGTTGTAGTGGAACTAGCTGAGGACATTTTGGTGATGAAGAGCTATTTCAATTCGAATATCGGACGACTGCGGCTCCTCGGGCTGCTCGAAGGGGTTTCGCTGCTGCTCCTGGTCGGCATTGCTGTTCCGGCAAAACATCTATACGGGCACCCTGTGCTTGTGGAGGTGATTGGACCCATTCACGGGGTGTTGTTTTTGCTCTTTGTCTTTAATGCACTGAGTGTCGGGGCGGAATACCAATGGAAGTTCAAAACCACGGCCTGGCTAATTTTGGTGGCCTCTTTTGTTCCTTTTGGTACCTTCTATATCGACAGAAAAGTGCTGAGCAAGTTAAAACCGCCGGGCTGAAGGCGTGCCTCCCAGCGTCCTGATCACCCTCTCAACCCACTGGAAATTCTCCATGCCGCCAAAATCGTTCAGCATCGACGCCGACCAGATCGCCGGCCAGCCCAATGTGCCCGGCCGTCGCCATCTGCCCGCGGTGCCCCTAGAGGACAGCGGCATCCGCATCACCGCCATTGAAACCGTGCTGCCGCCGGCCTTCGCCCCCCACCTAGTCCTGCTGCGCGTACATACGGACGCCGGCATCATCGGCCACGGCGAAACCTACTTCTGCGGCCAGGCCATCTCGGGTATGATCCACGACTACTTCGCGCGGCGCCTGCTCGGGGCAGATGCCCTGGCCATTGAGTCGCACTGGCGTTTTCTGTACGAACGCATGGCCAATATCGGCGTGCGCGGGGTGGAGATGCGCGCCATCTCGGCCATCGATCTGGCGCTGTGGGACATCCTCGGGCAGGTGTGCAAACAGCCGGTGTACCGCCTGCTCGGCGGACCGGTGCGAGACCGGGTGCCAGTGTACAATAGCTGTGGCAATCCCAGTTATGGTATCCATGCGCAGGCGGTCCCGCAGGAGCAGGTGGGTTGGCAGGGGTGGCCCGGTATGGGATCGGTGGGCAGGCCCGGGCCGATTTCTGATTCGTACAACTACTTCCACCATCCCGTCGAGCTGGCCAAGGAGCTGATTGAACTGGGGTACACGGCGATGAAAATCTGGCCCTTCGACTTGCCCGCCATCGAACACGGACCGATGCGGATCAGCGAAGCGGATATCCGGCAGGCGCTGCGGCCACTGGAGAAGATCCGCGAGGCCGTGGGCATGGACATCGAGGTGATGATCGACGGGCACGCCCATTTCCAATTGCCGGCGGCACTGCGCATCGCCGAAGCCCTACGCCCACTGAAGCCGCTCTGGCTGGAGGACATCATCAAGATGGACAATCTCGACATGCTGGCCGATTTCCGCCGGCAGAGCCGCATGCCGATCTCGGCCAGCGAAATGTTGCTCAGTGCGCCTGATTACGCAGCTGCACTCGAGAAACGGGCGGTGGATTATGTGATGATCGACCCGACCTGGGTGGGGGGAATCTCCGAAACGGTGCGCGTGGCGCGCCTGGCGCAGGTTTACAACATTCCGGTGAGCATGCATGACGCGACCGGTCCGCTGACCCTGCTGGCAGGCTTGCAGGTGCTGGCTGCGGTGGGCAATGGCCTGTATCAGGAAACGATGCGGGCGCAGATCCAGACTACGTACAAGGATCTGATCGACCTCGATGTCGAGATCCGCGAGGGCAGTCTGCCCATCCCGCGCGGGCCTGGCCTGGGGGCGCGGTTAAATCCGGATTTGTTCCGGCCAGAGGTTTTGGGTTATCGCAAGAGCGAGTTGTAGTGCTTGGCAGCTTGTTGCGGAGGCGGGTTGATTACCGGCGGATAGACACTTGGGTCAGACGCCAACCATCAATCCACCAGCAGCGTCGCCAGCCCCAATAACATGTCCATGCTCACCATGTCGGTGGCAGTGGTGACGAAAATGCCCGAAGCGGTGGCGGGATCTGCGCCGAGCTTTTTCAGCGCACGGGGCACGATGGCGCCGCAAATGCCGCTGATGATGCAGCTGCCGGTCATGGCGAGGAACACCACCAGGCTGAGTACGAATGCGGTGGGCAAGTGCTGGACGGTGGCGACCACGTATATGACGAGCGCTGCGATCAGCCCGACGAGGGCGCCGTTCAGCAAACCGAGCAGCGTTTCCTTGACGATCAGCGCTTTTTCCCTGCCGGCTTGCAATTCGCCCAGGAAGACCCGCGCAGGGTGACCGCCAGCGTCTGGAGGCCGGTGTTGCCCGATTGGTCGGCCAGCACCGGCAGGAACATGGGGCGTTGTTGCACGAAAGGGGTGATTTTCGCCGTTGCGGTCTTGAAAAGGTACAGGCTCTCGGGTAGATTGGAAGGGTATCCGACCAAGAATGCCATTCCGTCCACCAACGAAAGCCTGTGAGAGAAAAAGATAGCTTCGCCGCGCTCTCCCAACAAGAAGGCCCCTT